>NZ_JBHWWF010000072.1:0-18124 GCF_042736455.1 Streptomyces sp. NPDC060064
CAGGGGCCGCTGCCCGCCCGGCGCCCTCTGAGCCGACGTGCTACTTGTTCACCACGATCGCCGCGAGCACACCGGCGTTGTTGGTGTCCCAGAACCCGATGACCTGCTGCCCGAAGGCGAAGGCCTCCTGGACCTCGTCATGCGTGATCTGGTTCGGGTTCACCAGCTGACGCCAGGCGCCCTGGATGAACAGGTAGAGGATGACCGGCTGGCCGGGCAGGGGCGTCACGACGTCCCAGAAGTGCTCGGCCACACCACTGGTGATGGCCTGGCTGTCGATCGCGCTCGGCAGGATCAGCGGCTGGCCCTGGCCCTGCTGTTGCTGGCCCTGCTGCTGGCTCTGCTGGCCGAGCTGCTGGAGCAGCTGCTGGTAGGGCTGCTGCTGGCCGAGCTGCTGCAGCTGCTGGAGCGGCTGCTGGCTCATCTGCTGACCCTGCGGGGGCGGAGAGGTGCTTGCGCCCTGCAGCCGGCCGAACGGTTGCTGCTGACCGTACTGCTGCTGTCCGTGCTGCTGCCCGTGCTGCTGCTGGCCGTACTGCTGACTCATGGAGCTGGGGTTCATCTGCGGGGTGGTGCTCATGCGATGTTCACCTTCCCTTTCGATTCATCCGGCGACGACCAGGCCCACGACCTCGTCGTCCGAGTACCAGACGCGTACGTCCGGCCGGCCCCCCGCGAAGGCGGCATGTACCGCCTGGCGGACTTCAGGGGCGGGGTGGTTGAGGTTGCGCCACGCGCCGGCCACGAACAGCCTCAGGCGCGGCGGAAGTTCACGCGGGTACGGCATCAGTTCGTCCCAGTACCGCTCCGCCTGTCCCGAGCCGACCGACGACGGCACCAGCTCGGTGACCGCCGCCTTGATGTCGGGGCGGTTGCCGATCCGCTGCGAGGCCGGGCGCCCCGGAGCGTCCTGCTGCGGCGAACCGGTCCTGCGCAGCACCTCGCGGGCCTGCTCGGGGCCCATCGGTGCGAGGTGCGCGGCCTTGAGGATGCCCTGCAGGGCCGCCAGGGCGCCGACCACCACCGGCGAGGCCGAGGAGGTGCCGGAGAAGGTGTCCGTGTACCAGGCGATCTCCTCCGCGCCGCCCTGCAGGTCACCCGCCCGGTCCCAGAAGCCGCCGGTCGTGGTGACCTCGCGGCCCCAGCCCTGGGCGTCCAGCCGCGCGCCGTAGTTGGAGAACGCCAGCCGCGAGCGGTCGGGACCGTGGTCGCGGCCGTGCGTCCCGGGCGGGGGAGCGCCCGCGCCGACGAGGACCGCACCGGAGGGCTGGTTCGACGGGTTGAAGGGGTTGCGCCACCACTCGGGGAACGCGTCCGGCCTGCGCTCGTACACCGCGTCGTCCAGGCTCTCGCCGCCGTTGCCGGCCGCCTCCACGACCAGGACGCCCTTCGATGTCGCCCAGCGGATCGCGGCGAAGTCGTCCGGCCACCACTCCAGCGCGATGTAGCCGCGCTGGTCGTCGCGTTCCTCGTGGTCGAACCGCGGTCCCGGCCGGTGGAGTTCGATCAGGAGGAGGTCGCCGTGGGTGAGGCGCTCGGCCGCGGCATGGATGGCCGCGGCGGAGCCGATGCCCTGGAACGACGCCGCCGCGGTCAGCGCCTCGGGAGCGATACCGGTGATCCCCTTCTCGTCGCGGTCCCCGCCGATGATGCCGAGGACCGCCGTGCCGTGGTTGCGCCATGCGATGTCCTGGACCGGATTGCCGACGACGATGCCGGCGAGCTTCTCCGCCAGGTCCTCATGGCCCAGCTGCCAGGCTCCTTCGACATCGACGACGGTGACGTTCTGTCCGGAGCCGCCCGGCCGCTGCCAGGCCCAGTACGCGTCCACGCCCTCGGGCGCGGGCGCCAAGTAGCCCTGGCGGCCGGTGAAGTCCGGTGTCGCGGGTGCGCCTTCCTTGAGCCGCTTGGCCTCTTCGGGCCGGGCTTTCGCCGTGGCGCCGTGGGGTGCCGTCCGAGCGGGTACGGCGCCGGGCTTGAGGTACGCCGTCTCGATCTCGGGGAGGGCGGCCAGCCGGGCGGTGAGCTCCTCGGTCCGGTCCCCGCCGCCCCGTACCCGGTAGAAGAGCGAGAGGTCCGGCAGCGTGCCCCGGCCGCCGTCGGCCGGTCCCTCCGGCTGCGGAGGCAGAGCGGACCGGGTCCGCTCCTCACTGCCGAACACCGGTTCCAGCGCGAGCTGTTCGTCGCTCAGGAACATGTTCAGTGCGGAGATGTCCGCCCCGGAGGCCGACCGTACGCCTTGGGTGTCGGCGCGCAGCCGGGCCTCGGCCCGTGCGACGACGATCAGCTCCGGCTCGGCTCCTTGATAGGTGAATCCAGCTCCGTCGGGTCCAGGGCCCGCAGTTCCGGGTTCCTGACCTGGGAGTGCCTGATCGGTCATCGCTATGACCGCTCCCTTCGGGTGCCGTGCTCCTTGTCGTTCGTGGACTGTGCGTTGTCCGTGCTCGGTCTGTGCTCGGTCTCTGCTTGCTCTGTGCTCGGTCTGCGTGGTGGCCACCCTGCTCCCTCCGCCGCAGCCCGTCCACCCTGCTTACGCGAAATACGTTTTAAATCAAGCTGAATGGGAACCCCGTGCAATTCGGCTGGAAGAAGATGTCACGCCACAATTCGGCCAAACACTGCGGAGAAGCCGGCCGTGTGCTGAGGTGAATGGGTCTGTAGAACACTTGTCGGAAGGACGACTCCATGCACCGTTCCTTCGCACGTCGAGGAGTGCTCGGAGCAGCCGCGGCCATGGCCGGCGCGGCACTCCTTGCCCCAGGGGAAGGCGTGGCCCGGGCGGCCGAATTAACCGGTACGCGTCTGCCCACCCGTTTCCCGTTGCCGAACGGCTTCCAGCCCGAAGGGATCGCCATCGGACAGAGTCCTTATGCCTACTTCGGGTCGATAGCCACCGGCGATATCTACCGAGCGAGCCTGGCCACCGGCCGGGGAAGCGTCATCAGCCACGGTCTCGGAGTGGACCACCCCTCGGTCGGACTCAAAATTGACCGGAGCGAGCGGCTGCTGTTCGTCTGCGGCGGTGTGAGCCGGGAGATCCGGGTCATCGAGGTCCGCTCGGGGAAGCTGCTGAAGACCTTCACCGTCGGCTCCGACGGCACCATGGTCAACGATGTGATCCTCACGCCGGGCACCGCCTGGTTCACGGACTCGTTCAAACCGCAGATCTATCGCCTCCCGCTCGGCCGGCACGACGAGCCGGGCGACAGGGTGGCGACCGTCCCGCTGGGCGGCGACTGGGAGCAGGGGCCCTCTTTCACGGCCAATGGCATCGAGCGCACACCGGACGGGCGCGCCCTGCTGTTGGTCAACACCGTGGTCGGCGGCGGCGGTCTGATGCGGGTCGATCCGCGTACCGGCATCGCGCGGCGAGTCGACATCGGAGACACCCGACTCCCCAACGGCGACGGCCTGTTGCTGCTCGGCCGCACCCTCTATGTCGTACAGCAGGCGCAGAACGCCATCGATGTGCTGCGACTCAATGACTCGGGCACCCGCGGCACGGCTGTCGCGCGCATCACCGATCCGGAGCGCTTCAGAATTCCCACGACGGCGGCGGCCTGGGGCGAGCGGATCTATCTGCCCAACGCCCGCTTCGATGTGGAGCCGACACCCGACACGACGTACGACGCGGTTGCGGTGGACCAGGTCTGAGTACCTCAAGTCCTATGAGCACGACGTAAAGAACACGATGTGAACGTAAGGTGCGGGGCGCCGCCCACCGGCGCCGCCCCGCACTTCAGTCAGATGTCTCAGTCCTCCGAGGAATCTTCCTCGCCACCGGATTCCGACTCGGTTTCCGCTTCGGCTTCGGTGCCCGATCCGGTTCCAGGTTCGGTCCCGGTCCCGGCTTCGGTCTCCGCCTCCGCACGCGGTGGCATCGGCGGCCGGGTGCGCCCGCTGGAGGTGTCGCGCAGATACGAACTGGCCTCGCCCCCGTCGGTCGCATGCCCGGGACCCCCGTCGCGTCGCCGCAGATACCGCTCGAACTCGCGGGCGATGGCCTCGCCCGTAGCCTCGGGAAGCTCCGCGGTGTCCCGTGCCTCCTCCAGCGTCTGGACGTACTCCGCCACTTCGCTGTCCTCGGCGGCCAGTTGATCCACGCCCAGCTGCCAGGCCCGTGCGTCCTCGGGCAGTTCGCCGAGCGGGATACGGAGGCCGATGAGGTCCTCAAGACGGTTCAGCAGCGCCAGCGTCGCCTTGGGGTTGGGCGGCTGCGACACATAGTGCGGCACCGCGGCCCACAGACTCACCGCCGGCACCCCCGCATGCGTGCACGCCTCCTGGAGAATGCCGACGATGCCGGTCGGCCCCTCGTACCTGGTCTCTTCCAGATCCATGGTTCTGGCCAGATCCGGGTCAGAGGTGATCCCGCTGACCGGCACCGGCCGGGTGTGCGGGGTGTCGCCGAGCAGCGCGCCCAGAATCACCACCATCTCGACGCCCAGCTCATGGGCGAAGCCCAGGATCTCGTTGCAGAACGAGCGCCAGCGCATGGATGGCTCGATGCCGCGGACCAGCACCAGGTCGCGCGGTTTCTCGCCGCCGATGCGGACCACGGAGAGCCGGGTTGTGGGCCAGGTGATCTTCCGTACCCCGCCGTCCAGCCACACCGTGGGCCGGTTGACCTGGAAGTCGTAGTAGTCCTCGGCGTCGAGCGCCGCGAAGACCTCGCCCTTCCATTCCCGGTCCAGGTGTGCGACCGCGGTGGAGGCGGCGTCGCCGGCGTCGTTCCAGCCCTCGAACGCGGCCACCATGACCGGGTCGATCAGCTCGGGTACCCCCTCGAGCTCGATCACCCAGTGCCTCCTTCCGAAGTTCCTTGTCTACGCCCCAACCTTACGGCTTACGGGGCACCTCGCCGCAGCCCCCTTGCACGGCCGGGTGAACTTCCGCTCGATAGGGCATACGTCGGAGAGTCAGACGTCCGGCAGTCGATTCATCCGAGCTGTGTCCGAGAAATTTCGTCCCTGCCCTGGACGTTGCCGCGTGGACGGCGCTATACATCGGATGACCAAGAGGTCCGATGTTCTCCGATGTTCGTCTCGCGGGGGTGCGTGCATGAGTCAGACCGTCACGGAGTTCGAGGTCCACGACATCCGCTTTCCCACCTCGGAACAGCTCGACGGCTCGGACGCCATGAACCCGGATCCCGACTACTCCGCCGCCTATGTGGTGATGCGCGCGACCGACGGGGCCGAGGGACACGGCTTCTGCTTCACCATCGGGCGCGGCAACGATGTCACCGCCGCGGCCATCGAAGCGCTGCGTCCCTATGTGGTCGGGCGCCCGGCGCCCCGTACCGCAGCCGACCTGGCCGCGCTCCACCACGACCTGACCCATGACTCACAGCTGCGCTGGCTCGGCCCGGAGAAGGGCGTGATGCACATGGCCGCCGGCGCGGTCGTCAACGCGGCCTGGGACCTGGCGGCGAAGCGCGCAGGCCGGCCGGTGTGGGAGTTCCTTGCCGCGATGTCGTCCGAGGAGCTGGTCTCACTCGTCGACTTCCGCTATCTGACCGACGTCCTGACCCGGGACGAGGCGCTGGCCATCCTGCGGGCCGCGGAACCCGGCCGGGCCGAGCGGGCCGCGAACCTGCGGGAGAGGGGCTATCCCGCGTACACCACCTCGCCCGGCTGGCTGGGCTACTCGGACGAGAAGCTGGTGGCGCTGGCCAAGGAAGCGGTCGCCGACGGCTTCGGCCAGATCAAGCTGAAGGTCGGCGCGGACCTCGGCGACGACATACGGCGGATGAAGCTGGCCCGCGCCGCTGTCGGCCCGTCCGTACGCATCGCCGTGGATGCCAACCAGCGCTGGGACGTTGCCGATGCCCTGCGCTGGATGACGGCACTCGCCCCGTACGAACCGCACTGGATCGAGGAGCCGACCAGCCCCGACGACATCCTCGGCCACGCCGCCGTCCGCGCCGGCCAGCCGGTCAAGGTCGCCACCGGCGAGCATGCCGCCAACCGCGTCGTCTTCAAACAGCTGCTCCAGGCCGGGGCCGTCGACTTCGTCCAGATCGACGCCGCGCGTGTCGCCGGTGTCAACGAGAACATCGCGATCCTGCTGCTCGCGGCCAAATACGGCGTCCCCGTCTGCCCGCACGCCGGCGGGGTAGGACTGTGCGAGCTCGTCCAGCATCTGGCCATGTTCGACTACGTCGCCGTCTCCGGCAGCTGGGAGGACCGGGTCATCGAGTACGTCGACCACCTCCACGAGCACTTCACCGACCCCGCCGTGATCGCCTCCGGACGCTATGTCGCACCGCGCGCACCGGGCTTCTCCGCCCGCATGCTCCCCGAGTCGATCGCCGCCCACCGCTATCCCGAGGGGCCCGTCTGGCAGGCCCGCCGCACCATCGAGGAGGTCAACTCATGAGCGGAGCAAGGGACTTCGAGGGACTGTCCGCGCTGGTGACCGGCGGCGCCTCGGGCATCGGCGCCGCCGTCGCGACACTGCTGCTCAGCCGCGGCGCCCAGGTCGCCGTACTCGACCGCGAGACGGCGGGAGCGCCGGACGGCGTCCTCGCCCTCAAGGCCGATGTCACCGACGACGCCGCGGTCCGCACGGCCGTCGACAGGGCCGCGGCGGAGTTCGGCGCCCTGCACACCGTCGTCTCCAACGCCGGTATCGGCGCCATCGGCACCGTCGCCGACAACGCCGACGAGGAATGGCGGCGCGTCCTCGACATCAATGTGCTCGGCATGGTGCGGGTGGCCCGCCACGCCCTGCCGCATCTGCGCCGCGCCGCCGCGAACCGCCCCGGCCATGTCTCCATCACCCAGACATGCTCCGTCGCAGCCACGGCAGGACTGCCCCAGCGCGCCCTGTACAGCGCCAGCAAGGGCGCGGTCCTCTCACTCACCCTCGCCATGGCCGCCGACCATGTCCGCGAAGGCATCCGCGTCAACTGCGTCAACCCCGGCACCGCCGACACCCCGTGGATCGGCGGCCTGCTCGACCGGGCCGCCGACCCCGCGGCCGAACGTGCCGCCCTCGAGGCCCGCCAGCCCACCGGACGGCTGGTCGCGGCGGACGAGGTCGCCGCCGCCATCGTTTATCTCGCCGGCCCCGCCGCGGCCGCCGTCACCGGCACGGCACTCGCCGTCGACGGCGGAATGCAGGGCCTGCGCCTGCGTCCCCCGAACCAAGCGCCCTGAGCCGACACCACCGAAGGACGGGACAATGAGAGTGCGTACGACAAGTGCCGCGGCCTGCGCAGTACTTCTGGCCGTGACGGCCCTCGCGGGCTGCAACCGTGACTCGGGCAGCGGGTCCGCCGGGGGCAAGGTGGGCATCGATCTGCCGCGCAGCGACAGCGACTTCTGGAACTCCTACCAGCAGTACATGGAGAACGGCGTCAAGGACGGCGAGGTCGACGCGCTGTCCCTGACCAACTCCCAGAACGACATCGGAAAGCTGGTCGCCAACGTCCAGACCTTCACCGACCAGGGCGCCAAGGCCGTCGTCATGGCCCCGCAGGACACCGGCGCGATAGCCGAGTCGCTGCAGAGCCTTCAGGAGAAGAAGATCCCGGTCGTCAGCGTCGACACCCGGCCCGACAAGGGCAAGGTCTACATGGTGGTCCGGGCCGACAACCGCGCGTACGGCGAGAAGGCCTGCAAGTACCTCGGCGAGCAGCTGAAGGGCAAGGGCAAGGTCGTGGAGTTCCAGGGCGACCTGTCCTCCATCAACGGCCGGGACCGCTCCGAGGCCTTCAAGTCCTGTATGGCCAAGGACTTCCCCGGCATCAAGGTCTTCGAGCTCGCCACCGACTGGAAGGGCGATGTCGCGTCCGCCAAGCTCCAGTCCACACTCGCCGCGCACCCCGACATCAACGGCATCTATATGCAGGCCGGCGGTGTGTTCCTGCAGCCCACACTCGCGCTGCTCGAGCAGAAGAAGCTGCTGAAGGCCCCCGGCACCCCGGGCCACATCACGATCATCTCCAACGACGGCATCCCGGAGGAGCTCGACGCCATCAAGGCCGGGAAGATCGACGCCACGGTCTCCCAGCCCGCCGATCTGTACGCCAAGTACGCGCTGTACTGGGCCAAGCAGGCGCTGGACGGAAAGACCCCCAAGGAGGGGCCGACCGACCATGAGTCCACGATCATCAAGATCCCGAACGGGTTCGAGGACCAGCTGCCCGCGCCACTGGTGACCAAGGAGAACGTCGACGACCCGAAGCTGTGGGCCAACCAGCTGGAGAAGAAGAGCTAGCCATGGAGCACCAGGCACCGGCCGCCGTACACGCGGCAGGCATCGTCAAGCGCTTCGGTCCGACCGTGGCGCTCGACGGTGTACGCCTCACCGTCGCGCCCGGCGAGTCGCACGCGTTGGTCGGGCGCAACGGCGCGGGCAAGTCCACGCTGGTCAGCGTCCTCACCGGGTTGCACCGGCCGGACGCGGGCGAGGTGAGCTTCAACGGCGAGCCGGCGCCGCCCTTCGGGGACATGGCGGCCTGGCAGTCCAAGGTCGCCTGCGTCTACCAGAAGTCGATGGTCGTCCCTGATCTGACCGTCGCCGAGAACCTCTTCCTGAATCGCTTCGACGCCGGTAGCCGCTTCATCAGCTGGCGGCAGCTGCGGCGGCGCGCCGAGGAGCTCCTCGCCGGATACGGAGTGAGCGTCGACCCCAGGACCAGGGCGAAGGATCTCGCCGTCGAGCAGCGCCAGTTCGTGGAAATCGCCCGCGCCCTGTCCTTCGGTGCGCGGCTGATCGTCCTCGACGAACCGACCGCGCAGCTCGACGCCCGCGGAATCCAGCGGCTCTTCACCAAACTGCGCGAACTGCAGCGCCGGGGAGTGGCGTTCCTCTTCATCTCCCACCATCTGCAGGAGGTGTACGAACTGTGCACCGCCGTCACCGTCTACCGCGACGCCCGCCATGTCATCACCGCCCCGGTCGCGGAACTCTCCAAGGACGACCTGGTCACGGCCATGACGGGGGAGTCCACCGGCGGCCCGTCGACGTGGCACGCGCCCGTCGGCGCGGTCCGGGACGAGGAGCCGGTACTGCGTACCGAAGGCCTCACCCTGGAGGGCGAGTTCGAGCCGCTCGACCTGGAGGTGCGGCCCGGCGAGGTGCTGGGTCTTGCCGGGGCCGCGGCCAGCGGCAACACCGCCCTCGGCGAAACCCTGGTCGGTATGCGCAGGGCGAGCGCGGGACGGATCACCGTACGCGGCCGGGCTGTGAAGCCGGGCAGCGTCCCGCACGCGCTCGACGCCGGTATCGGTTACATCCCCGAGGACCGCCACCTTCAAGGGCTGGTCATCGGCCGCAGCGTCGCCGAGAACGCCACGCTCACCGTCACCGACCAGCTCGGCCCCTGGGGGACCGTACTGCCGTCTCGTACAAGGGAATTCGCCCAGTCCATGATCTCTTCGCTCGACATCAAGACGCAGGGACCGGAGCAGCCCGTCTCCGGCCTCTCGGGCGGCAACCAGCAGAAAGTCGTGGTCGCCCGCGCCCTGGCCCGTAGACCCAGCGCGCTGGTGGCGGTCCGGCCCACCGCGGGCGTCGATGTGAAGTCCAAGGACTCGCTGCTCTCAGTCGTACGACGGGTGGCGGACGAGGGCAGCGCGGCCGTGATCATCTCGGACGAGCTGGACGATCTGCGGGTGTGTGACCGGGTGCTCGCCCTCTTCCACGGGCGGGTGGTCGCGACGTTCGGCAGTGGGTGGACCGACCGCGAACTGGTCGCCGCCATGGAAGGTGTGGGGGAGCAGGAATGACCGGGACGATACGGCCGCTCACGGCCGACGAGCTCAAGACCGCGAGCCCGCGCAGCCGGCTGCGGCTGATCCGATGGAGCGACTTCTCGCTGGTGCCGGTGATTCTGGTGCTGATGGTGATCGGTTTCATCGTCTCGCCGGTCTTCCTCACCTCGAACAACCTGATCAGCGTGGTCCAGCAGTCTTCCGAGCTCAGCCTGCTGGTCCTCGGCCAGGCGCTGATCCTGATCTGCGGCCGGATGGATCTGTCGCTGGAGTCGACGATCGGCATCGCGCCGGTCATCGCCATGTGGCTGGTCCTGCCGACGGAGGGCGGGCGCTTCGCGGGCCTGGAGCTGTTGCCGGTCTGGACGGCGATCCCGCTCTGTCTGCTGGTCGGTACGGCGATCGGCGCGATCAACGGCTTTCTGATGCTGAAGCTGCGTGTCAACGGCTTCATCGCCACGCTCGGCATGCTCACCATGCTGCGTGGCCTTCACATCGGCATCACCGAGGGCAAGTCGATCACCGATGTCCCGGAGTCCTTCAGGTACTTGGGCAAGACCGACTGGCTCGGCGCGCCGGCCGCCGTGTGGATCTGTCTGGCACTCTTCGCCATCGGCGGCGCGGGACTGGCGTATCTGCGCCACGGGCGCGCGCTGTACGCGATCGGCGGCAACCCGGAGGCGGCCCGGGCGGCCGGTATCCGCGTCGACCGGATCACCTGGATCGTGCTGGCCGTCGGCGGCCTGCTCGCCGCCTTCGCCGGCATCCTCTACACCGGCCACTACGGCTCGGTCGCGGCCACCCAGGGCAACGGCTGGATCTTCCAGGTGTTCGCCGCGGCCGTGATCGGCGGGATCAGCCTCAAGGGCGGCCGCGGCACGCTCTTCGGCGCGCTGACCGGTGTGCTGACCCTCCAGCTGGTCGTCAATGTGATGACGCTGGGCGGAGTGCCGGCGTTGTGGAACCAGTTCCTGAACGGAGCGATCATCATTGTCGCGCTGGTGATCTCCCGCTTCGCGAGCGGGGAGAAGCAGGACTGACGCGGCGGGGGGCGGGGCCGCTGCGCGGGGCTTGTCCCCGGGCAGATCAAGCCCCGCCGGCGATTGAGGCGTGGGGGTTCGGGGCGGACCCCCCGCTACAGAGTTGACCTCAGCCACTGCTCCACGCTCGCGATATGCACCGTCGCCCACGACTTCGCCGCCTCCGCGTCGCGGTCGCGGAGCGCCGACAGGATCGCCCGGTGCTCGTGGAGCGTACGGCTGACCGCGTCCTCCTGCGTCAGCCCGCGCCAGACCCTCGCCCGGGTGGTCGGTCCGGAGAGCCCGTCCAGCAGTGAGCAGAGCACCGAATTGCCCGAGGTCTGGACGATGCCGCGGTGGAATTCCAGGTCGGCGGCGACCAGTTCCTCCACCGAGGGCTGCGGGCCGAGCGCGTCCAGCTGGGCGCTCAGTACGTCCAGTTCGCTCTCGCTGATCCGGGTGGCGGCCATCGCCGTGGCGGCCGGTTCCAGGATGCGGCGTACGGCCAGGAACTCCAGCACCGTGTCGTCCCGGTGGAAGTCCACGACGAAGCTCAGCGCCTCCAGCAGCAACTGCGGGTCCAGGCTGGTCACATAGGTCCCGTCACCCTGCCGTACATCCAGGATGCGGATCAGCGACAGCGCGCGTACCGCCTCCCGCAGTGAGTTGCGGGACAGCCCCAGCTCGGCGGCGAGTTCGCTCTCCTTGGGGAGGCGGTCGCCGGGGCGCAGCGCGCCCGAGACGATCATTCCCTTGATCTTCTCGATGGCCTCGTCGGTGACAGCCATGGGCGACCTCCAGACATCCGATGTATCGGCACCCATTATGCGTCCCAGAGGGTGGTCGGAGCCTCCTTCCGCACGATCGGGGCGATCTCCTCGGAAAATCGATGCAGGGTTTCCATCTGTTCCGCCCGATCGAGCCCGAAACCGTCCACCGTGATCGACTGCAGATCGTGCCGGTACACCTGGTGACAGCCGAGGATCTTGTCGATGATCTGCTGCGGGCTGCCGATCAGCTGCGGCCCGTCCGCGATCGCGTCCTCGATGGTGCGGAACGGAGTGTTGTAGCCCGCTCTGCCCTCCAGATGCGACTTGAAGTTCTGCCGCACCCGCGCCTCGTACACCTCCTTGTAGCGCGTCACCGCCTGCTCGGCCGTGTCCGCGATGAGCAGACCGCCCGAGCCGGCCGCCACATGGGCACGGGCCGGGTCATGGCCGTACGCGACGAAGCGCTCGCGGTAGTGGTCGATCAGCTTCGCGTACGCCTCACGCGGCTGAACGGCGTTGGCGGTGAAGAGCGGATCGCCGTGCTTGGCGGCCAGCTCGGGGGAGTTGAGGCTGGTGGCGGAGCCGTGCCAGATGCGCGGCGGCCCGGCGTACGGACGCGGCACCGTGGTCACCTGATGCAGAGGCGGCCGGAACTCGCCCTCCCAGTCCACGCCTTCCTCGGTCCAGAGTCTGCGCAGCAGCTCGTACCTCTCCTTCTGGAGGTCCCACTGGCGCGCCTCGTCGAGACCGAAGAGATCGAAGTGCCCGGCCTCCGCGCCCTTGCCGACGACCAGTTCGATCCGGCCGCGTGAGATCTGGTCGAGGGTCGCGAAGTCCTCGGCGACCCGCACAGGATCGAGGATCGCGACCACGGTGACGCCCGTCAGCAGCTTGATCCTGCTGGTCCGGGCGGCCAGCGCGCCCAGCACCGCCGTGGGACTCGACGAGAGGAACGCGCCCGCGTGACGCTCACCGATCGCGTACGCGTCGAAGCCGAGCCGCTCGGCCGCCTCGCCGACCGCGAGTACCTCCTCGAACCGGTCCGCGGGGGAGAGCTGCTCATGGGTCAGCGGATGCGGAGCGTGATTGATGAGAGAGAGCACTTGAAACTTCATGCTTCAACTGTCCCTGGGGGATGTTGCGGCATGGTGGCGGCCGTATGGCATGGGTGGCCGTATGGCATGGGTAAGGGGCGGCCTCCAGGGAGGCCGCCCCTTACCCATGCCATACAAGTGCCGTGCTGTTACGCCTTGTCGATCAGCAGCTTGTCGACCTTGCCGCGGATCTCGTCCGTCGCCAGACCGCGGATCGTCAGCGTCGTACGACGACGCAGCACATCGTCCGCCGTCTCGGCCCACTCGTGGTCACGCGCGTACACGACCTGCGCCCAGATCTCCGGCGCGTCCGGGTGGATGCGCTCGGCGAGCGCCGGGTTCTCGTTGGCCAGGCGTGCGATGTCGAAGGACAGCGAACCGTAGTGAGTGGCGAGGTGACGGGCCGTGTCGGCCGCCATCCGCGGGCCCGGCGTGCCGCCGTCGACGAGCAGCCGGTGGGCGACCGCGTTCGGGTTGGCTATCCCGGGCAGCGGGAGCTTCTTCGGCAGATGCGCGATCGGCTCCATGTCCTCGGCCAGCGGCTGCCCGGGCAGGGCGGCCAGCTTGTTCATCACCGTACGGCCGATGTGGCGGAAGGTCGTCCACTTGCCGCCGGCCACCGACAGCATGCCGCCGCGGCCTTCGGTGACGACCGTCTCGCGCTTGGCCTTCGAGGTGTCGCCGGGACCGCCCGGCAGCACCCGCAGACCCGCGAAAGAGTACGTGATCAGATCGCGCGACAGCTGCTGGTCCCGGATGGAGAACGCGGCCTCGTCCAGGATCTGCGCGGTGTCCTTCTCGTTGACCGCGACATCCGCCGGGTCGCCCTCGTACACCTCGTCGGTCGTACCGAGCAGCAGCATGTCCTCCCAGGGGAGGGCGAAGGTGATGCGGTACTTGTCGATCGGGGTCGCCAGCGCGGCCTTCCACGGCGAGGTCCGCTTGAGCACCAGGTGCGCGCCCTTGGAGAGACGAATGGACGGAGCCGCGTCCGGGTTCTCCATCCGGCGCAGGTGGTCGACCCACGGACCGGTGGCGTTGAGCACCAGACGGGCCGTGACACCGAACTCGGTACCGTCCAGACGGTCCTTGAGCTCCGCGCCCGTGACCCGGCCCTTGGTGAAGCGCAGCCCGGTGACCTCGGCGTGGTTGAGAACGGTGGCGCCCGACTCGACGGCCGCACGCACCGTCATCAGCGCCATCCGGGAGTCGTTCATCTGGTCGTCGCCGTACACGGCAACGGCCTTCAGGCCCTCCGTGCGCAGCTCGGGAACATCACGCTGCGCCTTGTTCGCGCTGATGACATGGCCGACGCCGTCACCGAACGCCGAGAGCGCGGAGTAGGCGAAGACGCCCGCGCCGAGCTTCGCCGCGCCGTGCGGTCCGCCCTTGTAGACCGGCAGATAGAAGGTGAGCGGGTTGGCCAGGTGCGGGGCCACCTGACGGGAGACCGCGCGCCGCTCGAAGTGGTTCTCCGCGACCAGCTTCACCGCGCCGGTCTGCAGATAGCGCAGACCGCCGTGGAGAAGCTTGGAGGAGGCGGAGGAGGTGGCGCCGGCGAAGTCGCCGGCGTCCACCAGAGCCACCCGCAGCCCGGACTGCGCCGCATGCCAGGCGGTGGAGATGCCCAGGATGCCGCCGCCGATCACCAGGAGGTCGTACGTCGCCTTGGAAAGCTGCTCCCGAGTCTCGGCGCGGCTCGGAAGGGAGCCGGAGGCCGGGTGCGTCCCCAGGGCAGGGACGCTCTGCAGGGTGGTCATCTTGATTTACTCCTCGTCAGCGTCGTCTTCGAGCCAGCCCATGGTCCGCTCGACGGCCTTGAGCCAGCTCTTGTACTCGCGGTCCCGTTGGTCCGCATCCATGTGGGGGGTCCACTCGGCGGCCCGGCGCCAGTTGGCGCGCAGCGCGTCGGTGTCCGGCCAGTAGCCGACGGCAAGACCGGCGGCGTAGGCAGCGCCGAGACAGGTCGTCTCGGCGACCATCGGGCGCACCACCGGTGCGTCCAGGAAGTCCGAGAGGGTCTGCATCAGCAGGTTGTTGGAGGTCATGCCGCCGTCGACCTTGAGCGCGGTCAGCTCGACGCCGGAGTCCTTGGTCATGGCGTCACTGATCTCGCGGGTCTGCCAGGCGGTGGCCTCGAGAACGGCGCGGGCGATGTGGGCCTTGGTGACATAGCGGGTCAGGCCGGCGATCACACCGCGGGCGTCGGGACGCCAGTACGGGGCGAACAGGCCGGAGAAGGCCGGCACGAAGTACGCGCCGCCGTTGTCCTCGACGGAGGAGGCGAGCGTCTCGATCTCGGCCGCGGAGTTGATCAGGCCCATCTGGTCGCGCATCCACTGCACCAGCGAACCGGTGACGGCGATGGAACCCTCGAGGGCGTACACCGGTGCCTGCTCGCCGATCCGGTAGCCGACGGTCGTCAGCAGGCCGTTGTACGAGTTGACGGGCTCGTGACCGGTGTTCATCAGCATGAAGGTGCCGGTGCCGTACGTCGACTTGGCCTCGCCCTCGGCGAAACAGGTCTGGCCGAACAGGGCCGCCTGCTGGTCACCGAGCGCAGAGGCGACCGGCACACCGGCGAGGGCGCCGCTCTTGGCGGTCCCGTACACCTCGGCGGAGGAACGGATCTCCGGCAGCACCGCGGCCGGGACCTCCATCGACTGGAGGATCTTCTCGTCCCAGTCGAGGGTGTGCAGGTTCATCAGCATGGTGCGCGAGGCGTTGGTGACGTCGGTGACGTGCACGCCGCCGTTGACGCCGCCGGTCAGGTTCCAGATGACCCAGGAGTCCATGGTGCCGAAGAGGATCTCGCCGCGCTCGGCGCGCTCGCGCAGGCCCTCGACGTTGTCCAGCAGCCAGCGGATCTTCGGGCCGGCGAAGTACGAGGCCAGGGGCAGGCCCGTCTCGCGGCGGAAGCGGTCCTGCCCGACGTTGCGGCCGAGCTCCTTGCAGAGAGCGTCGGTACGGGTGTCCTGCCAGACCAGGGCGTTGTGCACCGGCTCACCGGTGTTCTTGTCCCAGAGGACGGTGGTCTCGCGCTGGTTGGTGATGCCGATGGCCTTGACGTCGGCGGCGGTGATGCCCGCCTTCGCGACCGCGCTGTCGACGACCTCCTGGACATTGGTCCAGATCTCGGCGGCGTTGTGCTCCACCCAGCCCGGCTTCGGGAAGATCTGCTCGTGCTCCTTCTGGTCGACCGAGACGATCCGGCCATCCGTGTCGAAGACGATGCAGCGGCTGGAGGTGGTGCCCTGGTCGATGGCCGCGATGAACGGGCCGGTGGTGTGTGTGTCGGTCACGGAGTGCTCCTGCGAGGTCAGAGGGTCGGCTTAGGCGAACGCGAGGTTGTAGATACCCGCTGCAAGGGCGCCGCCGACGAGCGGGCCGACAACCGGGATCCATGCGTAGCCCCAGTCCGAGCCGCCCTTGTTGGGCAGCGGCAGCAGCGCGTGCACTATGCGCGGGCCCAGGTCGCGGGCCGGGTTGATGGCGTAGCCCGTCGGTCCGCCGAGCGAGAGGCCGATACCGACGACGACGAACGCGGTGATCAGTGCGCCGATGACGCCGAGACCCTTGCCGCTGTCGTTGAGGCCCTGGGTCAGGACCGCAAGCACGAGCACCGTGGTGCCGATGATCTCGGTGGCCAGGTTCTGCCACACGACCCGGACCTCGGGGCCGGTGGAGAAGACGCCGAGTACCGGTCCGGCCTTCGGTGCGGCCTCCTCGCTGACCAGGCCTTCCTCGTGCGGCGCCGCGGAGATGATCTCCGGGTCCGTGAGGTGGGCCTGGAACTGTCCGTAGTACGCGATCCAGACCAGAGTGGCGCCGATCATGGCGCCGAGCAGCTGTCCGGCGAGGTAGACCGGAACATTGCTCCAGTCCCCGTCCTTGATCGCGATGCCGACGGTGACCGCAGGGTTGAGGTGGGCGCCGGAAAGAGTGCCCGTCATGTAGACCGCGGTCATGACCGCGAATCCCCACCCGAAGGTGATCGCCAGCCAGCCGGCGTTCTGCGCCTTCGAGCGCTTGAGTACGACGGCGGCGACCACGCCACCACCGAGCAGGATGAGTACGGCGGTACCAATGATCTCGCCGATGAAGATGTCGGAGTTGGACACCCGCGACTCCTTTGTCCTTCGTCCAGGGAAAGCGAACCCCGGGTCCCTCCGGTGGTCCGCGCCCTCAGGTGAGGGCGTTTGCCGGCCCTGGCGTTGTCACACCCTAGCGCGTATTGCCGGTAGGTGTTCGACAATGCCGACCGATGCACGGCAGTTTTGCCCTGGTGTTAACACGACGTCAAGGGTTCCGTGGCCGAAAACTCGATCGTTATCCACGAAGAGCCAAACCGTGCTGAAACGCCGCTCAGAAGCGCTGGGCGCCCAGATCCCTGGAGACCGCGCGGGCACAGTCCCGTACCGCCGCGACCAGCTCGGACCGCACCTCGTCGGCGTTGCAGACGCGCTCGACCGCGCCCGTGATGGCCACCGCGCCCACCGGCATGCGGCGCCGGTCGTGGATGGGCGCGGCCACCGAGGCGACGCCCTCCCAGGTCTCTTCCATGTCGGCCGCCCAGCCGCGCGCCCGCGCATGCTCGAGCACCGACTCGAAGTCGTCCGGGCCCGTGACGGTCCGCGGCGTGAAGACCTTGCGTTCGACCTCCATCGCCTCGCTGTGCGCCACCGGGTCGTACGCCGAGAGCACCTTCCCGAGTGCGGTGGAGTGCAACGGCTGCATGGCCCCCACCTCCAGGACCTGGCGGCTGTCGTCCGGCCGGAAGACGTGGTGGATGATCAGAACGCCGTGCTGGTGCAGCACCCCGAGGTGGACGCTCTCACCGCTGGAGCGCGCCAGGTCGTCCGTCCAGACCAGGGCGCGGGCGCGCAGCTCGTGCACGTCCAGGTAGCTGTTGCCGAGCCGCAGGAGCTCCGCCCCCAGCTGGTAACGGCCGGACGCCGGGTCCTGTTCGACGAAGCCCTCGGCCTGGAGCGTGCGCAGAATGCCGTGGGCGGTGCCCTTGGCCAGATCCAGCGACGAGGCGATGTCGGACAAGCCCAGTCGGCGTTCTCCGCCGGCGAGCAGTCGCAGCATCGCCGCCGCTCGTTCGAGCGACTGGATGTTCTTCGCCATTGGTCGGCCCTTCTCCACTGCAGTTCGACAATGCCGAACACTATCGCTCGATGTCGACCTTGGTCACCGCAGAGGGAGTACTCAACGACCAAAAGTCATCGCAGAGCCCGAGAAGAGGAAGGAGTCCGCCCCGTGGGACGCCCGCGCCCACAACGGTCCGCCCGGCTACTCTGGCTCCGTGCGCCTTCCACCGGAAGACGCAAAGCCGACAGCCGTCGCATCCCTGGGAGCACATCCATGGCCTCGTTGCCGACCCCCTCCGCCGACAGCCGGACCCGAATCGACGCCCTTCGTGAGGCGCTTGCCACGCGTGTGGTGGTGGCTGATGGTGCGATGGGCACGATGTTGCAGGCGCAGGATCCGACGCTGGAGGATTTCGAGAATCT
>NZ_JBHWWF010000073.1:0-17940 GCF_042736455.1 Streptomyces sp. NPDC060064
GGCACCCCCCCGGGGGGGTGCCGCCGCCCTCATGCGTAGCCGCGGGCAAGCTGTAACGGCGTTACCGCGCGTCGGCGTCCGCCACCTCGTCCACGCCCCAGCCGGCCAGCAGCCGCAGCGACTCCGCCGCGCGTGTGCCGGGCTCCGCGTGGTAGGTGACCAGCGACAGATCGTGGTCGTCGGGCAGCCTCAGCGTCTCGTACGACAGGGTCATCTCGCCCACCAGCGGATGGTGCAGCCGCTTGGTGCCGTGACCCTTGTCCTGGACCGTGTGCGCGGCCCAGAGCTTGCGGAACTCCTCGCTCTTGACCGACAGATCGCCGATCAGCGGGGGCAGCTGCGGGTCATCGGCCGAGCAGCCCGCGTACATCCGCAGGAAGCTCACCACCTCGGTCGCCTTGCACTCCCAGTCGACGTACAGATCAGGCGCGTTGGGGTCGAGGAAGACGAGCCGGGCCATGTTCCGCTCCTGCGGCGGCAGTGCGGCGAAGTCGCCGAGCAGTGCGCGGGCCATGCGGTTCCAGCCGAGGATGTCGAGCCGGCGCCCGAGTACGTACGCGGGCACCCCGTCCATCGCGTCCATCAGCTGCTGCACCGCAGGCCGCAGCTGCTGCGGCCGGCCCATGCGCCGGTGCTTCTTCTGCTTCGGCTTGGCGAGGTGGCTGAGATGGTCCCGCTCGACGTCGGACAGGCGCAGGGCCCGCGCGATCGCGTCGAGCACCTCGGTGGACACATTGCGTCCGTTGCCCTGCTCGAGACGCGTGTAGTACGCGACGGACACGCCGGCGAGCTGCGCCAGCTCCTCGCGGCGCAGCCCGGGGACACGACGGTGGCGGCCCAGCTGTGGCAGGCCGACGTCCCCCGGCTGCAGCCGGGCACGGCGGGAGCGGAGGAATTCGCTGAGTTCGGCGCGCTGGTCCATACAGCCAAGTATTACCGGCCGGGGAGCCTGCCGATCCTGACCCTGTCAGTAGTACGCACACTGGTCGTAGGCACAACAGAGGGCTGGGTAAGTGCCGCGCCCGGCGGCAGGCTGGTAGCCATGACCACCACCGTTTCCGCATACGCCGCTCCCGCCGCCAAGGCGCCGCTGGAGCGGACCACCGTCCCGCGCCGCCCGGTCGGCGAGCACGACGTGCTCATCGAGATCAAGTACGCGGGCATCTGCCACTCCGACATCCACCAGGCCCGTGACGGCTGGGGCGAGGGCATCTACCCGATGGTGCCGGGCCACGAGATCGCCGGCATCGTCACCGAGGTCGGCCCCGGTGTCACGAAGTTCGGCGTCGGCGACCGGGTGGGCGTCGGCTGCATGGTCGACTCGTGCCGCGAGTGCGACAACTGCAAGGCCGGTCTTGAGCAGTACTGCTCCGGCGGCAACGTCGGCACGTACAACGCCCTCGACAAGAGCGGCGAGCCGACCTACGGCGGCTACTCCACCCACATCGTCGTCGACGAGGCCTTCACGCTGCGCATCCCCGACGGCCTGTCGCTGGACGTCGCGGCCCCGCTGCTGTGCGCCGGCATCACCCTCTACTCGCCGCTCGCCCATTGGAACGCGGGCCCCGGCAAGAAGGTCGCCATCGTCGGCCTGGGCGGTCTCGGCCACATGGGCGTCAAGATCGCCCATGCGCTGGGTGCCGAGGTGACCGTGCTCAGCCAGTCGCTGCGCAAGAAGGACGACGGGCTGAAGCTGGGCGCCGACCACTACTACGCGACGAGCGACGAGGCGACCTTCGAGGAGTTGGCCGGCAGCTTCGACCTGATCGTCTCGACGGTGTCCGCGCCGCTGCCGCTGGACGCGTATCTGCGTCTGCTGAAGACGGACGGCGCCTTTGTGAACGTGGGTGCTCCCGAGGAGCCCGTCTCGCTCAACCTGTTCTCTGTCATCGGCGGCCGCAAGAGCCTTGCGGGCTCGGGGATCGGCGGTATCCGGGAGACCCAGGAGATGCTCGACTTCTGTGCCGAGCACGGCCTGGGTGCGGAGATCGAGCTGATTCGCGCGGACCAGATCAACGAGGCGTACGAGCGGGTGCTGGCGAGCGATGTCCGCTACCGCTTCGTGATCGACACGGCGACGATCTGAGTCTCACCGGCTGACGATCTCTCACGGTCTCAACTGCGGCCCCGGCCGCACCGGATCAGCTTCGCGCGGATCCGGTGCGGCCGGGGCATCACTGCGTCCACCCTGCGTCCACCCTGCGATGGGCGGACGGCCGGACGGACGGCCGGGACCGGGCTTGAGAGCGCCCGGCCGGGGCCGACCGGTGCGGTGCACTTACCTCGCGGGTAATCGACGGTCTCCCGGTATCCCGGCACGATCGAAGACATCCGAACGAGCCCTGTACGGGCCGCGTACGAGCCCCGCACCAGGAGGACATCATGACCGCCTACGCCGTCGGCCACCTGCTTCCCGCCGCGCACCTGCACGACGAGATCTTCGTCTACATGGAGCGGATCCAGTCCACCCTCGACCCCTTCGGTGGCCGTTTCCTCGTCCACGGCGCGACCGTCGAACTCCGCGAGGGCGAGTGGCCGGGCGCGCTCGTCATCATCGGCTTCGCCGGCATGGAGGAGGCGCGCCGGTGGTACGACTCCGAGGCCTACCAGGAGCTTCTGCCGCTGCGCACCCGGCATATGGCAGGCGATGTGATCCTGGTCGACGGCGTCGCCCCCGGCTATGACGCCGCGGTCACCGCCGCCCGGCTCCGGGAGGCCCAGGCCATGGCGTCATAACCGGCATGGCCGTCATGACGACGATCTGCCGAAAGGCGGATGCCGCGCAGGCAGCCCGTCGCGATCCGCGCCGGGGCGACGTCTGTCCCCGGTCTCACTCCGGCGTATGGCAGGTCGCCTCCACGTTGTTGCCGTCCAGATCCCTGACGAACGCGCCGTAGTACGCGGGGTGGTACTCGGGCCGTACCCGTGGCTCGTGCAGTACCTCCGCCCCCGCCTCGACGGCAGCCGCGTGGAACGCCCGTACCTGTGCGCGGTCGGCCGCGACGAAGGCAATATGCACCTCGCGCGCCTGCCCCTCCGTCGTCACCGGGCCAATCCAGAAGGTCGGCTGCGTCGTGCCGTAACCGATCACCTGACCGAAGTCGAGCAGCCGTTTGCCGCCGAGCGGGGCCAGCACACGGTCGTAGAAGGCGGCGCTGGCCGCCGGGTCCGCCACTTGTACCGAGATGTGGTCAATCATGCGTCGAGCGTGGCACACGCCACTGACAATCGGCTGTCCACGTCGGCCGTCGGCTGAGCCGTCAGCAGCCCGAGCCGCTCGAACGCGACAGACGGTAGGGCGAGTCCAGCCGGTACTCGCCCGCCCGCGGCACGGTCAGCCGCGTCCACTCGCCCTCCTGCCGCAGACACGCCCCCTCCGCCCGCAGCCACGGCGAGTACGCGACCCGTACTGTCACCGATCCCGCCGCCGGCATCCGTACGACCAGCTCCGCGTCGTCGCCGCGGACCACCGTCGCCGGTGCGGCGGCCAGCGGAACCGCGTCCCGCACCCGGTAGACCGTCCACCCGCCGTCCTGCCACACCCGCTCCAGCCAGCCCGGCCCGCTCCTGACGATTGCCGCCTCGTCCTCGGCGGGCCCGTCGGGACGCCCGTGGTGCAGCACCACGAAGCCCACCGCCCAGCGGTCCAGCCACTGCCGGTATGTCGCCGGGGTCAGCGACCCGTCGTAGAAGAGCCGCCCGCGCTCCACATCCAGCTGCCGGTTCCAGCCGCGCGCCATATTGATGTGCGGGGCGAGGACGGTCGCCTCGCGGTGGTTGCGGGCGGGGACGACCTCGACGCGCGTGCGGTCGGCGCCCAGCCGCTGCAACTCCCGTACGACACCGTCGGTGTGCGCGGCCCACGCGGGCACCTCTCCGGAGACGACCAGATCGTCATCGGTTTTGTCGATCAGCCAGTACGTGTTCACGGCCAGCCCGATCGCGAGCACGGCCCGCAGAAGTCTGCCGAGTCCTCCCGCCAGCACCGCCGCGAGCAGCACCGGCGGTCCGACGAGAGCCAGCAGACGCTCGACGTTCGTGCCGATGGGCGAGGCTATGAGATAGGTGAGGACGACGCCGCCGCCGTACACCCCGGCCCCGAACCGCACGACCCGCCAGTCGCGCGGCGCCGCGATCGCCACGGCGGCGGAGACGGCCAGCGGCATCAACAGTTGCGCGGCTGCCATGGGCTGTTCGCCGTGGAAGGGGAAGAGCAGCGTCACCGCGCCCACCACGGCGAACGGCGGCAGCACGAGCGCGGCGCCCTTCCGCCACTGCCGGTCCAGCAGATACGCGGCCCCCGCCACCACCAGAAAGAGCCCGGCCACCGGACTGGCCATGGCAGCGAGCGCCGCGCAGACCACGGCGACGCCGGTCCTGCGTACGCACAGGACGGCGAGCAGCCCGATCGCGACGCCCAGTGCGAAGGTCGTACGACCGCAGGCGACATTGGACCAGAGGGCCAGTGCCCCGAGCGCGGCGGGCCAGCCGGGCCGCCGCACTCCGCTGCGTACGAAGAGGCAGGCCAGCACCCACGTTCCGGCCAGACCCGCGGCGACGGACACCGCGCGCACGCCGAAGACGGCCATGAGCGGGGGAGACAGCAGGCTGTAGTTGGCGGTGTGGGTGCCGCCGTACCAGGAGAGGTTGTACGCCGACATAGGGTGCCGTTCCATGAACCCCGCCCAGGCGAGCTGAGCCGCCAGGTCGCCGCCGCCGGTCGCGAGCCAGGCGGCCCACAGGACGTACAGCGGCACGACGACGGCCGTCGCGACGAGCGGGACGCGCCACCAGGGTGGTGCGTCCCGCTCGCCGACGTCAGTTCGTACGATCTCTGCCCGCTCGGTGATCCCCACGCCGCAAACCCTAATGGTGCCTCACGGCCGGACCGTGAGTTCCTCGGCGCGTGGCCAGGTGGCGAATGGTTCCTCCTCCAGGGAGTAGATCTCGAGCAGGGAGAGGTAGCCGTCCGCCACGAAGAGCAGTACGCCGCCGAGGCGGCCGTCGGTGGTGGTGACGTCCGCTTCGGCGACGGGATTCGCCGCGGCGGCTGCCGGCTCCACACCGTCGCGGGTGACCTCCAGCGAGACGGTGGCGCAGCCGCATCCGCACGGCTCGGTCGTCCGGGCGTAAGGGATCTGCCCGCGCAGTTCGGTGAATCCCGGCCGGTCGGAGGAGAGCAGCGCTGTGAGGACGGCGACCACGTCGTCCGGCAGGTCGCCCGATGCGTCATCCGGCACAGCTGATCACTCCGCCGGGGTCGGGCTGGTACAGCCAGTACACGAGGAAGCCGTGCACCGGCAGAAGCATCGCGGCGCCCACCGCACTCACACCCGCGACCCAGGTCATCGACCGGGTGCGCCGGACCAGCCGGTCCGTGAGGGACAGCGCGACGAGGCCGCACGCCAGTCCGCCGTACGCCGTGACGTACATCTGCCAGGAGACCGGCAGGCTGTGGCACTCGGCCCACTGCGCGGCCATGTGCGCGTCATCGGCGGCGAAGTAGCCGACGGTGGCGAGCAGACCGATGATGACCAACAGCGGTACGGCGGCGGTGCTCTTGGGCGTGGTGTTCTCGGGCGTGGTGTTCTCGGACATGGAGGCGACCATGGATTGATCATTCCTGATCGGGCGGGCGGCCGTCCGGCCGGATCTCAACTCCAGTCGCGGGCCAAGGAATTCGCAAACGCCGGTTGTGCGGGCCGGCGGCGTGTCAGGTGCATGCGGGGGACTACTGTCCTCGACCATGGCCGAACCCTGGTCACACGGTGTCGCTCGACTTCCGCCGGCTGTCGCCCGACCGTGTCGCCGCGTTGCTGAGCCAGGCCGGTCTCGTCGTGGACGCCCGGCTGCTGCGCGAGCCCGACGCGACCGAAAAGGTCCAGCAGGCCCACCTCTTGGCCCGCAAACCGGGGACGCCGTGGCCGTGGCCGTAGCCGTAGCCGTAGCGCCGCGCCTGTAGCAGCGCGCACCGATGCTCCCTCTCCGGGCATCGGCGGCGGATCATGTGATTTCGCAGGGGGCGGAACTCTGCTGCCACCCAGCCGACCGCAACGCTCCTACCCTGAGGAGGGTGAGCAGCCACGCGCCGAACCAAGTCCGCGTCATTCCCCTGCGCCCGGCCACAGCGGCGCCGACCCCCGGGACCAGAGAACCCCTGTGGCGGGACGTAGTTGGTGACGTCCTGCGCCGTCAGCGCCTCGCCCAGGAACGCACGCTCCAGGACGTGGCCGACGCCGCTCGGATCTCGATGCCGTATCTCTCCGAGCTCGAGCGCGGCCGCAAGGAGGCTTCGTCCGAAGTTCTCGCGGCCGCCGCCCGTGCATTGGGCCTCGGACTGGCCGATCTTCTCGCGCTGGCCCACGGTGAGCTTGCCCGCCCGGCTCGGGCGAGGCCGGCCCAGAGCGGCACCGCCCCCACCTCGGTCACCGCCCCCGCCTCGGTCACCTCGGTCACTTCGGTCGCCTCGGTCTCCTCGAGGCGCGACCGCAACTCCGGGCGCGCGGCGACCTCGCGGCACGGCGGAATGTGCCTCGCGGCCTGACAGACGGCCGTGCCCCCGCCGGGGCGACGGCCGCCGGGCACCGCGCACTTCAGCGCGTCAGGCAGGTGCGATCCGCCGGCTGAGTACCTCGTCGGCGAGCCCGTACGCGACTGCCTCCTGCGCGGTGAAGACCTTGTCGCGGTCCATGTCCGCGCGCAGGGTCGCGACGTCGTGGTGCGTGTGCCGGGACAGGACCTCCTCGACCTGGGAGCGGACCCGGAGCATCTCCTTGGCCTGGAGGCTGAGGTCCGAGACCGTACCCTGACGGCCGCCGCTCGCAGGCTGCCCCAACAGCACCCGGGCGTGCTCGAGAACGAACCGTCGCCCCGGGTCTCCGCCGGCCATGAGCACCGCCGCGGTCGAGGCCGCCTGCCCGACGCAGAACGTGGAGATCGGCGCGCCGACGAACGTCATCGTGTCGTAGATCGCCATGAGTGAAGTGAACGAGCCACCCGGTGAGTTGATGTAGATCGCGATCTCACGGTCCGGGCTGGACGACTCGAGGTGGAGCAGCTGGGCGATGACGACGTTCGCGACACCGTCGTCGATCTCGGTGCCGAGGAAGATGATCCGCTCGGACAGCAGCCGGCTGAAGACGTCGTACGACCGCTCCCCCTGCGGGGTGCGCTCCACGACGTTCGGGATCGTGTACTGGCCCATGTCAGAGCCCCACCCGTCGCCGCGGTCCGGCAGGGCGGACGTCGTCGAGCGACTCGACGACGCGATCGACCATGCCGTACTCCTTCGCCTGCTCGGCGGTGAACCACCGGTCGCGGTCCCCGTCCTGGGAGATCGTCTCCTCGGTCTGGCCGGTGTGCTCCGCGGTGATCCGCTCGACGGCCTTCTTCGTGAACTCGAGGTTCTCGGCCTGGATCGCGATGTCGGCGGCGGTCCCGCCGATGCCGGCGGACGGCTGGTGCATCATGATCCGCGCGTTCGGCAGCGCAAAGCGTTTCCCCGCCGACCCGACGGTGAGGAGGAACTGCCCCATGCTCGCGGCAAAGCCCATGGCGAGTGTCGAGACGTCGTTGGGGATCAGCCGCATCGTGTCGTAGATCGCCAGCCCCGCCGTCACCGACCCGCCCGGGCTGTTGATGTAGAGGCTGATGTCGGTCCTCGGGTCCTCCGCCGACAGAAGAAGCATTTGCGCGCACACCCGGTTCGCGGAGACCTCGTCCACCTGGGTGCCGAGGAAGACGATCCGCTGCGCGAGGAGTTGTGCGGCCAAGTGGTCGTCGAACCGCGTCGAAGGTGTGTCGCCCTCGGCGGCTCGTGGGTTCATGGCCGGGTCCCAGCCGGTGATGCGTGGGGACATCGGTCCTCCTTGTCGTGGCGCGGCTCGGGTCAGCCGCGGTCCCACCACCCTTCGCCCGCGGTCGTCGCTCCGTCAGCTTTCTTGGCCGGGAGCAGATTTGCTGACGGCAGAGGGGGGCGGGTGTCCCAGTCGTTGCCGAGCCCGGCGGGGGCGCTAGGTTGCGTCGGCTGACAACACGGAGTACGGGGGCGGGGATGGGACAAATAGGTCCGAGACGGGTGCTGGTCACGCTGGTGGCGCTGGGCGCGGGGGTCTTCCTTCTGGGCACCGGTCTGATGCGGTTGGAGACACGGCTGACGGGGGTGGCCGGACAGTTCCGCGCCGAGCGCTGCGAGATCTCGAAGTCCCGGCACGGCGACGACGGTCTGCTGTGCTCCGGATCCTTCGAGGCTGAAGACGGGGCCTTCCGGATTCCGCAGATCGAGGTCGAGACCACGTTCGACGAGAAGCCGACCGAGCCGGTGACCGCCACGGTCGACGGCCCCTCGGCCACGGTGGCAGTCGAGCACCGCCTCGGGGCCTGGCTGGCTCCAGGAGCAACCGGCCTGTTCTGCCTGCTCGTCGCCGCGTGGAACATCTGGTCGGCCCTGCGTCGCAGGCGAGGTACCGGCTCACCCACGGCGAGCGACACCGCGGAAGCGGGGCAGTCTCAGCAGTCCCCGGCCTGAGCGGGACGCGGGTGAAGCGGCCCCGGTCAGCGGCGATCGCGATCGGGGGCCGCTTTCGCCCTGCGCGGAGCGGCCGACTTCATCGGGATCTCTGGCGATCCTCGTCCTCGAAGTAGCGGAAGAACAGCACACTGACCGGCACTTGACAGCCGGATGCCCAGATAGGTGACGATCCGCTCAGTCGCGGCGTCGATCTCGCCCGCGATGATGGTCAGAGTATGGGTGCCGTTCAGTGCTTCCGGCGGACTGCCTCCGAATCACAGCGCGAACGCCTCGTCCAGCTCCGCCACGGATCGGCCTCAACGAGCTCCTCCAGCCCCGACTCCAGAGGCATCGGCCGCGTAGTGACCCGTACCGGCTTGTCGTCTACTCGCCACAGCCCGAATTCACGTGGCATCTCATGCTCCCCCAGACGGTCCGAGCCACTCGACGAGTCGAAGACGACGACGCTTCAGGTGCATGGCCGCCGCCTCATGCGCAGGCCCGACGACGTGGGATGAAACAGATACATGAGAATCGAGGCCCACCCATCGGCGCCTGATCCAGGGCGACGAGGCGGTATTGAGGCCACGAGGCGGAGGAGACGGGATGCTGACCGAGACCGAGTTCCGAACTGAAGATCTGGCTGGTGCGGACCGGTTCGACTTCTGGCGCGAGCGCATCGGCCGAACCCACGCGCCGCTGGACCTTCACAGCGAATACGCGGCAGATTACCGGGCACACCAGCGAGTACTGGAGCTCGGCGCGGTTCACGTCTGGCCCACGACCCACCAGGCCCTTCGATTTCGCCGGACCCCCAAGCTCATCCGCCAGTCCGATCCCGAGCAGTACCACATCGGGATCCCTCTGCACGGGACCAACCGGATCACTTGGGCCGACCAGAAAGCCGTGTACGGGCCTTACGAGATACAGGTCTTCGACAGCTCAAAGGCTTTCGAAGTCAACTCCGCCAACGGACCCGACCTGTTCTCGGGGATCGGGATCGAGGTCCCCAAGGCGTTACTGCACCTGCCGCAGAACAGGATGGACCGACTGTTCGCCCATGGAATGTCCGGACGGGAAGGGATTGGCACCCTGCTCGTACAGTTCCTCACTCAGCTGACGGAGGACACGAGCCCCTATCTGCCGTCCGACGGACCCCGTTTGGGAACGGTCGTGGTCGACCTGCTGTCCGCATTGTTCGCTCACACTCTGGACGCCGACCGCTCCCTTCCGCCGGAAACCCGTAGCCGGACTCTGGTGCTGCGTATTCGGTCCTACGTCCAACGGAACCTGCACGAGCCACGGTTGACCCCGCGTGCGATCGCCGCCGCGCACAACATCTCCACCAGCTATCTGCACCGCCTCTTCCAGACCGAGCACGAGACCGTCGCGGCCTGGATCCGCCACCAGCGCCTGGAACATGCTCGCCGCGACCTCGCCGACCCCGCGATGTGCTCCACCACCATCCACGCCATCGCCGCCCGCTGGGGCTTCACCCGCGCCGCCGACTTCACGCGCGCCTTCCGCACTGCCTACGGCATGCCACCCAAGGACTACCGACACCAAGCCCTCCACAGCCCTGAGTCGACCGCGTGGACTCATTGCTAAGAACTGTGGACGCTGTGCAAACGACTTCCGACGGTATCTCCGGCAGGCTGGCTGACAGCTGCCGCCGGGGAGGCGTCGGCTGACCACATTGGCTTCCGGCGCGGCAGACCACCGTGCTGAAGCGAGACGACCATCAAAGACAACAGGGGGATTTCCTTGCAGGTGCGACGTACTGTCACAACCATCGCCACCACCACCGTGCTCGGACTCGGCGTCCTGGCCGGCACGGCGCACGCCGACAGCCATCACCCGGCTTCGGCCGCGGAGCCCGTCACCACCATGGCAGGCAGCAGGACCTTCACCGCCCAGGTCGCCAAGATCGACCCCAGGACCGGCAAGCAGGCCAAGGCCCGCACCGTACTGTGCGAGTGGGACCACAAGGCGGCGTGGACTGCCGGTAACCCCACTAAGGTCACCGGCACCGCCAGCTTCTTTTGTGCGGCGGTCGGCCCCGACGGGCCTCAGATCACCGGGGAGATCCGGGCGCGCCTGCTCGACGGCATGAACGGAAGCACCGTTGCCGACGGCAAGTGGAGCTTCATCAACGCCATCGATCCGACTCCCACGGTCGCTGAGGTCACCGCCAAGGTCAAACGCCCCAAGAGCCTGTACGTGCAGAACGAGATGCACGGCGCGTTCATGACCCCGGGCTGGGTGTGGACGTCGCACCCGAAGGGCTGCTCCGGGGCTGCCACGCCGAATATCGTCTGCAACATCAACTCCTCGAAGTTCTCGGTCTGAGGGGACGTGTGAAGACGTCCCGTATCGCGTGGTCGCTGGGATGGCCGGGCTGATGGTTCTCATCGACTCGCCGACGGCGATGGCCCGGTCCGGCAGCATGCAGGGGGTTCGGGTCGGCTTCGAGTCTCGCGGTCACTGAGTGAGCCGCTGCCTGTGAGGGCCGGATCCTGCATGTGCGGGATCCGGCCCTCGGCGTCTCGGCTCACCTGGTCTCTTCGTCCCGGACATCCGCCCCGGGGAGCCTCCCCGCGATGTCCTGCAATGTCATGTCCCGTTACGGCCCACGGCGGGAACGCGAGGACTGCGGCCGTGATTCCGGGCTCTTCGCTGGTAGGCAGCGTATGAGCAGGTCCTTACCGCAGGAATGCTGCAGTGGTCGCCACGAACCGGTCGGCGTCGTCGAGCCATGGGTAGTGGCCTGCCCCCGACTGCACAACGAGCGAGGCATCAGGGAACAGGCCGGCAAGCTCGGCCACCGCCGGAGGGGGACTGTTCACGTCGAACTCCCCGGCGAGCAGGAGCACGGAGCCCTCATGGGAGGCGAGCGCCGCACGAGTGGTCTCCGTGTCGAAGGCGCCCTCGGCCGCGAAGAGAGCGACAGCTTCCTTGTTGCTCGGCGGGCCGGCCGCAGGGTGATTCTGTGCGGCGGCATCCCACCGGCCCCAGAAGAAGGGGGCGATGGCCTCCCGGTCGCTGCCCCTGCCCTCGATGATCGCCTCCAAGGCGGCGAACGCCGCCGGGAACCACGGTTCGCCCTTCCTGAGCTGCGCAAGCTCGCGCCGCATGGCTCCGGTGATCGTGATGCCGACGGCTGCGGAGCTGGGGGTGATCAGGGTCAACTTGCCGATGTTCTTCGGGTATCGGGCCGCGTACTGCACCGCGATGTTCGTGCCGGCGGAGTGGCCGAACAAGTCCATCCGGGTGAGTCCGAGGTGTTCGCGCAGGGCCTCGACATCGTCGACCAGACGATCGCAGCGGTAAGAGGCGGTGTCTTCGGGCATCGCGGATCGGCCGGTGCCGCGGAGGTCCAGAAGGATCAGCCGGCGGTGTGCGGACAGGCCGCCGAGGTCGCCGAGGTAGCTGGCGTCCGTGGGACCTCCCGGGATGCAGACGAGCGGGTCGCCGGCCCCGTGTACGCGGTAGGCGAGCTGGGTGCCGTCAGGTGCGGAGAAGGTAGGCATGGTGTGGAGCCTGTCAGCTATAACCGGGTTGTACAACCTGGTTATGGTGGCGGGTTCAGGCTATAACCGAGCTATGGCAGGCGAAGAGGACACGCGTCAGGACCCCGAGACGCTGACGGAGGAACAGGCCGAGCGGATGCTCGCCGACATGAACGACGTCATCCGTGCAGGGGAGGAGATGCGGAAGCTTCGCGCCGAAATGATCAAGCTGTTCGCCGGCTTCGGCTGGACCCAGGACAGAATTGCCCGGCTCACCGGCATGAGCCAGCCCGCCGTGTCCAAGCAGGTGGCGAAGTACGGGATTGGCGAGCCACTGCCGCCGATGGGGCTCTCCCTCGACCAGTACGACACCCCATGGCTCGAAGGACGCCTGTGGGGCCTCGCCGAGGAAATCTCCGAGATCTTCGACGACACCGCCCGCTGCACCCGCTACGTCAACGCCATCGCCCGGGGGAAGAAGCGCTTCACGCCCCAGAACGTCGACGAGCTGCGACGCCTCGTCGAAGAGGACCTGAGGCTGCACCGGGCAGAGATGCCTCGCAGCTACCAGGACGCGTACGACAAGATCAGCCGTGGTCTCGATGTCCCCTCGAAGGTCACCACCACCACCGCATCGGCCTCCGTGCGGCGCGCCCTCGGTTACCAGATCCAGCGTGACCGACTCCGGGCCGATTCCTGAGCCTTCAATCTTGGACCTCCCGCGCCGGCCCTGGACCGGACTGTCACGCTCGAAGGGAACGTCACCTTCACCCTTCCCACCGGCACGTGGGATCAGGTCGAGGAGCCGGTCAACTACCGCACCGAGACGACGGCTTTCACGGGCCCACTGCTCCAACTCGGCGAGGGGGAAGTGCTCTTCCCCGGCTCTTCATCCCGTACGTCACAGCCGAGGCACGAGAAGAGGGGAGGACGTCGGGGCTAGGCGGAGGCAGCGTGCCGGATCGGCGCTCCTGCCTGGTGGAGGCTGGCAAGGGCCTGTCGGTAGGAAGTGATCAGGCTGGTCTCCAGGTAGTTCACTCCCAGGTCCTGGCAGTGGCGGCGGACGATTGCCTGTGCCCTGCGCAGATGCGGGCTGGGCATGCTGGGGAACAGATGGTGCTCGATCTGGTAGTTCAGTCCGCCGAGTGCGACGTCAGTGAACCATCCACCGCGGACATTGCGTGAGGTGAGCACTTGGCGCCGCAGGAAGTCGGGGCGGTCATCGCCGGTCAGGATCGGCATGCCCTTGTGGTTGGGGGCGAAGATCGAGCCCAGGTAGACCCCGAACAGGCACTGGTGAACCACAAGGAACGCCATGGCCATGCCGAGCGGCAGCACCAGGAACAGGGCGCCCAGGTAGAGGGCGAAGTGGGCGAACAGCAAACTTCCTTCCGCCACGCGGTTCTTGAGCGAGCGGTCGGCCAGCGACTTCACACCTGACAGGTGCAGGTTGAAGCCCTCGAGAGTGAGGAGAGGGAAGAACAGGAACGCCTGAAAGCGGCCGAGCAGACGGGGCAGCCCTCTTGCGGCGTGGGCCTGATTCTGCGACCAGACCAGGATGTCGGGGATGAGGTCGGGGTCCAGTTCCTCATGATTGGGGTTGGCGTGGTGGCGCGTGTGCTTGTCCTGCCACCACCCGTATCCCATCCCGATTCCGGCGTTTCCGGCGATACGGCCAGTTCGTTCGCTGGCCTTACGGAGCCGGAACACCTGCCGGTGCGCCACGTCGTGCGCGAGGAGCGCAACCTGGCCGAAGACGACGGCGAGGAACGCCGCCACCGCGAGCGTCCACCAGCTGTCGCCGACGAGGACGAACGCGATCCACCCGCAGACGTAGAGGGCAGCGACCGCAGCGATCCGGGCCGCGTAGTAGCCCGGGCGTCGACCCATCAGGCCGGCGTCGGCAATCTTCTTCGACAGCCGGGCGAAGTCACTCCCCGCCCCTTGTCGGATTTCAGGCGAAGGAGGGTGAGCGGTCTGCGAATCCATGGAACGAGCTCCCTCAACGGGTGTCGGATGCGGTCGGCACTGACGGCCACAGTGGTCAGGAACGACCTCGCCCCGTATGAATCGGCCGTCGCTGCCGGGAGGAAAGGCCCTGTCGGAGGGGCACCGTCCACGCAGCAGGCCGACTATTCAGAGGGTCTCGGCGCGCACACCGCGCGCATGTCAGCCACCGCAGGCTCCCCGAACATGACGGGCCCCTTCCAGGGCACACGGGTCACAGCGACCGACTCACTCCCTTCAACGAGTGAAAGTCACCTCAGGTTCCCGGGACACGAGCCGACACCTCAGCCGCGGGCTCACTGTCGTGTGGATTGACTCGCTCAGTGCCATGGTGGAGACCCCCCATTTCCCGTCTGCCCACCGTCGCCAACAGGAACAGAGGGCGAGTACGTGCCCGGCGGTGGCATGGAGATGACCGACTTGCTCCCCGGCGCAGCGGTGCGCGAGGTCAGGGAGGAGCCGGGTCTCGTTGTGGAGATCACCGGCCTTGTCGGCACTACACGGATCCCCGATGATTGACCCACGTCAAGCCTCGTTCACAGCCCTTTCTGCGGCTGGCACACCTCGCGGGATCAACGTTGCCAAGGGCGACCGCTTTGGCACTGCCGCCAGGTGCGGCTTTAGCTACCCTCCCGTAAGGGTGAGCTGCGGGGCCCGAGCCGGTTGCCTTTGACGAGTGGATATGCGAGACGGCAGTTGCTGGATAGAGTCGTCTCGTTACAACTGGTTGTGGGGACAACCAATGTGCCCTTCGGCTGCCAACGTCCTGGGGAGGGCCTGCAGCTCATGAGTCGTCGCTCTACTGGTTCTGTCGGCGTGTGGGCCGAGATGCAACGGCAGCAGCAGCGCCAGCTGGAAGCCGAAGCCAGACAGCGGAGACAAGAAGCTCAGCAAGCGCGGGCCTACCAGCGACGAGTTGCCCAGAGCCACCGCGAGTACAGGCAGGCAGAGGCGCTACGTCGCACGGAGGAACTGGACGCACGGGTTGCGTCACTGCAAGCTCTTCTCGCATCGGGTTGCCAAGCCCCGGCTTTCAGGGCTTCCTCACTCATACGACATGAGGAGGTCCAGCCCTTCTCCCCGGGACCGTTGGCGCAGCCCGTGCCCATGCCGGATTTCAATCAGTACCAAACTCAAAGCGGTTGGACCGCGAGTCGCCGGGTCCAGGCGCAGGCCGAAGCACAGGCGCGCTTCGAGCGGGACTGGCACGCTGCCCAGGCCGCGGAGGCTCAACGACAGCAGCAGCTGGCGTCGTACCAGCGGCAGTACCAGCAGTGGGCCGATGCTCAGTTGGCCGAGGTACGTTCGCACAACGCCGGCGTCGTCGCGGTAACCGAAGGCGTAAGGCGCGGGGATCCCGATTCCGTGGTCGAGTACTTCTCCGCCGCTCTCTACGCCTCAACGGCGTGGCCTGAAGGATTTCCGCGTCAGGTTGCGGCAGCCTACGACCCGGCAGCCCGGCAGTTGGTGCTGGATTGGGAGTTGCCCGCCTACAGCATCGTCCCTGAGATCAAGTCCGTTCGGTACATGTCCGGGGTCGATCAGGACAAGGAAACCCCCCGTCCGGTGGGCCAGCGTCGAGCTCTGTACAGGGAGGTGCTCGCGCAGTGCATGCTGCTTGTATTGCACGAACTCTTCGCCGCAGATGAGCTGGGTGCGCTTGAGTCGGTGGCCTTGAACGGGTTCGTCGATGGACACGACCCTACGACGGGCCGACCGGGCCATATCTTCCTCGCAACTGTCATGGCCTCGCGCTCTTCATTCCGCGACCTGCACCTGGCACAGGTGGACGCAGGTGGTTGCCTGGCTGACGCCCTGCGAGGGCAGCTCTCAGCCAGGCCGGACCAACTCACACCAGTACGGCCGGGTCGGCGGCCGCAAGATGTCGGGAACCGCGTTGTCGCCCACGGCAGCGATGAGGAACCGGACCTGTACGACATGGATCCGGTCGCATTCGAGAACCTTGTCGCCGATCTCTTCCGGGCCATGGGGATGCAAGCGGTGACGACCCAACGCTCAAACGACGGGGGTGTGGACGTCGACGCCCTGGATCCGGCACCGATCCGAGGCGGCAAGATCGTCGTGCAGGTGAAGCGCTACCGCAACACGGTGCCTCCCACCGCCGTTCGTGACTTGTACGGGACTGTCCAGGACGCCGGAGCCAACAAGGGTGTTCTCGTGACGACATCAGGGTTCGGCCCTGGCTCACACACCTTCGCCAACGGCAAGCCGCTGGAACTCATCTCGGGCACTGAGCTCGTCGACCTGCTGCATCGTCATGGGCTGCGTGGGCGACTGGGCGAGGGCGGTCGTCAAGCCGCTGCGCAGCCGAGACCGTCGAGTCCGGACACTCGTTTGCCTGACGACTACAACGTCCTGGGCATGTCGTGGACGGGAAGCGTCGCCTTGGACGTGTGTGCTCTCGTCTGCCGTGGCAACCGCGTCCTCAGCGACGATCACTTCGTCTTCTTCAACAACCCACAGACACCGGACGGCTCAGTACGTGCGCTTCCTGCCGCTGCGCCGGACAAGGCCGCGATCTGCGTCTCCTTCGACGGACTGCCGGAGGAGGCTGATCGGTTCGCACTCGTGGCCGCTATCGACCCAGAGGTCAACCCGGACGCCGATCTCTCCGGCTTCACTGACGCCTGCATCCGGCTGCTCGATCCGGGCATGGCGGAGCTGGGGCGGCTTGAGGTCTCTGACGGCCGGCCGCACGAGACTGCCTTGGTACTCGGCTCCTTCCGCCGAAGGTCCAACGGAGACTGGGACTTCGTCCTCGGTGGCAAGGGCTACACGGGCGGCCTGGAGGAACTCGTTCAGGATTACGGCATCGCGGTGGACTAGATCAGCGAGTCCGGGTGCCGCTAGTGCTGAGGACACGTCCGGGACGTGATCCACCGGTTCAACGAGATCGCCCTGGCCTGCTTGGACCCTCAGTGGGCGGGAGGCCGTCCCCGCCTGCTCAGCGATGACGACGAGGACTTCGTCATCGCGACGGCCACCACCCGCCCGGCCAGGCTGGGCCAGCCCTTCACTCGCTGGTCGCTGCGCAAGCTCGCCGCCTACCTGCGCAAAGTCCACGGCCGTGTGATCCGTATCGGCCGCGAGGCATTAGGCGGCCTGCTCGCCCGCCGCGGGGTGACCTTCCAGCGCATCCAGACCTGGAAAGAATCACCCGACCCCGAGCGCGACACCAAGCTCGACCGCATCGAACACGTCCTGGAACGCTCCCGGACCGGGCCTTCGCCTTCGACGAGTTCGGCCCGCTGGGAATCCGGCCCACCGGCGGCAGCTGCTGGGCCGAGCAGACCGTCCCGACCGAGTGCCGGCCACCTACCACTGCACCCACGGGGTGCGACAGTGATCACCAAGGCCATGGATCTCTCCACCGGAATCGGCTCCGTCCGGCCCCAGCAGCGCGCGAACGAGTTCCTGCTCAGGCTTCAGCGGCACCGGACGATCGCGCCCGTCGCCGAGCTGCTGGACCGGCCATGTGATCATTCAGCGGCGCTGCGGGCGATCCAGTCCAGGCCGGCTGCCGAGCCCGCGACGATGGGCACCGCGTTGATCTCGAGGTTCTTCCATGGATGGTGTTCCAGCAGATGCGCCTCAAGTTCGGGGTATCGAGCCGCCGTTGTCTGACGATGTGCTTCGCAAGTCCATGCCCGAGGGCGGGTATCCAAGGGTGGCTAACCTCGGGCTTTCACGAGGGGCGCTCCGGTAGGTGATCGAGAAAGTAGAAAGTGCCTCTGAGCTGCAACGACAGGACGTGCTGAGGGTCCTGTACGTGGTAGCGGAAGAGGCACTTCCCAGGTGAAGGTGCGACACGAGGTCGCGTGTGTTGAGTGGATGCTCTTGGAGAGGGGGTCGGCGATGTCGCCGACGACAGGGTAATCCCGGGTCCGTGTCCGA
>NZ_JBHWWF010000074.1:0-17731 GCF_042736455.1 Streptomyces sp. NPDC060064
CACGCCAACCGGCCCCCACAGTCCCCAACCGGGTGGGAGCAATGGCTCCGCACCACCCGGAAAGCGATAAAGGCACGACACATCGCCTACCAGGGAGCGAAGACACCGGACGGCGTTCAACTCCGCCTCGCCCACGCCTCATGCCTACAACGCTCGAAGGCGTCAGCCAATGGGGCGACTCTGCAATCCCGAGAGCCTTCAGGGCTTGCTTGAGCCGTATGCGCGGATGACGCGCACGTACGGTTCTGAGGGGGCGGGGACGCGGTAACGCGTCCCCGCTACCCGACGCTATCGGGTTGCGTCCCAAGGTCCAGGTCAGTGCCGATGGTTCGGGTGTGGTCGGGCATGCCGGGGCACGGTTGCTGGCGGATCTTGCCGATGCCACCGGGTTGACCGCCGCGTACTCCGCCGCGCTCGGGCCGCTTCGGCCACGCGGGAAGGGGCATGATCCGGGCCGGATCGCCGCCGACCTGGCGGTGATGCTCGCCGACGGCGGGGAGGCCATTGCGGATCTGGCCGCGCTACGGGACCAGGCAGGGGTGTTCGGCCCCGTCGCCTCGACACCCACGGCCTGAGAGGTCGTTTTCTCCCAGTGTTTTATCCCGGAATCGGCTGTTTGATCTGCGGTGTCGGGTCGCGCCAGGAGATGGTGGCCTCGCTGGCGAGGCGGCGGGCCATGAGGTCGGTCATGGCGAGGTGGATCATGGCTTCGGAACGGGCGGGGAGAGTCTCGTAGTCCCGGGCGAGGCGGCGGTGGAGCATGAGCCAGCCATAGGTCCGCTCCGCTCCACCGCCCAACGCTTCGGTATCGGGGTGAAACCCCTGGTCCCGGGCGCGCGGCTGGTGATCTCCATGTCGATTCCAAGGCCGGCGGCGTGCGCGACGAGGTGCTGGCGGTAGCCGCCGTCGACCCACACCTTCCGGATGCCTGGATGGCCGACGGCGACCTGGTCGAGGAGCTGGGTGCCGGCCACGGAGTCCTGCACGCTCGCCGCGGTGACCAGCACGGCCAGCAGGAGGCCGATCGTGTCGATGACGATGCTCCGCTTCCTGCCCACGATCTTTTTCCGGCATCGGTGCCCTGACTGGAGACGGGGACGCTGGTGGAGGTCTTGACGCTCTGGGCGTCGATCACGCAGGCAGAAGGTTCGGCGTCCCGCCCTTCCTTCTGCCGTAAGAGTTGCCTGAGCAGGCCGTTGAGCTGGGCGAACACGCCTTCCTCAGCCCACTTTGCGAAGTATCCGTAGACCGTGTTCCAGTGCGGGAAGTCGTGCGGGAGGTAGCGCCACTGGACTCCGGTGCGGTCCACATACAAGATCGCGTCCATGATGTCGCGCAGGTCGTGCTCCGGCGGCCGGCCGAAGTCCAGGGCCCGGCCGCGGCGCTCGAAGCGCCAGGCGGACAGCACCGGCTCGATCAACTCCCAGCGGGCATCGGACAGATCACTCGGATACGGGCGTCGCGTAGGCATGCTTCTGACGTACCGCTGCGGACCGAGTGCGCCCAGGCGCACGGCAACGAGGATGGAAGCACACAGCCGCAAAGGCCGGGCGTCCTGGGATGAGACAGGCACAAGCTACATCTCACCCCGCCTGTCACCCCACCCGACCAGCAGGACTCAACCACACCTCCAGCAGCAAGAGCACCACAACCCAGCGGTCAGAAAATCATTGGATACAGGGGCATCACAGACGAAAACGACCTCTCAAAGAGCGTTTTGTCCCGGCGAGGTTGTTTGGCGTCGATTCGCAGACCGAGCCGGTATGGGGCTCTCGGGGCAGACGTGTCTGATGCGGGGCAAGGGATTTGTGCCGTCGTTCGGCGACCCGTTTCGTTCTGTTCGCTCCTGTCTGATCCCAATGCGCCCCCGGTTGACCTCGTTTGCGCCCTGGGGAGGCGACCTGCTCGACGGTACTACCGAAACATGACGCGACACCGCCCGTATCCAAGCGACCTCTCCGATGCACGCTGGGAACTGATCGGGCCCACGCTCACCACCTGGCGGGCCGAGCGCAGAGGCAAGGGTCTCGACATCGGTCGCCCGCCTGAGCATGACCTGCGCCGCATCATGGACGCCATCCTCTACGTCGACCGCACCGGCATTGCCTGGCGTTACCTGCCCCACGACTTCGCGCCGTGAGAGACGGTCTACGGCTACTTCGCCGCCTGGCAAAAAGAAGGCGTCTTCGACCAACTCAACGGTCTCCTACGGCGCCTGGTCCGGGAGGCCGAAGGTCGCGACGGCGAGCCAACCGCCTGCGTGCTGGATGCGCAGAGCGTGAAGACCTCCGCGAACGTGCCCGCGACCAGCCAGGGCATCGATGCCGGCAAGAGAATCGCAGGTCGCAAGCGCCATATCGGGGTGGACACCCTCGGCCTGCTCCTGGCTGTCTGGGTCACCGCGGCGAGCGTTTCCGGCAACGTCGGCGGCATGCGCCTGATGTCCCACATCGCCGCCACTCGCCCTCGCGTGACCAAAGCATGGGCCGACACCGGCTACCGCACCAAAGCCATCGACCACGGCGCCCGCCTCGGCATCGACCTGGAAGTCGTCCAACGCGCCCCAGGCGTCAAAGGCTTCAAGGTCATCCCGCGACGCTGGGTCGTCGAGCGGACCTTCGGCTGGCTGATGCACCACCGTCGACTGGCCCGCGACTACGAAACCCACCCCCACCGTTCCGAAGCCATAATCCACGTCGCGATGATCGATCTCATAAGCCGCAGACTCACTCGCGAATCCACCCTGAACTGGCGCGACACCTGAACCTCGAACCAAACAACCTCGCCGGGACAAAACGCTCTTTCAGGCGCGCGAGCGCGAGGTCGAGGAGACGGTCGGCTCGGCCGCCCTCGGTGAGACGCTCGCGGAAGTTCGGCCAGCACGCTGTGGTGGAAGCCGGGATCGTCCAGTTCCATGGCCAGCGCCTACTTGAAATCGATGCGGCAGCGGACCGCCTCGGCCCCCTGCCGGTCCGACAGACCGAGCAGGAACTGCAGCACGCAGACGGTGGCCAGCTGGGCGGGCGATAGCCCCGGGCGGCCATCGCGCGGGTACCAGTCGGCGAAGTCCTCGTCCCGCCACAGCCCGCCCAGGTGGTCTCTGACCCACATCGCCGTTGTACCGCCCGGGTTGCTCGCCCGCGCCGTCCGCGCAGTCAGAGAAGGGACTTGCTCACCAGAGCGGGCGTGGAGCGACAACGGGCACCTCGACAACTGCATCGGTCCGTGAACAGAGCCGAGCATGCCCGTTGATCACGCTGCCCCGCCGGGAATCCCCAAGATCCCCGACAGAGTCAAGATCAGATTCACACACCCGGTCGAAGTATTCAATCACCACCAACCGGATCAATCTGATGCTCCATCAGATATCAGAGTCCACGCGCCACCAACAAACAAACCTCTTCCCCCACCAAGCTGAAAACCGCACTACCACACCCAGCCGCATCCCGGGGAACCACCAGACGGTGTGTGATACCCCACCGCCCAGAACACAAGAAGAGGAAGAACCCCCATGGCTCATGTGACGGCACCCCACTCCACAGCCGACCCGATGCCGACGCCCTCCCCGCCACGCACCACACGCCGGGCCCGCCGTCTCGCCTCCACCATCACACTCACCCTCGCCACCGGAGCAGTCACCCTCTCACCCCTGACCCCCTTCCTCACCACCCCCGCCCACGCAGTCGGCCCGTACTGCGGAACCAACACCACCACCAGCGACACCACAGGCATCACCGCCACCCAAACCGGCGGCACCGTCACCTGCTCCTACACCATCACCGGCAACACCGGCGGCGAATTCGCATTCACCACCCCCAGCGGCGTCATCCAACTCACCACCATCACCGCCACCGGCGCCCCCGGCGGCAACGGCACTGGCAGTTCTGGCGTTGCCAGCGGCGGGAAGGGAACCTCCGTCACGGCGGCCACCCTTCTAGTGACCCCCGGCAACGCACTCTATGTCGAGGTCGGCGGGACCGGTGGTAACGGCCAAACCACTCCCGGCGTCGGTGGATTCAACGGAGGTGCTGCTGGTGGCGATACCGCTCCCTCTGGTGTTGGTGGTGGTGGTGGCGGCGGCGGTGCCAGTGCCATCCAGACCTGCCCCATCGGCTGCACCCTCACCGGCGACCCGACCACCGACCCGCGACTGCTCGTCGCCGCTGGTGGCGGTGGCGGTGGCGGCACCGACCAAAACCCTGACGGAGGAGTCGGCGGCGGCGGGGGCAACGGAGCCGGTCTCGGTGGCTCGCCTGGAACTGGGGGAAGCTCTAGCGGGGGCGCGGGAGGCGACTTCGGCACACCCGGAGGCAACGGCGGCAACGGCGCCGCCGCAGGTGGTTCTGGCGGCCCCGTCAGTCCGCAAGTTGCAAGTGGCGGCGGCGGCGGCGGCAGCTTCGGCGGCGGCGGCGGCGCCGGGAGCAGCAGCGGTGGCGGCGGCGGCCTCGGCGACTGGGACGACAGCGGCAGCGGCGATGGCGGTAACGGCTCCGCCGGTAGTGGCGGTCAGGGCGCTGGCGCCGGCAGCGGTTTCAACCCCCTCGGCGGCGGTGGTGGTGGCGGCGGCTGGTTCGGCGGCGGCGGCGGCGGCTTCGACCCTGGGCCCTCCTTCGGCGGTGGCGGCGGCGGAGCCGGATCCGCGTATTACTCCGCATCACTGGTAAGCGGAGCCGTCGCAACGACCGACTCAACCCCCACCCCAACCCCAACCCTCAGCTTCACCTACGACCTCACCGGACCCACCGGCGCAACAGGCGCAACAGGCGACACCGGACCCACCGGCCCGACAGGACCCACCGGAGTCGGAGCCACAGGCGACACCGGCCCGACAGGACCCACCGGAGTCGGAGCCACAGGACCAACGGGCACAACCGGAGCCACAGGCGACACCGGCGCCACGGGTGCCACGGGCCCGCAGGGCGTCACCGGTGCCACCGGTACCGACGGACTCACCGGCGCCACGGGTGCGACGGGCCCGCAGGGCGTCACCGGTGCCACCGGACCCCAGGGAACCCCCGGCGTCGACGGCGCCGACGGAGCCACCGGGCCTGCCGGAGCCACCGGACCACAGGGAACGACGGGACCACAGGGCGTTACCGGACCCCAGGGAATCGCCGGAGTCGACGGCACCGACGGTCCCACGGGTCCGCAGGGAACCCCCGGAGCGACCGGAGCGACCGGAGCGACCGGAACGGGTGTCACCGGTCCTGCTGGACCTGCCGGAACGGACGGCGCGACCGGACCGCAGGGTGTTACCGGCGCCGACGGAGCCACCGGACCCCAGGGAACCACCGGCGCCGACGGAGCCACGGGTGCGACGGGTGCTGACGGCGTCACCGGTCCGCAGGGAACGACCGGTCCGCAGGGCGTCACCGGCGCCGACGGTGTCACGGGACCCCAGGGAACCCCCGGAGTCGACGGCACTGACGGTGCGACGGGTCCCACGGGTCCGCAGGGTGCCACGGGTCCGGCGGACGGTGCGACGGGTTCCACCGGTCCGGCGGGAACAAACGGCACTGACGGAGCCACCGGTCCGCAAGGCGTCACCGGACCTGCCGGAGCGACCGGAGCGACCGGAACAGGTGTCACCGGACCTGCCGGGACGGACGGTGCCACCGGGGCGACCGGTCCTGCGGGACCCACGTTGTACATCACCTCGGAAAGCGCCCAGGGAGGTATCTACCGGGCGTTGATCGACTCGACTGGCGAGGCGTGGATCCAGCGCGAAGTCCTCGACCGTGCCACTCCCCTTCACCGCTGGGTCCCGCTGTCGAACATCCGCAACTACCCCTCCACCCCAGTCGCAAGCGTCTCCCTGACCAGCGCCCGCGACAACCTGCAGATCACACTCCTCACCAAGAACGAGCAACTCTGGGAAACCAGCTGCCCCATCACCCGACACCCCCTGACCCCCGAATTCCTCCACAACCGATGCGAACCCTTCCGCCCCACCAGCACCCCCAACCCCTAGCGTCCCGTGATTCCGTCGGCGTCACTTGATCCTGGGTGCCTCGCTGCTACTGGCACGGAGCTCCCCGATCGTGGACACACAGGCCAGTGAGGTGAAGACCCGGAAGCCCTGGACGAAGCGTGGGATACCCAGATCGCAGATCTGGGCTCCGGCCGGGGAGCGTACGAGAACGCTCCCACCATCGGCTTCTCCACCTGAATCTGACGGATAGACGGATAACCGAAAGAGGCCGAGCCCCGAAGAATCGGGGCCCGGCCTCCTTCAAAGGCGGGCGGGGAGGATCCGCCCCCGACTCCCCCGTTCGGCGTGCCCCGGTGGCTGTCCTGCGGCAGGCGGGGCGATGGTGTGAGAAGGGAAAGGACGGTGGGCGAGGCTAAAGCTCCTTACGCCTGCCGCCCGGGAAGGACGGTCCTCGGACGGACCCAGCGAATCCTTCCGTCCGTGGACCGCCCCACCCTCCTTTCCCGCTCCCTTCTTCCACCGATCAACGGCGCCGGGGCAGACCTGCCCCGACCGCGCGCCCCCCGGCCGACGCGCGCAAGGAACCCGCGGGCACCCGATCCCCCCGAACCGCTCCTCACATGCCGCCCGCTCCCTCCCACCCTTCTTCTTCCAGGCAGGGGGGAAGTTAAGTCGTCGCAGTCGGTGTCAAGGGGGTGTCGGGGGCTGGCCGGAGGCGGATGGTGTAGGTCGCGTGTCGTGCGGTTCGACTCTCGCGCAGCGCCTTGATCTGTCTCTTGGCGAAGGGAGACACCGGGCGTTTCACGGCTCGGGGGCTGACTCGGTGTGATCGTCGATTTGGCAGGGTCTCGTCGGTCAGGGTCTGGTGGAAAGCCTAGCCTGCGCTGTCCTCTGGTTGCTGGTGATCGGCGGTGACGACGCTGTGTCGGGCGGCGCGTAGTGCGACGGTGAAGGACACACGGTGGGGGGCGATGTCGAGCCGGCGGGCGGTGCGGTGCATGCCGCGCCGAAGGGCCTGGTAGACGATCAAGTAGGCGTAGATCTCCTGTGCCACCCCGGCGGGGGACTGTGAGCGCAGGATGCGGTCGGGTGCGCGCAGGGTGACCTTGAGGCCGAAGTAGGCGGTCTCGATCTCCCATCTCTGGTGGTAGAGAGCTGCCAGCTGCTCGGCAGGGTGGCGGCGGTGCCCTGTCAGGGTGGTCAGCAGTCGGTAGTGCTCGCTACGTTCGCCGCCGTCACCGGTGGCGACGGTAAGACTGAACTCGACGACGCGGACTGGGTGTCCGGCTTCCGGACGCTTGCGGTGGGTGCGGCCCGGCAGGAAAGACAGGTAGGAGCCGTCCGGCAGCGGTGTCAGGCAGGGGCAGCAGCCGTACGCCCTTGGCCCTCCATAGCAGGTGAGCGCCGGTGTCGCGGGCTTGGCCCCACAGTTCGTAGCCGTCGAAGTTGCGGTCGGCGAGGAGCAGCATGCCGGGGCAGAGGCTGCCGAGCAGGCGCTGGGCGAGCGTCTTTTCCGCGGTGGCGTGAGCGTCGAAGGCCGCGTCCAGTACGGATCGGGTGCCGCATTCCACCAGTGCGGCCATCCGGACCAGTGGATAAACGGAGCGTCCGCGCCAGCCGTGGATATGTCCGAAGGCGGTCGCGTTCATGTCGCTGTCGGCGACTTCCAGGTGCACGCCGTCCCAGGCGGTAAGCCGCAGTCCTCGCCAGAAGGCTCCCACCGTCGCGCGGGTGGCAACCGGGCCGGAGATACGACGGAACAGCTCTTCGAGAGGGGCTGCCCCGAGACGACTTCTGGCCTGCGATAATGCCGCTGTGGACGGGACGGTGAACCGGCTGCTGAGGCCCTTGACGAGGCTGGCCCATACGCCGTGGTAGCTCTCGGTGCTGAACAGTGCCATGCCCAGCACGAAGTACACGACCACGCGGGCCGGCAGCAGACGCACCCGGCGCTCCTGACGTTTGGTCACGCTCAGGACCTCATCGATCAAGCGCGGAGGAATCCTCTGGGTCAGGACACCGAGATGTCCCGGCTCGCGGACATCCCGGATGGCAGACTGGTGCTTCAACAGGGCTCCTGCAGAGCGAGAGTTGTCTTCGTCGACTTCCTCTCATAGCAGGAGCCCTGCCTGCCGAGCGCGAGCGCCACGACGTACTTGACACCGACTGCGACGACTTAACTTCCCGGCGTTGGATTGCAAAGTCCGTTGGTCGTGCGTCAGTGCAGGGTCAGTTGAGTCCGAGGATGGCCAGTGGCCGCTCGTAGGGGCGGAGGGCTGTCCTGCGGAGTCCGGCGGTGATGTTGGTGTGGCCGGCAGTGCGGAGCTGGTTGATGGCGAAACTGCGCAGGGTCGCCATGTTCTCCGGGCTGTGCCCGGTGCGGATCTTGGAGGCGTCCTCGCGGAAGGCGGTGTCCCGGATGAAGTGGAGCCTGTTTTCGATCACCCAGTGGGCCCTCAAGATCTTCGCGATCCGCTCAGGGGATGCCTGGCGGCTGGTCAGGTCGGTGATTACGTAGACCGTCTCGCGGCTCTGCTTGCCGGTCTTGGTATCGGTGCGGTGCCGTACGGCCTTGGCGACCTGGGCGGCGTGCGGGAAGTCGACGCCGAGGCCGGTGACGGTCAGGGCCATGACGACCCGGGTCTCCTTGCGGCCGTGGCCGGTGATGCGGTCGTAGAACTTGGCCGTCGCCTGGTCCCAGGGCAGGTGTCCTTGATGACCCGGCGGATCGTTGCACCGCTGGGCGGGATCCGCACGGCCAGGGCGGTCGTGGAGCGGGCACCGAGCCGGGCCAGGACATCCTGCGGGGCGTCGGCCGCCCACTCATCGATTGCCACGAAGCTCCTCGCCCTGCTCACCACGGCGGAGCAGGCGATCAGCAGCACTGCCACGAAGGGGTGACGCTTCCCGCGCCGACACCGCGGATCGGCGAGCGTGGCCAGCCGTGCAGTCAAGGAACCCGTCGCACGATCCTGACGGGTGGGCGACTTGACCAGGCAGACGGTGGCAGACTGACGACACATCGAAGCTCTGTTGGGCACAGGCGACTTGGCAAGGTCACCTCCACAACGGAGCTTCGTTGCCTGTGGTCTCCCGCCCTCCTGGCATCGTCACACCGCCGCGACCTGCACACTCACGAGATCACCAGGACTTTGCAATCGCACTGGTGCCGCACCCCGTACACCCTGCCGGAGAACACGATCTCGTACGGGCAGAGAGCACCAGAACAGGACCAGAGACATCAACCGAGACCACCACCAAGTTTGCCAACTGCGGTAACATCCTGACCAGTTCAACAGAACACATCCAAAGGCTGCCCAATACGCGGAAGGGCCGCCCACCGCATCAAGATGATCTCCGGCTACGAAAATCTTGCCATCGCCACGACCACGTGTACGAACCGACAGCATCGACGCCAACTACGTTGGAGTACCACTTACCCATGTGGCAAGCCCAGTCAATGTCTAGTCTTTCCTCGCACGAACTTGTGTCCTGTTAATTACAAAAAGACGCCTCAACGCATCTAACAACATCCAAAATGTCAGTAAAGCGGTGAAAAAATGAGCAGCTCGCTGCGGATAAGACGTACCGCTCTTATTCCCTTGCTCGCCGTGTCAGCAACGTTCTCCTGTCTTTTCTCGGCGACGTCGGCACAGGCGGAGACCCGTACCGTTAACGGAAAGACGTATAATTACACCTGGTATGATTACCCAACTCCGGGTGCCGCATGGTATACCCATCACTTCAATACGGCTTCGGATGCCGCCATTGCAATGACAAGCTACCTGGATTGGTGTAAAACGAATTCAGGGCAATGTCATTGGAATCTTATCCCCATTGGGGGAAAATTCGCGGGTAAGGACTATATGGCGGGCGGTGTGCTCAATCAAAATTGCATGAAGGAAGGGAGTGAAACTACTTTCGTTTCGAGCACATCCGCAAAACAAACAGTAAAGAGGAGCGTATCGACCAGCCAGTCGGTAAAACACGGAATCAGCAACTCCCTTGCCGTTGAACTCACAGAAAAAGCTGGACTCCTCGGTACGGGAATTGAAACCAAGATCTCAAACACCCTCACCTACTCTTTCGAAGAAGCATTCGAAAATCAATTCGGAAGGGAGGTTTCGGAAGAAATCGGGAATGGTGAGGAATACAGGCGCGTGCAGAAGTATGGCCCTCTTAGTCTCGCCGCCGCCTGGTTTGCCCCCGTTCTTCAAACGTATGCAGTCGAATTGAGCGGGGCGCCAGTTCTCGGCCTGCCGGACGGCTATCCAAAATCAACTGTAAACGGTGACAAACGCACTACGTACTATATCGGTAAGGAATCAACCGATCCTCGCTGGGGAGAGGGTGGGATCAAGCCTCTGACCTTCCAGTATGGAGACAAAAGCTCCAGCCGGTCTCTCCCGCTAGACCTTCCAGTATCCGACCTGGGCGGTGCGCGCGCGGTCCTGACTTTGAAGTCTGTCTTCATGTCGGCCTCTCAAGTGCCCACTCTGTGTAAGGTGCCAGAGTATTCCGGAGAGAAGGGGCAAAATCCCACGAATGGCGTAGTGACAGTAACCCCCAATCTGAAGCCGTGGAAGTATTTTGCCGTCGCATACAAGTCTGGAAGCGCTGGATGCGCGGGATATACTAGAATATCAGTTCAACAGGAAGGGAAGAGTCCAGTCGTCGCGCAGACTTATATAACCCCCTTCACCGGATCCGGTACGTACCGTTACACCCGGGCGGGAACTGAAACCACGGAGGCCGGTATCCTTTCAGCAGGCCTGCCAGGGAAGTACATTCACGTGGACTGTCGTGACCAAAGCGGCGTATATCGTCCCGCTCAGAATTTTATGCTCAAGGTATGGCCACAGCCGTGGTTCGGCTAAGGCGATGAGGCCTAATCAATAGAAGTGGCATGGGTGCGCCCCCCCCGGCTTTCGGGGGGCCGCACCCATGAGGGTTGTTCACGGGGGTTCGTACCCTGGTTCCCTTGATCATCAAGCTGGCCCTGCTCCGTAGTCTGATGTTGCAAAGACGTCAGATCACTACTGGGGCAGGGCCGTCAAGCTGGAACGTTACGACAGGGCTGGCAGAGGAACAACTTGCGGAACTGGTCACCCGCGTTCACGCGAAGCTGCGTGCGGATCCCGGCGGACCGCAGCCAGAGCGCATGTGGGCGCTGGGCTTGTACCGGTCGGTGGTGCTCGTCCTCTACCTACTGCGGCAGAACCCGGTCCAGGAGGTCGCGTTTCCCTGGCACGAGATCCCGCTCCAGGGCCGCACCACAAGCACCGGCCACGGAGCTCCGAGGTCCGCCGGATCAAAGTGGCCACCGTCAGCCGGCAAAGATCTCGCAGGTCCGCCGGCCGAACAGGAAGGCGCCGGCGCGCTGGTAGACCTCGGCGAGGAACGTCGCGGCCTCGTTGTCGAAGAGCGGCCCGGCCGGGCGCTGCCATCCGCCGCGCTCGAATCCGCCCCGGCCGCCTGGTCAACCGGGCCTCCGATGCCTACCGCGGCGAAGGCAAGAACGACGCCCGCGACGCCTACGTCATCGCCGACCAGGCCAGGATGCGCCGGGACCTGCGGCCCATCCGCCCCCGGCGACGAGGCAGCTATCAAACTGCGACTGCTGACCGGACGCCGGGCCGACCTGGTCGAGGACCGCACCCGCGTCGTGAACCGCCTGCGCGGCACCCTGCTGAGCATGTTCCCTGCCCTGGAACGGGCCCTGGACGTCACCAACACCGGCCCCCTCAAGCTGCTGACGGGCTACCAGACCCCCGCTGCGATCCGTCGCGCCGGGGCCACGCGCCTGACCAAGTGGCTCGCTAACCGCAAGGTCCGAAGCGCGAGAGCCCTCGCCGAAACAGTGGTCGAGGCCGCCGAGCGCCAGCACACCGCCGTCCCCGGGGAGAGGACCATCGCGAAGATGGTCAATACCCTGGCCGAGGAGGTGATGTCCCTCAACGAGCAGATCACCGAGACCGACATGCTCATCGAGGGCCGGTTTCGCGAGCACGAACTCGCAGGCATAGTCGAGAGTGTCCCCGGCATTGGCCCGATCCTCGGCGCCGAGTTCCTCGCCTCCGTCGGCGGCAACCTGGACGACTTCGACTCCCCGGACGCCCTGGCAGCCTTCGCCGGAGCCGCTCCCGCACCCAAGGACTCGGGAACGGTCAGCGGCAACCTCCACCGGCCCATGGCCTACCACCGGCGCCTGCAGCGGGTCTTCTACACCTCCGCGTTGGTCAGCATCCGCTGCGACTCCAACTCCCGGAAGGGCACTGTCGCGTTGCCGGTGGGGGTGGGATGATCTTCGGGTTGTGTGGGTCTGGGGAGGGGAGCCGTCGTGTCGTCCACGGCGCCGTCGTACAAAAACCACCGCTATTCGGTCGGGATCATCTCGCACTGCGTGTGGCTGTACTTCCGCTTCCCCCTCAGCTACCGCGAGGTCGAGGAGCTGATGCTGGAGCATGGCGTCGTTGTCTCCTACGAGACCGTCCGGCGCTGGTCGCTGAAGTTCGGCCAGACGTACGCCAATGCCCTGCGCCGGCGGCGTCCCAGCCCCGGTGACAAGTGGCATCCCGACGAGGCGTTCATCAAGAGCAACGGCGAGCAGAAGTACCTGTGGCGGGCCGTCGACGCCGACGTCATGGTCCTCGACATCCTCGTCCAGAACCGTCGTGACAAGGCTGCAGCCAGGCGTTTCTTCCGCCGGCTGATCAAGCAGACCGGGTCGGTGCCGCGGGTGGTCGTCACGGACAAGCTCCGCTCCTACGGCGCGGCCCACCGCGAGGTGATGCCGTCGGTGGAGCACCGCTCCCACAAGGGACTGAACAACCGGGCGGAGAACTCCCACCAGCCAACGAGGCAGCGCGAACGCGCCATGAAAGGCTTCCGGACCGTCGGCGGGGCGCAACGCTTCCTGTCCGCGTTCTCCGGGATCTCACCCCCTTCCGACCCCACCGACATCTGATGGCCGCCGCCCGCTACCGCTTCGAGATGACCGTCCGCTTCACCATCTGGGACCAGATCACCGGCGTCGCCGCTGTGCCCGCAGTGGCCTGACCCAGAGCCGGCACCCGGGCCGACCACGGCCTGACACACCCTCACCCCCACCAACGTGACAACACCCGGTCGCCGGTACCTACCACACCGGCCGCTTCACCAAGGTACCGAAGCTCGCGAAGGAGCTCCGGGTGCAGACGCCGGCCGACCGCGAGCCCGGCCAGCCGTGGCGGCCCGGAGCGCCGGTGCCCGCCGCGGTCGATCCGGATCTGCCGAGCGCGGACATCCGTATCGGGTACGCGCGATAGCCGTGCATGAGACATGTCCATTGAGGACTGTCTCCTCCTGCTGCACCAGGGCATGAGCGCGAGGAGGCGCGTCGTCAAGAACCGCGTGTCTCACTCGGCTTCCCAGCCGCAGCCCCACCTACGGACCGCGTTCCGTCCGCCATCGAGCGCAGTACAGGGGCCGCGGAGTTGGACCCCCGACCCACGCCAGAGTTCGGCCGGCGGACGCTCGGATCCGGTGGACCAAGCGGCGAGCAGATTGATTTTAAGCATGAATGACTCATGAGTTGATGGCGTGGATGGTGCGTACTGGATGTGAACTACCAATTTTCCAAGGAAATTTCCAGACTGACGGATTTCGCCGCTGCTAGGTCCGGAGCCACAGCGCCTTCCACCTTATAGGTGATCATCATCCCATGGATTTTTCAAGTGAAAGGCAAACGGTCATGCGTACTTTCGCTCTTTCAAGGCGATCCGTGTTCGTGATCTTCAAACACTTGACAGTCGGTCTAGCTGTGATCGCGATCCTCATGGGGGCGAGCGCCGCACTTCTGCCCACTCCCGCATCCGCAAAGATCGTAGACACGAGTCGGCTTGACAGCTGGATCAAGCGAGCTTTGCTGGTGATGCGGGAGAAAGGGATTCCCGGTAGCTATGACGGGATCTATCGGAACCTCATGCGAGAGTCGAGCGGCGACGTCTTCGCAATCAACCTGTGGGATTCAAATGCGAGAGCGGGAATTCCATCGAAGGGACTCATGCAGGTCATTGACCCAACATTTCAAAAGTACCATGTGGACGGCACCTCATGGGACATTTACGACCCAATTGCGAATATTGTAGCTGCGTGTAACTATGCGGCTCACCGCTACGGATCGATCGACAAGGTGAATTCAGCCTACTAGTATTGCAGTCTCAGTTGCGCGGTGTGTCCTCGACGTTTGTAGTGGCTGTCGCGGGCGCGTGTCTGGCTGATTCTTTGCCAGTGTGACCAGTGGAGATGATGAGGCGGTGTATCTCCGCCACGGGACAGTTATATCAAGCCACCTCCGGATCCCCTTTTGACAACTCGTCGGCACAGACGGCCGTCAGTGCCTCAAGAGCGGCCATCGACAGGGGTGAGCCGCCTCGAGTTTTCCGGACACCGTATATGGGTGTGGTTCTATGCCGCGAGCTGGATGGCTTCGTATTCGGCTTGGACCTCTGCCGGGGTCCTTCGATGTAGCGGACGATTGCCCGCCGCGCATGCTCACGGCTCGGGAACGCAGTGCGGTGGATCAGTTCGTTTTTCAGCGCGCCGAAGAATGGCCTTTCCCCTCGTAGCGTGGAGGTGTGACTGAAGGGGAAGTTGAGGGTCATGGGTGGGAAGTGGGAAGCGACGTTCGTATGACGCGCCGTTTCGTGAGGGTGCGGTACGGATCGTGCTGGAGACGGGGAAGTAGGCCGCGGAGGTCGCGCGGGATCTGGGCGTGCATGAGGGCACGCTGCAGACCTGGGTCCACCGGGCCCGGGTGCGCGCGGACGCGGAGGCCGCGGGCGGGCTGAACGAGTCCGAGCGCGAGGAACTTCGCAGGCTGCGCGAGGAGAACAAGCAGCTACGCAAGGAGAACACCGAGATCGGGATGGAGCGCGATGTCCTCAAGCGTTCCGTGGTCCTCTGGGTGAAGGAGGCGACGAAGTGACGGTCGCGGCCTTCATCGCCGACCAGCGGACCGGGCACCACGTCCCGCACACCGTCTCCTGCCGGGCACTCGGGGTGTCCGAGTCCTGGTTCTACAAATGGCGCAGCCGCCCTGAGCAGCCCGAAACGCGAGGTCAGAGGGGCCGCGCTGGCCGAGCGGATTACCCACTTCTTCAACGCGTCGGGCCGGACGTACGGCTCGCCCAGGGTCACGCTGGATCTGTGGGCCGAGGGCTGGCAGGTGTCGCAGAACACCGTCGCCGAGATCATGGCCGGGCTCGGCCTGCAGGGTTGCAAGCCCCCGCGCCGGTGCCTGACCCGGCAGGGCAAACGGAAAGCGGCGCGTGACCTGGTGCGCCGCCGGTTCGACGCGATCGCTCCGGACGTCTTGTGGTGGGGCGATATGGCCGAGATCGAGACCGGCGAGGGCAAGCTCTACCTCGCGTCCGTCCATGACGCGTTCTCGCGCCGGGTACTGGGCTACGCGATGGGCGACCGGCACGATGCGGCCCTGGTCAGCGCTTCACTCAAGATGGCCGACGCGACGCGCGGCGGCACCGGTGGACGGCGTGATTTTCCACTCGGACAGTGAGTATGTGAAGTACCGGATGTCCCGGGCCTCTTACCCTCACAGCGACGGACGCGCGAGGATGCCGGTGCCGGGATGCTCTCGCGGCCTCCTGACCCGCACTCCGACCGACGGCGCTGTCCTTCCTCGGACTTGTCGGTGGCCCGGGAGCATCCCGGCGAGGCGCTCGCCTCGCCGACGGGAGTGACTTAAGGAGAGCAGCCTGGCCAAGGTCCCATCACTGTCTTGTCCGCCGCCTCGGTGACCGTGCGCCGACCTACCGCGCTCTCGTCCACGAGGAGGCCGACATGGCCAGCATCCCATCCATCTCCCGCGCCGTCATCGGCGGCGTGGACACCCACAAAGTCCTGCATGTCGCTGCTGTGATCGACACCGACGACCAGGTCCTGGGCACCGAGGCGTTCTCCACCACCTGCGCCGGTTACCGCGCCATGCTCCGATGGATGCGTACCTTCGGTGACGTGCGCCGCATCGGGATCGAGGGCACCGGCTCCTACGGCGCCGGTCTCCTGCGCCATCTTCAGCAGGCCGGTATCGAGATCCTTGAGGTCAACCGGCCCGACCGTTCCGACCGGCGCCGTCGCGGCAAGGACGACACCCTCGATGCCGAGAACGCCGCTCACGCCGCCCTGGCCGGCAACCGCACCATCACGCCCAAGACCCGCACCGGCATGGTCGAATCCTTACGTGTCCTGCGCGTCGCCCGCTCCACCCCGGTCAAGGCCCGCCGCGTCGCGCTGCAGATGCTGCGCTGCTGCTGGAACGGACCGGGTTCGGCATCGAGAAACCGCCCAGCTGCTGGTCACCTGCGGCGACAATCCCGAACGCGTCACGGACGAGGCCCGCTTCGCCAAACTCTGTCGCCCCGCTGCCTGCCTCCTCCGGCAAGGTCCAGCGTCACCGGCTCAACCGAGGCGGTGACCGCCAGGCCAACTCCGCCGTTCACATGGCCGTCGTCTGCCGACTCCACTACGACGAGGACACAAAGAAGTACGTCGAACGCCGCACCGCCGAGGGCAAGTCGAAGATGGAGATCATCCGCTGCCTCAAACGGTACGTCGCCCGAGAGGCGTACTACGCGATCAAGCAGGACAGCACGCCCTACCGATCAGTTCGGAAGGGTTGACGTACAGGAGAGCGTCCGCGGGTCGGAATATACGAGTGAGGCGTACAACAGCCTGTGTGCCCGCCTGGGCGTGGTGCAGTCCATGGGACGCGTGGGCTCGGCCCTCGACAACGCCGCCGCGGAGTCGTTCCACTCGTCGATCAAGGTCGAGTACGTCCACCGGCACCGCTTCGCCACCCGAGCCGAGGCACGGCTGAAGATCGCGACCTGGATCGCGGACTTTTTCATCCCAACCGTGCGCCGGCGTTCCGCGCTCCAACTCCCGCACGAGACACTCCCATAGCCCAGGACTCAGACGTTCCACGCACATCGGCCCCTTCGAGCGCAGCGCTTCCGCCCCGCCCTCACGCCACGTCCGGCGCCATTTCTCCACCTGGCGTTCGCCGACCCGAAGCTCACGCGCGATGTCCGTGGTCCTCTCCCCACGCACGAACCCCTCCGCGGCCCCCAGCCTCACCTGCTCACGAGCCGCCTGCTTCTTCGGCGTCAGCCCGCCTCCCTGCGCATACCTCATAGCTCCGGCATACCGCAACGATCACGAAACATCAGGCCCCCACCCGCCACTGCGAGTTCAACCTCAGCAGCGCTTCGCCACGTGATGTGGCTCGCGTCAGCGCCAGCCGCCTCCGGCTGGCGCTTCAGGGGCCACGTCTCTCTGTCGACCGGCTTACGCGGGCGGGGCAGTACGCGCCGCCTCTCATCGTCCGGGGGGTCGTCCGTGTCAGCGATCCGGTCGACCAGCGGATCGGCGGCGGTAAACATCACGATCACATCCTTGCGCACATGGAAGGGGCTAGCGTTCCAGTCTGGCGGGGACACGAGCCCGCTATCCGACGTTCGCGTCCCCACAACCACGCTCCTCGGTTCCTCAATCACATACCTGAGCAGCTGATACTCACATGGACATCAGGTTGCTCGGCTCACAGCTCGCCCGGTCATCGATCAGTACACCGAGGCTGTGCTGTCCCGCCCGGGTGGCGCCGGGTCCGCGGAGAGTCCGACGCGTAGGGGCAGTCCGGCCCTGAGGCTGATCCTTTGGAGTGGACACCCTGACAATGGATCTTGATGGTCCAGGGAGGGATGTCCAGGTGGGACGCAAGTCTCCGTATCCGGAGGA
>NZ_JBHWWF010000075.1:0-17689 GCF_042736455.1 Streptomyces sp. NPDC060064
CGCGGCGGGGGGGGCGGGCGGGGGGGCGGGGGCCTGGCCCCCCCCCCCCCACGACCGATGAGTTGCGCCTCGCCGCGTCGTCTGCATGTTGGGAACGTCCCCCTCCGCGCCTGCGGGGGCCCCAGACGAGATGACAAGGAGCGTGCACACCGTGGACCAGGAGAACGTGAGCGCCACCCTGACTGTCGCCGTGCCCGCCGAGAGGGTGTTCGCGGTGCTGGCCGACCCGACGACCCATTCTGCGATCGACGGCACCGGCTGGGTTCAGGAAGCTGCCGACCGGGCGCCGCTGACCGAGGTGGGGCAGGTCTTCCGGATGGACATGTATCACCCAAACCATCCAAACGGTGACTACCAGGTGGCCAACAAGGTCCAGGTGCTCGACCCGCCGCGCGCCATTGGCTGGCTGACGGGGCAGGAGAAGGGCGACGGGTGGAGTTCGGCGGCTGGATCTGGCGTTACGATCTTGCGCCGCTCGGTCCGTCCGAGACTGAGGTCACGCTCACCTATGACTGGTCGGCGGTGCCGCAGTTCATCCGGGAATACATCCAGTTCCCGCCGTTCGGCCCTGAGCATCTCGCCAACTCGCTGCACCACCTGGCGAAGCTTGCCGCACCGACGTAGGAGTACCGCAGCGAGGTCACCTTCGAGCTGCGCAAGAACCTGCCGGTGCTGTAGGCGCAGGTCAGCGGCGCTCAGCCGACAGAGCAACGATCCGGGCCAGACGCAGTTCGCCTCTGGCCCGGCGTTGTCTCAGGGGACCTTTAGCACGGGATGACGTGCCAGACCGGGGCCCAGTCGTAATTGCCGTTGTTGGCGTACGCGCCGGGCGTTGTGTAGATGGTGTTGTAGCCGCGGTCCAGGAACCTGGCCCTGGTGCCCGGGGTCTGGTTGTTGCTCCAGGATCCGGGGCCGTTCCAGTTCGAAAGGTCGTACGTCTGGCACTTCCACAGGTTGAACTGGGTGCCGGTGAAGCTGGTGCCGGTCCACATGCAGAAGTTCTCGTACGGACAGGCAGCCTTCGGGCCCGCCGCACTGCGCAGGTCGCGGGCGTAGCGCTCTCCGGGTACGGCGACGACGATCTCGCCCTTGCCCGCCAGTTCGATCTTGTTGGCGGCGACCTGCTTCCCGCCCACCGTGGTGAGGTAGCCGTCGACCGTGGTCTGCAGTTGCTTCGCCTGGGCGCCGGTCAGCCCCGCCTGCTTCGCCTGGGCGGCGAAGTCCGTGTGGCTGTTACCGCTTGCGGCGGAGGCCGTGCCGGTGAGTCCGATCAGTGCTGCGGCGACGAGTGCCATGACGGCGAACACCGACGCGGTCAGTTTGCGTAACGCCATGCGTGATTCCCCCAACTGGTTCTCGAGCTGAATGCCCGCGCTCTTGCGGCGGGTATGCCAATGAGTCTCTCGGGGCGTCAGCGGGGTGGACAACCGCTTTCTGTATGGATGTCCACAAGACGCCACTCATGCCATTCATCACTCAACGGGCCGGAATATGCCTTGTGTTGGCGTGCCCCTCCCGGGGCTCGGGTGGCGGGGACGCGGCACGTCGCCCAGCGGCCCGGCGGCGGCCTCGGCGGCGCCGTAGCCCGGCCGGCCGCTCCCCGGATGCCGCCCCGCCGGGAAACCGGCAGGGTGGCTTCACCAGGACTTTCCCGCACAGACGAGGACCGCCCATGTCCGTGACCGATCACCGGCGTCTCCGCGTCGCCGCCGGGGCCGTGCTGCTGACCTTCGCCGTCTCGGGCTGTTCCGGTCTCGCCCGCGACGCGGTGGGCACCATCTCGTACAGCACGGAGCAGAACCGTGTGGTGACGGTGTCGAACCCCCTGGTCACGGGCTGCCACCGCCTCGGGCCCGCCGGTGCGGTCAGGGTCGTCAACAACACCATGGTGGACATGGTTCTGTACCCCAACGCGAACTGCTCCCGGGGTACGACGACGTATGTGGCGACCACGTTGTCCGACAACATCGCGCCCGTCGCCAAGCCGTGGCGGAGCTACAGCCTTGTCCACTGAGGTGCGCCGACGCCGGCCGAAATCTGTTCGGCGACCACGAAGTACCAGCCGCGCTTCATTGTTGGTAGATGCACCTACATTCGTATCGAGGAGCCGTCGTGCACTCACACGCTGAACAGCCCGCCGATGTCGTCGCCCGGCTGCGTGCCACCTTCCGCACCGGGCGTACCAAGCCGCTTTCCTGGCGTACCGAGCAGCTGATCGGCCTGCGGACCATGCTGACCGAGCACAGTCAGGAGTTCGCTGCCGCGCTCCGTGCGGACCTGGGCAAGAGTGAGCGCGAGGTGTTCCGTACCGAGATCGGCTCCACGGTGGGCGAGATCGACCACACCCTGGAACAGCTGGAGGAGTGGCTGCGGCCCGAGCCCGTTGAGGTTCCCGAACGTCTGCGTACGGCGACGGCATGGACGGTGCGGGACCCGTTGGGTGTCGTACTGGTCATCGCGCCCTGGAACTATCCGGCGCACCTGCTGCTCGCGCCGGTGGTCGGCGCGCTCGCCGCGGGCAACTGCGTCGTCGCCAAGCCGAGCGAGCTGGCTCCGGCCACCTCCCGGGTCATCGCCGAGCTGCTGCCGCGGTTCGTCGACAGAGACGCGCTTGCCGTGGTGGAAGGCGCCGTCCCGGAGACCACCGCCCTGCTGGAGCAGCACTTCGACCACATCTTCTACACCGGCAACGGAACCGTGGGCCGCATCGTGATGCGCGCGGCCGCCGCGCACCTCACCCCGGTGACTCTGGAACTCGGCGGGAAGTCGCCCGCGTTCGTCGACCAGGGCACGGACCTGCAGACGGTGGCCTCCCGGCTCGTAGCCACGAAGTTCCTCAACGCGGGCCAGACCTGCGTAGCCCCGGACTATGTGCTCACCGACCCGGTGACCGCGAGCAAGCTCGAGGACGCCTTGGAGACTGCTGTGCAGCAGGCGTACGGCGATGACCCGGCGGCCTCGCCCGAATACGGGCGGATCGTCAACGAACGGCACTTCGACCGGCTGACCGGCCTTCTCGGCTCGGGCCGTCCGGTCGTCGGGGGCCGGCACGACCGCGCGAGCCGCTATCTCGCCCCGACCGTACTGGCCGGAGTGTCGCCGGACTCCCCGGTCATGTCCGAGGAGATCTTCGGTCCGATTCTGCCGATCGTGGAGGTCGCCGGCCTCGACGAGGCCATCGCGTTCATCAACGACCGGGACAAGCCGCTGGCCTTGTACGCGTTCACGGAATCCGCCACGACCCGCGACCGGCTGCTGGCGGAGACCTCCTCGGGCGGCGTCGGGTTCGGCCTCCCGATGGCTCATCTCACGGTGTCCGATCTGCCCTTCGGAGGGGTCGGCGAGAGCGGCATGGGCAGCTACCACGGCCGCTACTCGCTGGAGAGGTTCAGCCACCGCAAGGCCGTGCTGGACATGCCGCTCGGCTGAATGAACGAGTGGCGGTGATCAGCAGGGCCGCAGCCCTGCTCAGAGAGTGATCCAGTAGCGGCGCTTGACGCCCAGGGAGGTACTGCGCACGTCCTCCACGACACCGCCGTTGCGCTCGATGCTGCGCGCCGAGCCGATGTTGTCGTCGTCGCAGGTGACGAGGACCCGGTCCAAGCCGAGCGCACGAGCCTGGGGCAGAACCGCTCCCAGGGCCCATGTGGCCAGACCGCGCCTCCTGGCAGAAGGCCTGATGCTGTAGCCGATGTGCCCACCCGCCTCGAACAGAATGGCGTTCAGGTAATGCCGCAGATCGATGGCCCCGAGGTAGGTGTCGTGCTCGACGATCCACCAGTGCGTGGCGTGGACACGCCCTGCTCCGACGGGCACCGAGTTGTCGCCCTGCTGGAGCAGCCGCTCGATCCATGCCGAGAAACCCTCAGGGCTGTCGAGGTCGGTATCGGGCGCCAGACGCAGGCCGGCCCCGTCCTGATGGGCACCAGGGGGCCACTCATCACGCGCCGCGAGCCATGAGGGGTGCAGTTGCCCCTTGGGCGCGATCAGTTCGGGCATGGGGCGACGATAGCGCTCGCGCATCCCGTGTGAACAGGCATGTGTGCCAGCCGGTGCCTGTGGCTGCTTGAACGGTGCGCTTTCCAGCGAGTGATCATCCGGGGCGCTGATCCACTTTCGCGACGCCCCCTGGTGATCGCGGGGCCGCTGCACTTCGTACAGCGGCCGGGTGGCTCGTACTCGGTACGCGTGAACCACCAGCCGGGCCCTTGAAGCGCAGGCAGGTCCCGCCGTCGCCGGGATGCAAGACGGTCCGGGCTGAACTCGATCTTGCGCCATGACCAATTCCGGCCGGGTCGCGGAACCGGGCGCCCCGGCTCGGCCCGATGCCAAAAGAAGAAAGAACCAGGGAAAGAACCAACCAAACCCAACCCCGTCCCGCCTGGTCACTCACACGAGTGATCCGCGCCAACTCGGCTGGCGATCAAGGGATTCGGTGCGGCAGGGTCGGCCGCGACACACAACATCACACATGAGACGGCCCCCGCCGGGACTGCAATCCCGAACGAGGGCCTGACCACCGAGGAAGTCGGAGCCTTCCCGATGGCTGAGCAGCACTTTAGCGCGCGCCTGCGCGCTCGGTCCGCCCGTTCCCGACCCGGAGTTGGCCACGTGGACGAACGCCACCCCGAACAGTTCACTGTTGTCGGAAACCACCTCGCCCAGCACCCCGAGTTGTCGCTGACCGCTATCGGTCTTGCGACCCACATTCAGTCGCTGCCCGACGGTGCCCTGGTCGGCATCAAGGCCCTGGCTGCGAAGTTCCCCGAGGGGGAGACCCGGATCGCCGCCGCTCTGCGGGAGCTGGAGGCGCACGGCTATATGGCACGGATCAAGGAACGTATGCCGTCCGGGCAGATCGTGACCCGCACGATCTCGTACAACAAGCCGCAGGCCCGACCCGCCGCCCCGGCAACCGCCTCCGCACCCCGCCGCGAACCGGCACCGGAGCCCGAGGAGCCCGAACCAGCGGCACCTGCACCGGCCGCCGGCGGGCCGACACCCGAGCCACCCGCCCCCGCCCTCTCGAGGCCGGCGAGGCCCGCCCCAGCTCCGCTTCCCGAGCCGCAGACGCCCGACCTCGAACGCCACCGCACCGCCGCCGAGCTGCTGGCCGGCCTGCGCGCCCACGACCCCCGGCTCCTGCTCTCGGCGCGGGACGTCCGCCGCCTCGCCCCTGCCGTGTCCGCCTGGCTGGAACGCGGCATCGAGCCCGGCGCCGTACGCCGTACCCTCACCGCGGCGCTGCCCGCCGACCCGATCCACCACCCGGCGGCTCTCCTCGCCCACCGCCTGACGGCGATGCTGCCCCCGCCGCTCCCGGCCGTCGCGGTCACACCCCGCCCCGACCCGCTCCAGAACTGCGACCGCTGCGACCGCGCCTTCCGCGCTCCGGAACCGGGATGCTGCCCCGGCTGCGCCGCGCGCGGAGACCTGGCCGCCTGAGTCAGCGTTCCGCGAGTGGCGCCGGGGCCTCCTGGACCACCCACCCGTTTCCGTCCGGGTCCTTGAAGAACATGAACGAGTTCCATGTCTCGCCCGGGCCGTCCTCCCAGCCCCCTCGGCCCACATGCTGGATCGCGCTGACGGGCACGGACCGGTCGGTCAATGCCGTGTGGGCCGCGGCGATGTCCATCACGCACAGTTGGAGGCCCTGGAGTGAGCCCGGGGTCATGGCCTGCTGACCGGGGTGGTCGGGCATGCCGCTGGTCAGTGCGATCGAGCAGCGGGAGCCGGGCGGGGTCAGCTGGATGATGCGGATGCCGGGGGCCACCTCCTGGTCGAGGTCGACCTTGAAGCCGCAGCCGTCCTCGTAGAACGTCTTCGACCGGTCGAGATCGGAGGACGGGACCATGATCACTTCAAGCGTCATTTCCATCGGTGGTGTTCCCCTCGCTGAGATCGATTGAGCTGAGACCGATTGAGCTGAGACCGATTGGGTGGAGAGCGGTCGAGGTCACTGGGCGAACTGCCAGCGGGTCTGGCCGAACGGGTCCCCCTTGCTGAAGCCGAACGCCGTGCGCGGCGCGACCCGGAAGACCAGCGCCGGGCCGCCGCCGCCCACGAACGCGCCGTCGCGGACCTCGAACGTCCAGTCCTCGCCGTACTTCTCGACGTACACCCCGGCCAGCGCCCGCAGTCGCGTCTCGTCGGTCACCCGCACCGCCTCGCCCTCGACCACCAAGTCGTAGCCCTCGCTCAGGGCGTTGGCGCCGGTGGTGAGGACGACCTCCTGATTGTGGCGGAGGTTCTTCGCTTTGCGTTCGTCCGCGCCGGTGCAGAAATGCAGCCCGCCGTCGTGCCATACGGCGATCAGCGGGGTGACGTGCGGACGGCCGTCGGGCCGTACGGTCGACAGCCAGAAGATCTCGGCGGCGCTCAGGCGTTCAACCGCCCGGGACCAGTCGGCGGTGGTGGCCTTCTCGTCGCTGTACCGGGCGTCCAGCTCTGCCTGGGGCTCGTCCTCGGGGTCGTTTCCGGGGCTGTTCACACGGTCGTTCTCGGGCATGGCGCGGTCCTCTCGCATTCGGGGTCACCGAATGTGTAGACCGCGCCCCGCGCCCGTACTCATCGGTCAGCCGACCGGGGTCCAGGAAGCCAGCGAACCGCGGGGATCGGCCTGCGCCCAGTACAGGCGGCCGTCCAGGCCCACCGCCGCCAGACCCGTGTCCTTCGCCCCGCCCGGTACGCCCGACGGCGCGCCCGCGAACAGTGAACCGGCCGCCCGCCACTGGGCCCGCCCGGTCTGCGCCGACCTGCCTGCCGCGCCCGTTCCGCCGGTCCCCGCGACGGCCGGTGCGAGCAGCGCCGTGCCGGGTACCCCGGTCCTGGAGCGGACCGCGAGCAGGGTGTCGTCCGGGCCCGAGACGCTGACCGGACCGAAGCCCGCCAGGCCGCCCAGCTCCGTGACCGGTGAGACGCCGGTGCCGGAGAAGCGGACCGTGCGGACATCGCCCGAGCCGGGCTTGCGGAACCAGAGTCGTACGCCGTCGCCGTCACGGCCCGCGCTCAGGGTGAGCGTCGTCGGCGGCAGTCCGGTCGCGGTCGGGCCGGTCAGCGGCGCGCCGGGTGCCGGCTGGATGAAGGAGACGACCGAGCGGGCGGTGCTGACGAAGACGTACTGGCGGCCCTTCGCGTCGGTCGCGGCGACCGGGTCGCCATGCAGATTCCGGCCGCCCCGCGCCTGCCACGGCGTCCAGGAGCCGTCCGGCCGCTGGGCGGTGGAGCTGAGCGAGTGGCTTCCGTTGCGCAGATGGACGGTCATCAGGCCGGCGCTGTTCACGGTCACCGCCGGGGCGCTGATGTCGGAGGTCTTGGAGGCGTCGTCGCGCTCGGGGGTGCCGAGCGAGTGCCATGGCCCGAACGCGCCGTCCGGTGTGCGCTGCACGGTCGTGACGACGTCCCTGCGGTAGTCCTCCGGGCCGTCGCCCAGCGTCGTACGGGTGCCGAACACCGCGATCCGCCCGTCAGGCAGCTTCGCCGAGGTCACTCCGCTGTCGATGCCCTCGCCCGCCAGCAGCTTCGGACCGGTCCACGCGCCCTTGGCTCCGGCAGGCCCGGCCGCCTTGTGCCAGACCGCCAGCCGCGTGTCGAGCACCGAGAACGCCCACAGCCCGCCGTCCCTGCCCGGCTGCACCCAGGACGTGGACTCGCCGCGGGTGTAGCGGACGGACTGCGCCCAGCCGTGGCCGGCGGGGCGGGCGGCCACCTTGCGGTCGCCGCAACCGGCCTTGTCGCCGCAGTGGTCCTCGCCGTCCAGCCAGGCGTACGTCTTCAGCGTGCGCAGCTTGGCCGCGGCGGTGGCCGGGTCGAGGGTGCGCGGCAGTCCGCTGGTGAAGTAGCCCAGATAGTTCTGGACGCTGAAGGCGGGACGGCCGGGTGAGCCGGCGTACCGCGCGAGCGCCGCCTGCACGAACCGCGCGGCGTACATGTGGTCCTGGTGATCGGTGAACTTGCCCGACGCGGCGTTGCGGCCCGGCGTCGGGTCCTGCATCCGGACGTGGGTCGGGCGGAACCGCTCGAGGAGACCGGCGACCGTGTCGACGACCTCCTCCTTGGTGTACGCGAAGCGCTTGGTGACCGGGCCGCCGGAGGCGAGCTGCGAGCCGAGCGTGTCCACCTGGCCGTCCCACAGGCCGTGCAGGCTCTTCGGGCGGTCGCCCGCGATCGAGCCGGCCTCGTGCAGCTGCACCCACACCAGGTTGACCTCGGGCCGCGTCTTGAGGGTGTCGAGCTCGGCCGTGCCGCCGCCGGCGGTGGGGATCGTGGTGCGCTGCCAGGGGCTGGTGCGGTTGCCGGTGGCCATCTCCGCGTAGGCCGCGCGAATGCCGTTCTGCCGGGCCTCCGCGTAGCGGCCCTTGTCGGCGGCGGGCAGCTTGGCGAGCGCGTCCGCGGACAACGGGCCGCCGCCCGGAGCGCTCTTGGACGCGTTCACGCCGTCCGCTTCGCCCGCCGTGAGGTACACCGACGTCAGAGCGCGGCCGGCGCCGACCGACTGGCTGGTGTCCGGGTTCATGAAGTACAGGTCGTCGTCCGGGTGGGCGACGATCTGCATCACGGAAGCGCCCGCGGGACGGGCCGCCGGGATCACGTTCTCCTGGGCGTCGGAGGTGGCCTCCTCGGCGCCGGAGAGGCAGGCGATGGCGACGAGCGGAGCCAGGATCAAGGCCGCCGTCAGGCCACGACGGGACAGCAGGGCGGAGCGGCGGGGCCCGGACGACAGCATGCGGTTGTGCCTTCGGTTTTCAAGGGGTCAAAGGGTCCTGACCAGCAGTGATCGAGAGCGATCAGTGCTGGTCGGCCAAGAAGACGGAAAAATCGAGCATGCGGTTCATTCGCCCCGAAGGCCGAACAACATGTCCCATGTCACGTCATCCGCACCGCGGCTCACACTTCATCCGCGCCGGGACTCACCGGGGTCCCCCGCGCGCCCCTGCGGCTACGCTCGAATCCGGACCTTGATCGGCCGGTACGGGACCGCAGAGTCCGGCCGGAACAGGGCACAGGCAGGGCAGGGCAGCAGGACCGGGCAGGCAGGGCAGGGCAAGCAGGACAGGAGACCGCGGAATGACGGTGCCGGGGCGCAGGAGCAGTAACTTCACCCGACTGCTGCGGCACGGCTTCACCGATCCCTCCGCCGCCGAACGTCTGCTCGACCTCCCCGACATGTCCTCCGCTCGGACGGACCCGGTGCTGCTCGACGCGCTCGGGGCCACCGCCGACCCCGACCTCGCGCTCCGCGGCCTCGTCCGGCTGGTGGAGGCGCAGGACCCGGCCGAGCGCCAGAGCCTCCTCGACACCCTCATCACCGCGAAACCGCTGCGCGACCGGCTGCTCGGAGTGCTCGGTGCCTCCGAGGCGCTCGGCGACCATCTGGCCCGCCATCCGCGTGACTGGCAGGCCCTCGTCACATACGAGGCGACCGATCTACACCCGGGCGTCGCCGATTTCGAACGCGGCCTCGCCGACGCCATCGACCCTGTCTCCCTGCGGATCGCCTACCGGCGGTGCCTGCTGTCCATCGCGGCCCGCGATGTGTGCGGTACGACCGATGTCGCCCAGACCGCAGCCGAACTGGCCGACCTGGCGACGGCCACGCTGCGGGCGGCCCTCGCCATGGCCCGCAGCGCCGCGCCCGCGGACGCGGCTCAGTGCCGGCTCACCGTCATCGCCATGGGCAAGTGCGGCGGCCACGAACTGAACTATGTCTCCGACGTGGACGTCATCTTCGTCGGCGAACCGGTGGAGGGCGCCGACGAGAGCAAGGCCATCCAGGCCGCGACCCGGCTGGCCTCCCATCTGATGCGGATCTGCTCCGAGACGACGGTCGAGGGCACCATCTGGCCGGTCGACGCCAATCTGCGGCCCGAAGGGCGCAACGGCCCGCTGGTCCGTACGCTCTCCAGCCATTTCGCGTACTACCAGCGCTGGGCCAAGACCTGGGAGTTCCAGGCGCTGCTCAAGGCCCGTCCGGTCGCCGGTGACCTCGCGCTCGGCGAGGACTACATCGAAGGCGTCTCACCACTGGTGTGGCAGGCCGCGGAACGCGAGAACTTCGTCGGCGACGTGCAGAAGATGCGCCGCCGCGTCGTCGACAACATTCCGGTCGCCGAGGTGGAACGCGAGCTCAAGCTGGGCCCGGGAGGTCTGCGGGACGTCGAGTTCGCCGTACAGCTGCTGCAGCTGGTGCATGGGCGCGGCGACGCGACACTGCACAGCGGCACCACGCTGGAGGCCCTGCGGGCGCTGGCGCACGGCGGATACGTGGGCCGGGCCGACGCCGCGCAGCTGGACCAGGCGTACCGCTTTCTGCGCGCCATGGAGCACCGCATTCAGCTCTACCGGCTGCGGCGTACGCACCTGGTGCCGGAGGACGAGGCCGATCTGCGCCGCCTCGGGCGTTCGCTCGGCCTGCGTACGGACCCGGTCGCCGAGCTCAACAAGGAGTGGAAGCGGCATGCGTCGGTGGTGCGACGGCTGCACGAGAAGCTGTTCTACCGGCCGCTGCTCGACGCCGTCGCCCAGCTCACACCCGGCGAGACGCGACTCAGCCCGGAGGCGGCGCGGCAGCGGCTCGAGGCGCTGGGTTACGCCGATCCCGGCGCCGCGCTGCGCCATCTGGAGGCCCTGTCGTCGGGCGTGACCCGCAAGGCCGCGATCCAGCGGACCCTGCTGCCGGTGCTGCTCGGCTGGTTCGCCGACTCGGCCGACCCGGACGCCGGTCTGCTCGGCTTCCGCAAGGTGTCCGACGCGCTCGGCAAGACCCCCTGGTATCTGCGGCTGCTGCGGGACGAGGGCGCGGCCGCCGAGAATCTGGCGCGGGTGCTGTCCGCCGGGCGGCTCGCCCCGGACCTGCTGCTGCGGGCCCCGGAGGCGGTGGCCCTGCTGGGCGACCCGGAGGGCCTCGCGCCGCGCGGCAGGGAGGCGCTCGAGCAGGAGGTCCTGGCGGCCGTCGGGCGCGCGGACACGGCGGAGGCCGCGGTCGCCGCGGCCCGTGGAGTACGCCGCCGGGAGCTGTTCCGTACCGCCGCGGCGGATCTGATCGGTTCGTACGGCACCGAGGACAGCCCGGCCGAGGCCGACCCCGGCGCGCTCGTGGACCGGGTCGGGAACGCGGTCACCGACCTGAACGCCGCGACGATCTCGGGCGCGCTGAGGGCCGCCGTGCGCGCGCAGTGGGGCGACACGCTGCCGGCACGGTTCGCGGTCATCGGCATGGGCCGCTTCGGTGGCCATGAGCAGAGCTACGGCTCCGACGCGGATGTGCTCTTTGTCCACGAGCCGCGTGAGGGCGAGGACGAGCAGGAGGCGACGCGGGCCGCGAACAAGGTCGTCGCGGAGATGCGCAGGCTGCTCGAGCTGCCCACCACGGACCCGCCGTTGCTGATCGACGCGGATCTGCGTCCCGAGGGCAAGAGCGGCCCCGTGGTCCGCACGCTCGCCTCCTACGAGGCCTACTACCGGCGCTGGTCGCTGGTGTGGGAGAGCCAGGCGCTGCTGCGGGCGGAGCCGATGGCGGGCGACGTGGACCTGGGCCGGCGCTTCATCGATCTGGTCGATCCGCTGCGCTATCCGGCGGAGGGCCTCGGCGACGACGCCGTACTCGAGATCCGCCGGCTGAAGGCCCGGATGGAGTCCGAACGACTTCCCCGCGGCGCGGATCCCACGCTCCACACCAAGCTGGGCCGCGGCGGGCTGAGCGATGTGGAGTGGACGGTCCAGCTGTTCCAGATGCGCCACGGCTGGGCGGAGCCGGGCCTGCGCACGACCCGCACCCGCGAGGCGCTGGCGGCCACGCACGCGGCGGGCCTCATCTCCACGGAGGACGCGCAGATCCTGGACGAGGCGTGGGTGCTGGCGACACGGGTGCGCAACGGTGTGATGCTGGTACGCGGCAGGGCGGGCGACACCTTCCCGTCGGGCGGCCGCGAACTGGCGGCAGTGGGGCGGTACTTGGGGTACGGCCCGGGGCATGTGGGCGACATGCTGGACGACTACCGCCGGATTACGCGCAGGGCGCGGGCCGTGGTGGAGGTGCTGTTCTACGGGGCGTAGGGGGCGCCGGGGTGGAATTCCCGGGGCGGCGCCCCTGTCGGGGCGCCGCCCCGCGCCCCGCTCCTCAACCGCCGGAGGGGCTTGTTCTGGCCCGGTAGGGCTTGTTCGGGTCCGGTACCGCGCCGCGCTCCTCAGTCGCCGGAAGGGCTTGTTTTCAGCCCGGGGCCGAAGCGGGGGAGCGGCCGGCCCAGGGTGTCGTTCTTCTCCACCAGCTGCGGCAGCTGATGCGGCAGCGTCCGGTACCAGGCGTACGAGACCGCGAAGCCGAACGCCAGACAGATCATGCCGCCCACCGCGTCCAGCCAGAAGTGGTTCGCCGTGGCCACGATGACGACCAGCGTCGCCGTCGGATAGAGGATGCCGAGGATCTTCACCCAGGGCGCGGCGGCCAGAGCGCAAATGATCATGCCGCACCAGAGCGACCAGCCGATGTGCATCGACGGCATCGCCGCGTACTGGTTCGACATGTTCTTGAGGTTGCCCGAGGCCATCGAACCCCAGGTGTGGTGGACCAGGACCGTATCGATGAAGTCGTGGCCGTCCATCAACCGGGGCGGTGCGAGCGGATAGAGGTAATAACCGACCAGAGCCACACCTGTCGTGGCGAAGAGGGCGGAACGGGCAGCCGCATAACGGCCCGGATGCCAGCGGTAGAGCCACACCAGCACACCGATCGTCACAATGAAGTGCAAGGTGGCGTAGTAGTAGTTCATCGAAACGATCAGCCATGTCACCGAATTCACGGCGTGGTTGACCGTCTGCTCCACCGCGATGCCGAGCGAGTGCTCGGCATCCCAGATCCAGTCCGCGTTACGCAGTGCCTGCGCCTTCTGCTCCGGCACAGCGTTGCGGACCAGCGAGTATGTCCAGTAACTGACCGCGATCAGCAGGACTTCGAACCAGATCCGCGGGCGGCGGGGCGACCGTAGCGTGTGCAGCCGGGTACGCGCTGGCGCTTCGGGGGCCTCGTCCACCATGGGTGACGGGGCAGCCGTCCGGCTTTCCATAGTCTTCACGGTCGTTTCACCCATGGGACGAGAGTCTGCCAGATGCCGTCCCCCGACCGATCATCCCCTGGTTGAGTTCCCGACGCATCCGGTACGCCTTGAGGGCGACTCAGGTACGCCCGGCGGCTCCGGGCCCGGAAGCCGTTGAACCGCGAACCACCAGCTCAGGCATGAAAACGAACTCGCTGTGCGGGGCGGGGGTGCCGCCGATCTCCTCCAGGAGCGTTCGGACGGCCGCCTGACCCATGGCCTGCACCGGCTGCCGGATGGTGGTCAGCGGCGGGTCCGTGAACGCTATGAGCGGAGAGTCGTCGAAGCCCACCACGGATACGTCCCGCGGCACCTCCAGGCCCTGCCCACGGGCGGCCCGGATCGCTCCGAGCGCCATCATGTCGCTCGCGCAGACCACGGCGGTGCACCCGAGCCCGATCAGGGCGCTTGCCGCGGCCTGACCGCCTTCCAGTGTGTAGAGGGAGTGCTGTATGAGCTGTTCGGACTCCTCGGGGGCGAGGCCGAGTTGGTTCTCCATCGCCTGCTGGAAGCCCTCGATCTTCCGCAGCACGGGAACGAAGCGCTTCGGGCCGACCGCCAGGCCGATCCGGGTGTGGCCGAGTGAGGCGAGATGGGTCACCGCGAGGTGCATCGCGGCCCGGTCGTCGGGCGAGACGAAGGGGGCCTTCACCTTGGACGAGAAGCCGCCCAGCAGGACATAGGGGACGCCCTGCCCGCGCAGCTGGTCGTAGCGCTGCATGTCGGCCGTGGTGTCCGCGTGCAGGCCCGAGACGAAGATGATCCCGGAGACGCCGCGGTCCACCAGCATTTCGGTGAGCTCGTCCTCGGTGGAGCCGCCCGGGGTCTGGGTGGCCAGGACCGGGGTGTAGCCCTGCCGGGTCAGTGCCTGGCCGATGACCTGCGCGAGTGCCGGGAAGATCGGGTTGTCCAGCTCCGGCGTTATGAGGCCGACCAGGCCGGCGCTGCGCTGTCGCAGGCGCACCGGGCGCTCATATCCGAGCACATCGAGCGCGGCGAGTACGGATTCGCGGGTTGCCGCGGCCACACCGGGCTTGCCGTTGAGCACGCGGCTGACTGTGGCTTCGCTGACCCCCGCCTGGGCTGCGATGTCGGCAAGCCGTGCGGTCACAGGATTGGACTGTACCGGTCGCACGTCAGATTGCCCACCACGCACAGCAATCAGCCGGAATACGGGCTGTGTCACCCGTCGGCTCCATGGTCCGGGAGGAGAGCAGCAGCCGTCCCGGCAGGGGCAGTTCGATCACCGATCCCGTGGCGTTGAGGGTGCAGACCAGGCCCGGGCGGGACAGGGCGAGCAGCCCTTCGGGGCTCGGCAGCCACCGCATCGGGCCGCCCGGCAGCTCACGGCGGAGCGCCAGCGCCGAGCGGTAGAGCTCGAGCGTCGAATACGGGTCGCCGGTCTGGGCCGCCACGGACAGCTCCCGCCAGCTCTCCGGCTGGGGCAGCCAGCTGGATCCGGGGCCGAAGCCGTACGGCGGTTCCTCGCCGGACCAGGGGATCGGCACCCGGCAGCCGTCGCGGAAGCCGTCCTGCCCCGCCGCGCGGAAGAAGGCGGGGTCCTGGCGCACCTCGCTCGGCAGATCGGTGACCTCGGGCAGGCCGAGCTCCTCGCCCTGGTAGATGTACGTCGAACCGGGCAGCGCGAGCATGAGCAGCGCGGCCGCGCGGGCCCGGCGCAGCCCCTGCTGCCCGCCGCCGTAGCGGGTGGTGTGACGGACCACGTCGTGGTTGGACAGCACCCAGGTGGTGGTCGCCCCCACCGAGGCGGTGGCGGTCAGTGACTCGTCGATCACGCTGCGCATCGCCTCGGGATCCCAAGGGCACCGCAGGAACTGGAAGTTGAAGGCCTGGTGTAGTTCGTCGGGGCGTACGTACAGCGCGAGCCGGTCCGGGCCGGGGGCCCAGGCCTCGGCGACGCCGATCCGGTCGCCGGGGTAGGAGTCGAGGAGCCTGCGCCAGGAGCGGTGGATCTCGTGCACCCCGTCCTGGTCGAAGAAGGGCAGTTTCTGGGCGCCGATCAGCCTGGCCTGTTCCTTGTGGCCGATGTCCGGCAGGCCGGCCGCCTTGACCATGCCGTGCGCGACATCGATACGGAAGCCGTCGACGCCGAGGTCCAGCCAGAAGCGCAGCACCGACTCGAACTCCTCGTGCACCTCCTCGTTCTCCCAGTTGAGGTCGGGCTGCTCGGGGGCGAAGAGGTGGAGGAACCAGGCACCGTCCGGAGTGCGGGTCCAGGCGGGGCCGCCGAAGACCGACTCCCAGTCGTTCGGCGGCAGCTCACCGGCGGTGCCCCTGCCGGGCCGGAAGTGGTAGCGCTCGCGGGCCGCACCCCCGTCGTGGTCCGCGAGCGCGGCCCGGAACCACAGGTGCTGGTCCGAGGTGTGGTTCGGGACGATGTCCACGATCACCTTCAGGCCCAGCCCGTGGGCGGTGCGGACGAGATCGTCGGCGTCGGCGAGATCCCCGAAGAGCGGGTCCACGGCCCGGTAGTCGGCGACGTCGTAGCCGCCGTCGGCCTGCGGCGAGGCGTAGAAGGGTGTGAGCCATACGGCGTCGATGCCCAGCTCGGCGAGATGAGGCAGGCGCCGGGTGGCCCCGCGCAGATCCCCGACGCCGTCACCGTCGCTGTCGGCAAAGGAGCGCACGTACACCTGGTAGATGACGGCATCGCGCCACCAGCCGCCGCCCTTGGTGGAAGAGCTTGCAGGACGCGGCCCCTCGGCTGCCGCGGGGCCGGGCAGGGCGACGGCGGAAGCGAGTTCGTGGGTCATAGGAGGTCCCTCTCGTACGGTCCGGGGGCGGGGGGGACGTACAACTAACGAGGTCAACATGGGTGTGGGCGCGTGGTGACGGTGCTCGGAGGACCAAAATAACAGCCCTGCAAGAGCTTGCGAGGGGTGTTGCAGGAGTCTGCCGCAGGTGCCCGGGGCGGCGGAAATGGCCGCCGTCAAGCGATCTAATGGCAACTCTCAGGACACGTGGATGTAACGATCCCCCGCTCTTGCAGAAAATTGCCGCAAGGTCTTTCCGCTCTCTTTCATCCTTGTTACGTTCCTGCCGAACCCGGCGCCGCGAGGGAGCGGTCGGCAGGGGGCTTGGCCTCCGCCATCTCGGGCATCTCTGAAGGAGTTCACATGCGGCGTGGCATAGCGGCCACCGCGCTGGTAGCGGCACTGGCACTGGCAGCGACGGCGTGCGGCGGGGACGACGGCGGTGACAAGGCCGGCGGCCCGGTCACCCTCACCTGGTGGGACACGTCGAACGCGACCAACGAGGCGCCGACCTACAAGGCGATGATCGCCGAGTTCGAAAAGGCGAACAAGGACATCAAGGTCAAGTACGTCAACGTCCCGTTCGACCAGGCGCAGAACAAGTTCCAGACCGCGGCCGGCAGCAAGGGTGCCCCCGACATCATCCGCGCCGAGGTCGGCTGGACCGCCTCCTGGGCCAAGTCGCAGTTCCTGGCCCCGCTCGACGGCACGGACGCGCTCAAGAACACCGGGGACATCACTCCCTCGCTCCTCAAGCAGGCGCAGTACCAGGGCAAGACCTACGGTGCCCCCTTCGTCACCGACTCCCTCGGCCTGATGTGGAACAAGGAAATCCTGAAGAAGGCCGGCTACGACAAGGCGCCGGCCACCTGGGACGAGGTGAAGACCGTCGCCAAGGCGGTCAAGGCGAAGGCCGGCGTCGACGGCTTCACCCTCCGCGCCGACGCCTACTTCGAGCTGCCGTTCCTCTTCGGCGACGGCACCGACATGGTCGACGCCGCCGGCAAGAAGATCACGGTCAACTCGCCCGAGGCCGTCAAGGCCGTGGACACCAGCAAGGCCCTGCTCGCCGCGCCGGGCGTCTCCAAGCTCGATGTGACCGCCGACTCCTACGCCCACATGATGGACGCGTTCAACACCGGCAAGGTCGCGATGATCGTCCAGGGCCCGTGGGAGCTGACGAACGTCTACAAGGGCGCGGCCTTCAAGGACAAGGCCAACCTGGGCATCTCCAACGTCCCGGCCACCGCCTCCGGCAAGGCCGGCGCCCCGACCGGCGGCCACAACCTCTCCGTGTACGCCGGCTCCGACAAGGCGCACCAGGCCGCGGCCCAGAAGTTCGTCGGCTTCATGACCTCGGGTGAGACCCAGGCCAAGATCGCGCTGAAGAACGGCACGCTGCCGACCCGCACCTCCGCCTACACCGCCGAGGTCAAGGCCACCCCCGGCATCACCGAGTTCCAGGCGATCCTCGCCGGCTCCGCCCGGCCGCGTCCCGAGCTGCCCGAGTACAGCTCGCTCTTCGCCGACCTCGGCACCAACCTCACCGCGATCCTTCAGGGCAAGGTGAGCACCCAGAAGGGCCTCGACACCACCGCCGAGTCCTACAAGAAGCTGCTCAAGGACTTCTCCTAAGGCGACCACCGGCCGTCCGGACCGCTCCCGAACAGGGACGGGCCGGACGGCCGCCCGTGGTGGGAAGGGCGGCCCACCGGCCCGTCCACCCCGCCCCCCACCCAGCGGTGAAAATGTGGGAAAGGGGTGGGATATTTCCGGCGGCGGGGAGGGCGGGATCCCCAAAAACCCCCGTGGCGCCCGGCCGCC
>NZ_JBHWWF010000076.1:0-14838 GCF_042736455.1 Streptomyces sp. NPDC060064
ATGCTCCGGCGTCGTACCACAGCAGCCACCCACCAGCGACAGCCCGTACTCGCGCACGAACGTCTCCTGCGCATCCGCCAGCTCACCCGCCGACAAGGGGTAGTGCGCACCGTTCTTGCCCAGCACCGGCAGACCCGCATTCGGCATACACGACAACGGGATCCGCGAGTGCCGGGCCAGATAGCGCAGATGCTCACTCATCTCCGCCGGACCGGTCGCGCAATTCAGGCCGATCATGTCGATACCCAACGGCTCCAGCGCGGTCAGCGCCGCACCGATCTCCGAACCCAGCAGCATCGTCCCCGTCGTCTCCACCGTCACCGAACAGATCAGCGGAAGACTCGTACCGGTCGCCTCCAGAGCACGCCGGGCACCCAGGACGGCGGCCTTCGTCTGCAGCAGGTCCTGCGTCGTCTCCACCAGCAACGCATCCGCACCACCCGCGATCATGCCCTCCGCGTTCTGCTGGTAGGCGTCGCGCAGCTTCACATACGGGGCATGACCCAGCGTCGGCAGCTTCGTACCCGGCCCCATCGAACCCAGCACCCACCGCTGCCGCCCCGTGGACGTGGTGAACTCGTCCGCCACCTCACGCGCAATCCGCGCCCCCGACTCCGACAGCTCAAAAACCCGCCCGGGAATGTCGTACTCCGCCAACGCGGCGAAATTTGCGCCGAACGTGTTCGTCTCCACACAGTCCACACCGACCGCGAAGTACTCCTCATGAACCGTCCGCACAATGTCCGGACGCGTCACATTCAAGATCTCGTTACAACCCTCGAGATTCTCGAAATCCTCCAGCGTCGGATCCTGCGCCTGCAACATCGTGCCCATCGCACCATCAGCCACCACCACACGCGTGGCAAGCGCCTCACGCAGAGCGTCGATCCGGGCCGCGCTCATCCCGCTGCCGCCATGTCCGGAGTGACATACGCCGACAGTTCGGCGGCGGCCGCCGCGCCGTACGTGCCGCGTACCCGGGCCAGCAGGCCGGCGCCGTTCAGCTCGTCCGGCTGCGTGCCCGTGGTCTCCAGCACGGTGGTGGCCAGTGCGCTGCCCAACTGCGCCGCGCGTTCCAGGCCGAGGCCCCACGCCGTGGCGGCGAGGAAGCCGGCCCGGAAGGCGTCTCCGGCACCGGTCGGTTCGGTCGTGCCCACCGGCGGGACCGACGGTATGTCGACGGGCCGCAGCCCGGCCCTTTCCACGCGTGCGCCGTCCGCGCCCCGGGTGGTCACCCAGGTGCCCACCCGGCCCAGGATCTGCTGTTCGGTCCAGCCGGTCTTCTCCTGGATGAGCACACTCTCGTACTCATTGGTGAACAGATAGGTGGGTCCCGCGAGCAGTTCGCGCACGTCGTCGCGTTGCATGAACGCGAGCTGCTGCGAGGGGTCGGCGGCGAACCGCAGGCCCAGCTCCGTGCATTCGCGGGTGTGGCGGACCATGGCCGCGGGATCGTTGGGCGAGATCACCACCAGGTCGAGGCCACCGACCCGCTCGTGCAGCGGCCGCAGTTCGATGGTGCGTGCTTCGCTCATGGCTCCGGCGTAGAAGGAGCCGATCTGGTTGTGGTCCGCGTCGGTGGTGCACACGAAGCGCGCGGTGTGCAGCGACTCGCTGATGTGCACCGACTCGGTGTCGACGCCGTTCTCCTTGAGCCAGACCTGGTAGTCGGCGAAGTCCGTGCCCACCGCTCCGACGAGGTGCGGGCCGAGACCCAGGCGGCCGAGGCCGAAGGCGATGTTCGCTGCGACGCCGCCGCGCCGGATCTCGAGCTCCTCGACGAGGAAGGAGAGCGAGACCTTGTCGAGGCTGCCGGCGATGAGCTGCTCGGTGAACCGGCCGGGGAAGACCATGAGGTGGTCCGTTGCGATCGAACCAGTTACGGCTATGCGCACGGTCACTGCTCCTTGGTTCTACGGTGGAAGTTGCGTTGTTCCGTCGGCCGGCCGGTCCGTTCGGACAGTCAGTCGGCGATGGCTGCCTGGCGGAGCTTCTCGGCGCGGTCGGTGGCCTCCCAGGTGAAGTCGGGGAGGTTCCGGCCGAAGTGCCCGTACGCGGCGGTCTGCGCGTAGATGGGCCGCAGCAGGTCGAGGTCGCGGATGATGGCAGCCGGGCGCAGGTCGAAGACCTGGTCGATGGCGGCCTGGATGCGCGGCACGGGTACGGTCTCGGTGCCGAAGGTCTCGACGAAGAGTCCGACCGGCTCGGCCTTGCCGATGGCGTACGCGACCTGGACCTCGCAGCGTGCCGCGAGGCCGGCGGCCACCACGTTCTTGGCGACCCAGCGCATCGCGTACGCGGCCGAGCGGTCCACCTTCGACGGGTCCTTGCCCGAGAACGCGCCGCCGCCGTGCCGGGCCATGCCGCCGTACGTGTCGATGATGATCTTCCGGCCGGTCAGACCCGCGTCGCCCATCGGGCCACCGATCTCGAACCGCCCGGTCGGGTTGACCAGCAGCCGGTAGCCATCGGTCTGCAACCGCACGCCCTCTTCGGCGAGTTCGTGCAGCACGGGCTGCACCACGCAGTCGCGGATGTCGGGGATGAGGAGCGAGTCCAGGTCGATGCCGGGAGCGTGCTGCGAGGAGACGACGACGGTGTCCAGCCGGATCGCCTGGGCCCCGTCGTACGCGATGGTGACCTGTGTCTTGCCGTCCGGTCGCAGATACGGGATGGTCCCGTTCTTGCGGACCTCGGTGAGCCGTGCGGAGAGCCGGTGGGCGAGGGTGATGGGCAGCGGCATCAACTCAGGCGTCTCGTCGCAGGCGTAGCCGAACATCAGGCCCTGGTCGCCGGCGCCCTGCTTGTCGAGCTCGTCCCCTCCCTCACCTGTGACGGCACCCTCGACGCGCTCCTCGTACGCGGTGTCGACGCCCTGCGCGATGTCCGGCGACTGCGCGCCGATGGAGACCGAGACACCGCAGGACGCGCCGTCGAAGCCCTTGGCGGACGAGTCGTAGCCGATCTTGAGGACGGTCTCCCTGACCAGGCTCTGGATCTCGGCGTAGCCCTGGGTGGTGACCTCGCCGGCCACATGGACCTGGCCGGTGGTGATCAGCGTCTCGACGGCGACCCTCGACTTCGGGTCCTGGGTCAGCAGCGCGTCGAGGATCGCGTCGCTGATCTGGTCGGCGATCTTGTCGGGATGACCCTCGGTCACAGACTCCGAGGTGAACAGACGAAGGGACACGGAACCTCCAAGTGAGGCGCGCAGTTGCCGGACGGTCGTTCCCGGCAGACTGCGCGCCACGACTGCAGGAGGGCTCAAAGGCAGCTAAACACCGTCAGTCGTCCTTGGGCGGTGTGCTGCGGGAGCCGAACCACTCGATCCAGTTCATGGCGAAGAAGACATCGCCGGAGATCTTCAGACGTCCGTTGACGAACGCGTCCGTGCCCTTGAGTTCGCCGACGGCGAGGGCGACGAGATCGCCGAGGTCCACGCCGATGGTGGCGTCCGCCGGGCGGTCGACGGAGGTGGTGGCGGTGCAGGTGCCCGGGTCGCTGTCGACGACGATGTACCAGTGCCGTACGCCCAGGGGGGTGTTGACCGCGTAGCGGAAGGTGCCGGACCGGCCGTGGGCACGCTCGGGGCTGAAGCAGGAGCGGAACCATTCGAAGACCAGCCCCAGCAGCCGCTCGATGTCGTCGTCCGGAAGCGAGAGGCTGCCGCCGGCCGCCGCGCCGGCCTCGGCGAGATGCTTGAGCTGGAGGTGGCGCGCGTCGGGCGTCCGCGTCATGACACGGCACCTTGGGAGGAGGCCGCCGCGGTCGTGTGCTCGATCAGGACGGAGGCGTCCTTGTCGCCGTCGCCCGCAGCGACCACGGCGGCGAAGCCGGCCCGGACCGTGTCCAGGACGGGGAGTTCGACTCCCGCCCCGGTGGCGTCGTCGATGGCCAGGCGCAGATCCTTCTCCATGAGGGTCGAGCGGAAGAAGGCCGGTTCATAGCTCCCCTTGCGCATCAGCTCGGCGCGGAAGCGCATGACGATCGAGCTGAAACCGCTCTCGGCGATGGCGGAGAGCAGCCGGTCGCGGTCGAGTCCGGTCCGTACGCCGTACGCCACCGCCTCGGAGAGCGAGGCGACCTGGGCACCCAGCAGGAGGTTGAAGATGAGTTTGAGGGTGGCGGCCGTGCCGGGGGCTCCGAGGTGCAGAACTTCGGCGCCGATGGTGTCGAGCACGTCCGCGACCTCTGCGACGTCCCGCTCCGCTCCGCTGGTGTAGACACGGAGCTTGCCCTCCCGGGCCTGGAAGGGGTTGCCCACCACACAGGCTTCGACCCGGCGCAGTCCGGCGTCGGCAAGGCGGCCTGCCGCCTTGCGCGCGTACGCCGGGGAGACGGTGGAGGTGTCGATGACGATGCTGCCCGGCGCGAGCACCGGCACGATCTTGTCGAAGAGCACATCGTCCACGGCGGCTTCGTCGCTCAGGCTGAGCAGAACGACGGAGTGTCCCGCGGCAGCGTCCGCGGGGCTGCCGGCCGCGGTGGCGCCTGCGTCCACCAGGGGGCGGGTCTTTGCGGCGGTGCGGTTGTGGACGGTGAGGCGGTGGCCGGCGTCGATGAGTGCGTGAGCCATGCCGCGGCCCATGTTGCCGAGGCCGATGAAGGCCAGCGGCGCGCGGCCCGCGGTGGCGGACGGCGCTTCGGGCTCGGGTACCGCTCTGGGTCCCGGAACGGCTTCGGGCTGCGGCGCCGGCGGGATGTCATACACGGTCTGCGTCGTGATCATCTCGCCGCTGGTGCGGTACTTCCCGAGCCGACGGCGGTGCTCGACATGGGCCTCGCCGATTTCGAAGGCCCGGAATGCCGCCTCGTCGGTCCAGTCGGTGATCACGTAGTAGACAGGGGAATCGCCCTCTGTCGCACGCGTCAGCGTCTGGCCGCGGTTGGCGGGCTGCCGGGAGATCGCCGATCCCACCTCCCACCATGTCCTTTCGAACTCGTCCTGGGTTCCGGACTGGATTTCCATCCGCAGGATCACGCGGAAGAGGGGAGTCTCGGCCATCGGTCAGCCTCCAAGGCGTAGGGATGCTGCATTACGTTCTCCGCCGCCGCTCGACGGCGGATCGAGGACCGGTCCGGCCCTCGTCCCGCTCAAGTCCCACTCGAGTCGCCCCTGTCACCGTCGAAGGTGTCGACGACTTGGAGGAGTTCCCCATGAGCCAGACACCGGATGTCCGTCCTGCGGACTCCTTGGACCCTGGCGCGGCGGCGCGTTCATCCCCTCGGCGGCGGGCGGGTGGGACACCGGCGGTGCGGAAGGTCCGGCGGTGGCCACTGATCGTGCTGCGCTGCGTGATCACCGCGTTCCTGTTGCTGACCCTGCTGCAGCCGGTGCTGGCCGGGATGTTCATCACGGGCGATGTGGATCTGCTGGACCTGCACGAGATCAACGCCCACACCATCAGCTTCCTGAGCTGGCTGCTGGTCATCAACACCGTGCTCCTGTGGCGGCCGGGACGCGGGCCGGCCTGGCCGATCGCGCTGGCGGTGGTGGTCGCCTTCCTCGTACAGACACAGACGGGCTCGGGCTACTCGAGGGCGTTGGGTCTGCACATACCGCTCGGGGTCGCGCTGGTCGCCGGTGCGACCGCGCTCACCTACTGGGCCTTCGCGTACCGCGGCGGCCGCCGATGAGCGCGGGGCCCAGCCGGTCCGAACTGTCCCGCCGGCGGCTGCTCGGGGTGGCCGGCGCCGCGGGTGTGGCCGCCGCGGCCGGAGTCGCCGGCTGCGGCAGCATGACCCGGGAGGTCTCCGGCGAGCTGCTCTCCAGCGGCGGCCCGCTGCCGGAGCCGTTCCGTGTGCCGCTGCCGGTGCCGAGGACGGCCGTGCCGGTGCGTACGACGGGCGGTGTGGACCACTACGAACTGGTGCAGCGCGTCGCCGACATGGAGATCCTGCCGGGTCGGAAAACGCGGGTGTGGGCGTACGACGGAAGCTTCCCCGGCACCACGCTCGTGGGCCGGTCGGGGCGTCAGATCGTCGTGCGGGTGCGCAATGAGCTGCCCGTACCGACGTCGACGCATCTGCACGGCGGGATCCAGGCCCCGGAGTCGGACGGCTATCCGACAGATCTCGTGGTGCCGAAGGGGTACCGGCACGATCCCGCGGCGCACGGCAAGGGCGGTCATGGGGCCGGTCACGGCGGGGCGATGCAGGTCGCGCCGGCCGACTGGAAGCTGTCGCAGGGCGCCAAGGACTATACGTATCCGCTCGATCAGCCGGCCGCGACGCTCTGGTACCACGACCACCGGATGGACTTCAGCGCCCCTCAGGTGTGGCGCGGGCTCGCCGGGATGTTCCTTGTGCGCGACGACGAGGAGGAGGCGCTGCATCTGCCGGCGGCCGAGCGGGACATCCCGCTGATGATCTGTGACCGCGCGTTCGAGGAGGACGGCGCGCTGCGCTATCCGTCCGTCGATCCCTCGCTGACCGGCGTCCCGGGGGTCGAGGACGCCTATATGGAGGGCGTCATGGGCGATGTGGTGCTGGTCAATGGTGCTGTGTGGCCCGAGCTCGAGGTGGATGCCGCCCGCTACCGCTTCCGGCTGCTCAACGCCTCCAACGCCCGTCGGTACCGCCTCGCGCTGGAGCCCGGTCCGCGTGAGGGCGCCCCCTTCGTGCAGGTGGGCAGTGATGCCGGGCTGCTGGCCGCGCCGCGCTCGCACAAGGAGCTGCCGATCGCTCCCGCCGAACGCTTCGATGTGGTGGTCGACTTCTCGGCGTATCCGGTGGGGTCCACGGTCACGCTGGTCAATACGCTCGGCGAGGACGGCACCCGGCGGGTGATGCGGTTCAGGGTCGCCCGGCGTGCCAACGACGACAGCAGGGTGCCTGCCAGGCTCGCCGACGTCGAACCGCTGCGTGCCGCTTCGGCCGTGGCCGAGCGGCAGTTCAACTTCCGCCAGACGAGCACCTCGGACGGCACGAAGGTCTGGACGGTCAACGGAAAGCCTTTCCGCTCCGCCGAGTTCGCTGCCAGACCGCGGCTCGGAACGGTGGAACGGTGGCGCTTCACCAGCGACTTCCACCACCCCGTGCATCTGCACCTGGCCCACTTCCAGGTGGTGGCGCGCAGCGGCAGGGCTCCGCTGGACACGGACGCGGGCTGGAAGGACACCGTCGATGTGCGGCCCTTCGAGGTGGTCGATGTGCTGGCCCGCTTCTCGGGCCATCGCGGCCGGTACATGTTCCACTGCCACAACCTGGAGCACGAGGACATGGCCATGATGGCGAACTTCCAGGTCGTCTAAGGGCATTGGCGTCGGCCGGTCCGGCCTGCTTCGAGCGGGCTGCGACCGGACCGATAGGCCGCTGCGTCACCGTCGGCGCATCGCGGACCTGGCCCTGTGTCACGGGCGGGGACGCAGTCGGCACTGAGAGGGGTTGGGGCGAGCCATGCGCGTACTGTTCACGACCTGGGCCTGGCCTTCGCATCTTTATGCGGTGGTGCCTTTGGCATGGGCTTTCCGGGCCGCGGGTCATGACGTGCTGGTCGCGAGCCAGCCGGCCCTGCGCGAGGAGACGGCGAGGACCGGTCTGCCCGCCGCGTCCGTCGGCAGGGATGTCGACGCCGTGGGGATGGTGCGCGGTTACGTTCTCCCCACCGCGAACGACCCGGCGGACGGCGGCGGGCAGGCCCCGCGCAGCGGCAAGGGTCCGCGCGCGATGCAGATGTTCTACGCACACGCCGACTCCATGACGGACGATCTGGCGGCGCTGGCCCGCGACTGGCGTGCGGACGCGGTGGTCTTCGAACCGACCGCGCTGGCCGGGCCGTTGGCGGCAGCGGCGGCCGGCATCCCCGCCGTGCGGCTGCTGTACGGCACCGATCTGATGGCGCGGGCCCGCGGCCTGCTGCCGCAGGTGCTCGCCCCGCTCGCCGAACGCAACGGCGTCGGCGACTTCGACCCCTTCGGCCTGCTGACCGTCGACCCGTGCCCGGACGACTTCCAGGTTCCGGTCGACCATCCGCGTCTGGCCATGCGGTACGTCCCCTTCAACGGCCCCGGCGGGCCGCTTCGTCCCCCGCTCGGCCCGCCGGGGACCACCAGGCGCCGTGTGGTGGTGACCTGGGGTCACACGATGGCGCGGCTGGCCCCGGAGCGATTCCTGGCCGGACAGGTCGCCGCCGCCCTGGCAGGGCCCGGGACCGAGGTCGTCCTCGCGGTCACCGCCGGGCAGCGTGCGCTGCTCGGCGAGGTGCCGGGCGAGGCCGAAGGGCATGTACGTGTCGTCGAGGACACTCCGCTGCATCTGCTGGTCGACGACGCCGATCTGGTCGTCGCGCACGGCGGCGCGGGCACGGTGCTGACCTCGCTGCGGGCCGGCGTGCCGCTGCTGCTCGTACCCCAGCTCCCCGACCATCTCGGCCATTCGGGCCGGGTGCTGGCCACCGGCGCCGGCGAGGTGCTCACCCGCGACGAGGCGACACCGGAGCGGCTGCGCGCCGAGGCGGACAAGCTGCTCACCGGCGATGCGTACCGCGCCGCCGCGAACAAACTGCGCGAGCAGATGCTGAGTCTGCCGTCCCCGGCCGAACTGGTCACCGAGATCGAGTCGAGGGTGGTCGCATGTGCGGCATAGCGGGCTGGGTCGACTTCGAGCGCGGGCTCAGGGAGGAGGCCTCGACGGTACGCACCATGGTGGGAACCCTCGCCAACCGCGGGCCCGACGACGAGGCCGTGTGGACCGATGAGCGTGCCGCTCTCGGCCATCGCAGGCTCGCCGTCATCGATGTGGACGGCAGCCCGCAGCCGATGGCCGCCGAGGAGGACGGCCGCACCCTCGCGGTCCTGGTGCACAACGGAGAGATCTACAACTTCCGCCAGGTGCGGGCCCAGTTGGAGTCGCTCGGCCACCGCTTCCGTACGGCCGGGGACACCGAAGTGGTGCTGCGCGCCTATCTGGAGTGGGGCGAGCGGTGCGCGGAGCGGCTGGAGGGCATGTTCGCCTTCGCCGTCTGGGACCCGCGCGCCGGGAAGCTGGTGATGTTCCGGGACCGGCTCGGCATCAAGCCGCTGTACTACGCCAGGGCCGGCCGGGGCCTCGTCTTCGGTTCCGAGCCGAAGGCGCTGCTCGCCCATCCGTCGATCGAGTGCGCCGTCGACACGGAGGGCCTGGCGGAACTGCTCGCGTACATCGCCACCCCGGGCCATGCCGTCTACCGCGGGATGCGCGAAGTCCCGGCAGGGCATGTGACGGTGGTACGGGACGGCTCGGTCACCGAGACCCGGTACTGGACGCTGCCGAACCACGAGCACCCGGACGATCTCCCGACCACGGTGGACACGGTGCGGGGCCTGCTCCAGGAGGCCGTCTCCAGCCATCTCGTCTCCGATGTCCCGCTGTGCACGCTGCTCTCGGGCGGCGTCGACTCCAGCGCGATCGCCGCGTTCGCCGCCCAGTCCGTCACGGACGGCCGACGGCCCAAAACCTTCGCCGTCGACTTCGAGGGGCACACCGAACGGTTCCGCAAGGACTTCTGGCACGAGGACCCGGACGCCCCGTACGCCGCCGAGGTCGCCCGCCATGTCGGCACCGACCATGAGCCGGTGGTACTGCGCACCGCAGACCTCGCGGACCCGGTGGTGGATGCGGCGGCACTGCGCGCACAGGATCTGCCGCGCCCGATTCCCGACATGGACCGCTCGCTGTATCTGCTGCTGCGTTCGGTGCGCCAGCGCTCCACGGTCGCTCTGATGGGCGAGGTCGCTGATGAACTCTTCGGCGGCTACCAGTCGTTCCGCGATCCGACGCTGGTGGACACCGCGAACTTCCCCTGGGTCACCATGGGGCTGCGGGTCGCCCCGCACGGCATGAGCACGGGTCTGCTCGACCCCGGCTTCCTCAAGAAGATCGACGTGCCCGGGTACTCGGCCCAGCGGTACGCCGAGACGGTCGCCGAAGTCCCGCGGGTGCCGGGCGAGTCCGACCAGGAACACACCATGCGGGTCGTCGGCCATGCCCATCTCTCGCGCTGGCTGCCGCTGCTGCTCTCCCGCGACGACCGCCTCAGCATGGCCGTGGGCCTGGAGCTGCGGGTGCCGTACTGCGACCACCGGCTGGTGGAGTACGTCTACAACATCCCGTGGGGGATGAAGACGGCCGACGGCCGGGAGAAGAGCGTGCTGCGTTCGGCGGTCGCCGATCTGCTGCCCGCATCGGTGACCCAGCGCCGCAAGAGCCCCTTCCCGATCACTCAGGACCCGCGCTACGGCCAGGTGTTGCGAGACCGCTTCAACGCCGTCGTCGCAGACCCGTCCAGCCCGGTGCGTCCGCTCCTTGACAGCCCGGCCTGCGCCGAGCTCGCCAAGGAGGACCGGCCGATCGCGGTCGACGGCTGGGGCGAGCGGAGGAACGTGGAGATGGTGCTCCAACTGGACGCGTGGCTGCGGCACTACCGCGTACGACTCGACATCTGAGAGGGGCAAGGGCCCATGCTGCAAGAGGAGCTCAAGGAGCTCGCCGCGCCGATCCTGGACAAGGTCACGGCGCATCCGTTCTGGTCCGGCCTGCGGGACGGGTCGCTGCCCGGGGAGTCGCTGGCCCATTTCGTCCAGCAGGACACCGGATACCTGCTGCCCTCCTACACCCGGGGCCTGGCGCGTGCGGCCGCGGCCGCCCGCAGCGACGAGTGCACCTCGCTGCTCGGGCGGTCGATCACCGGGACGCTCGAGGCGCGCGACAAGCTGCGCGAGGCATACGGGAATCTCGCCGGGGAGCTGGGCGCCCCTGCGCTGGTGCCCGACGCGCCCGTGGACCCCGCCACCCATGCCCACTGCTCGTTCTTCCAGGCGGCGACCGCGACGTCGTTCGCCGCCGGCTTCGGGGCGCTGCTGCCGATGGTCTGGTTCAACCACCAGGTCTCCAATGATCTGTTGGAGCGGCACACGCCCGGCTCGCGATATGCGCCCTGGATCGAGATCTACCACCCGGGCGAGGGCTACAGCTACGCGGTGAAGGCCTTCATGGGCCTCACCGACCGGCTCGGCGACGAGCTCTCCGGAGCCGAACGCGCCGAGCTCGTCGACCACTTCGCCGTCAGCACCCGCTACGAGTGGGCCTTCGCAGAGGCCGCCTGGTCCAGGCCGTCCTGGCCGTTCTGACGCTACAGCTACCGCATACACACTGATCGGAAAGGGACTACCGTGAGCACCCAGACCCCGCCCAGGTATCCGTTCGCGTGGACCCCGCCCATGCAGGTTCCCGAAGCGCTGCGGAACGTACACAAGACGTCGGCGATCGAAGTGACCCTGCCGAGCGGGGACGTCGCCACGCTGGTGACCCGTTACAAGGATGTGCGGGCCCTCTTCGCCGACAAGCGGCTCTCCCGCAACATCGCCCGCCCCGACTGCGCCCGGATCTCCAAGGACAACGACCTGTTCATGGATCCGAACATCGACCCGGACCCGCCGGAGCACACCCGGGTGCGGTCGCTGGTCACCAAGGCGTTCACCGCCCGCCGGATCGAGGCGCTGCGCCCGTATGTGCAGCAGGTCGCCGACCAGTTGCTGGACGAGATGGCGGCCGGCCCCCAGCCCGTCGAGCTGAACGAGGCGCTGGCCTTCCCGCTGCCGATCATGGTGATCTGCAAGCTGCTCGGTGTGCCGCCGGAGGACCGCGACCAGTTCCGTGCGTACGTCGACGGCTTCCTGTCGGTGACCAAGCTGCCGCCGGAGGAGGTCGGCAAGTGCCGGCAGGATCTCTGGAAGTACCTGGGCGACCTGATCGACTCCAAGCGTGAGAACCCGGGCGACGACCTGGTCAGCGAGCTGATCCGGGTGCGGGACGACGAGGACGACAGCCGGCTCAATGAGCATGAGCTGCACTTCTGGACGCAGGGTCTGCTGATCGCCGGCTATGTCACGACGGCGAGCCAGATCGGCACCGGCACGGCGGTCCTGCTGCACCACCCGGAGTTCGTCCGCGCGATCCAGGCGGACTGGTCGCTGGTTCCGTCGACGGTCGAGGAACTGCTGCGTACGCAGATCATGGGCTCGTCGGTGGGCACGATGCGGTACGCCATCGACGACATCCCGCTCTCGGACGGGTCCGTCATCAAGAAGGGCACCAGCGTTCTGCTCTCCGAGGAGGGCGCGAACATGGACCCGGAGGTCTTCGACTGCCCCTTCGAGCTGGACATCCGCCGCAAGGAGAACCACCACATGACCTTCGGCGCGGGCCTGCACTACTGCGTCGGCGCGGCGCTGGCCCGGATGGAGCTGCAGGTCGCCACGGAGTCCCTGCTGCGCCGGTTCCCGGACATCAGGCTGGCAGCGCCCGCCGAGGAACTGCCCCGTGCACTGGGCGGGTTCATGGAGGGCTTCACCGAGATCCCGGTCGAATGGTGAGGAGAGTCCGATGCGTGTGACGGCCAACTCCGACACCTGTGCGGTGAGCAGTCTCTGCGTCTACCGCGTGCCCGGGGTCTTCGACCAGGACGAGGACGGGCTGGTGCTCGTCCTGGACGAGTCGCCGGCCGAGGCCCTGCACGAGGAGATCCGACGGGCCGCCCGCGGCTGCCCGACGAAGTCCATCCGGGTCGTCGAGGAGTCGGCGGCCGAAGAAGCAGTCGAATTGGCACGGGGAGATGCCGGATGAAGCGCCTGGCGACCGTCCCGGGCGGCAGACGGGCCAAATGGTTCGTCCTGGCCGGCTGGCTGATCATCGCGATGGCTCTGGGGCCGCTGGCCGGCAAGGTCGCCGACGTCGAGGACAACAACGCCAATGCCTATCTGCCGGGCAACGCGGAAGCCGCCCTGGTCAACGACCGGTTGGAGGAGTTCCGTACCGACGAGGTCATGCCCGCCGTCATCGTCTATGTGCGCGACAGCGGCATCACCACGGCGGACCGGGCGAAGGCAGAGGCGGACCGCAAGAAGCTGACCCCGCTCGTTCCCGGCGGAGCGATCGAGGGCGCGACGCCGTCCAAGGACGGCAAGGCGCTGCTGACCACCGTGCCCGTTCCGTACAGCGACAAGTTCTCCGACACGGTGAACGCGGCACGCGATGTCGCCGGCGAGGACGTGCCGACCGATCTGCGGGTCAAGGTCGCCGGCCCCGCCGGCGCACTCCAGGACACCATCGACGTCTTCGACGAGCTGGACGGGACGCTGCTGCTCGGAAGCGCGCTCGTGGTCGCCCTGCTGCTTCTCCTGATCTACCGCAGCCCGGTGCTGTGGCTGGTGCCGCTGATCTCGGTGGGCTTCGCCGCCGTGCTGTCCCAAGTAGCCACGTACCTGGGCGGGAAAGCCGGCCTGCCGGTGGACGCCCAGAGTTCGGGCCTGCTGACAGTGCTCGTCTTCGGTGTGGGCACGGACTACGCCCTGCTGCTCATCGCCCGCTACCGGGAAGAGCTGACCCGCAACGAGGACCGGCACGGCGCCATGCAGATCGCGCTGCGCCGTTCTGGACCCGCGATCCTCGCCTCTGCGGGGACGATCGTCATCGGGCTGCTCTGTCTGCTGCTGGCCGACCTGAACTCCTCGCGCAGCCTGGGCTGGGTGGGCGCGGCAGGTGTGCTGTCCGGCTTCATCGCCATGGTCACCGTACTGCCCGCGCTGCTGGTCATCCTGGGGCGCTGGATCTTCTGGCCGTTCGTCCCCCGGTTCGGGCAGACACAGCGGGCCGGGCACAGCGGCTGGGCGCGCGTCGGCGCGGCCGTGGGGCGGCGCCCCCGGCTGTCCTGGCTGGCGGCCACGGTCGTCATGGGAGCACTGGCACTGGGGGCGACGGGCATCAGCTTCGGTCTGACCCAGTCGCAGATGTACACCACGACTCCCGATTCGGTCGCCGGTCAGCGGCTGGTGGCCGCTCACTATCCGGGCGGCGAGTCGGCGCCGGCGGATGTGATCGCGAAGGCCCCCTCCGAAAAGGCGCTCGTCGCGGCCGTCGGGCGGCTCGACGGTATCGCCGAGGTGCAGCCGGTCGCCTACTCGCGCGACCGTGCACTCGTCCATGTCCCTGTGGTGCTCGAGGACGACCCGGACACTCCCGCCGCCGAGCGCACCATCAACCGGCTGCGGGACACGGTGCACGGGATCGCGGGCGCGGACGCCCTGGTCGGCGGGACCACCGCGAGCGCGCTGGACACACAGCGAGCCGTCTCGCGGGACAGCAAGCTGGTCATCCCGGTGGTGCTCGCCGTGGTGCTGCTGGTGCTGATCGCCCTGTTGCGGGCGCTGGTTGCGCCCCTGGTGCTGCTGGCGACCGTGGTGCTCTCCTACTTCGGAGCGCTGGGAGCGAGCAGCCTCCTCTTCGAGCATGCATTCGACTGGCCCGGAGTGGATCATTCTCTGCCGCTGCTCGGCTTCGTCTTCCTCGTGGCGCTGGGCATCGACTACAACATCTTCCTGATGACCAGGGTCCGTGAGGAGGTCCGTCTGCTGGGCCACGTGCACGGAGTGCAGTCCGGCCTGACCAGCACGGGCGGCGTCATCACCAGCGCGGGCCTCGTCCTTGCCGCGACCTTCTCCATCCTGGTCTCGCTCCCCCTGGTGACCACGGCCGAACTAGGCGTACTGGTGGGCCTGGGCGTCCTCCTGGACACTTTCCTGGTGCGCACCGTCCTGGTACCCGCTCTCTCGTTGGACATCGGCAAGAGCATGTGGTGGCCGGGCGCTCTCCACCGCCTGCTGCGCGACGGCGGTCCGCCCCAATCAGGGGGATCTCAGGGTCGCATCGCCGACAACTCTCGCCCGCGGGGGGAAGACATCCCTCTCTGAGTACGCATCGCACCGGCCGGTCCGCCCTGTTGGGAGGACCGGCCGGGGCCGTGTCTCAGTCCCAGTGTGGCCGGTCGCCCTCTCAGGCCGGCTACCCGTCGTCGCCTTGGTA
>NZ_JBHWWF010000077.1:0-14747 GCF_042736455.1 Streptomyces sp. NPDC060064
GGACATGACGTCCCGGGCCCGGCCCTTTGTCGTGCCCTGCGTGCGGCTCCACCGCGTGTGGGGCTCTGCCCCAGCCCCTGCGCCTCAATCGCCGGCGGGGCTTGTTTCGGGCTCCGTTCCCAGGACCTGTGCCTCGATCGCGGGTGGGCTTGTTTCGGGGCTCCGCCCCGGGCCCCGCGCCTCAATCGCCGGCGGGGCTTGTTTTGCGGGTGGGCTTGTTTCGGGCCCCGCCCAGGACCCGCGCCTCAATCGCCGGCGAGGCTGAATTGTCCGGTCGGCGGGGCTGGACTTGGCCGCCGGACGGGCGGGAAAATCCAGCCCGTCCGGCGATTGAGGACACGCCCGAAGGGCGTCCGGGGCCTGGGGCCCGCCCCCCCCCCCACGCGGCGGAGCCGCAAATCGGCACCGCGGATAAGGGGCGGGTAGGGGAACAGGCCCCCCGCAGGCGGAAGGCGTTACACCTTGCGGAGGCGGAACGTCAGGGACAGGCCCTCGTCCGTGAAGGGGCCGCCGAAGCCGGCGTCCGCCTCGTCCGGTGTGAAGCTCGTCGCCAGAACCTCGTCCGCGATCAGAGCCGCATGCTCCGTCAGGGCCTCCGTCGTGGACGGGTCCGTCGAGGACCAGCGCACCGCGATCCGGTCCGCCACGTCCAGGCCGCTGTTCTTGCGGGCCTCCTGGATCAGCCGGATCGCGTCACGGGCCAGGCCCGCCAGGCGCAGCTCCGGGGTGATCTCCAGATCCAGCGCGACCGTCGCGCCCGAGTCCGAGGCCACCGACCAGCCCTCGCGCGGGGTCTCCGTGATGATGACCTCCTCCGGGGAGAGGGACACCGTCTCGCCGTCGACCTCGACCGTCGCCGTGCCCTCGCGCAGGGCCAGCGACAGCGCCGCGGCGTCCGCCTCGGCGACCGCCTTCGCCACCGCCTGGACGCCCTTGCCGAAGCGCTTGCCCAGCGCACGGAAGTTCGCCTTGGCCGTCGTGTCGACCAGGGAGCCGCCGACCTCGGAGAGGGAGGCCAGCGACGAGACGTTCAGCTCCTCCGTGATCTGGGCGTGCAGCTCGGGCGAGAGGGCCTCGAAGCCCGCCGCGGCCACCAGCGCGCGGGAGAGCGGCTGGCGGGTCTTCACGCCCGACTCCGCGCGCGTCGCGCGGCCCAGTTCCACCAGGCGGCGGACCAGCGCCATCTGGGAGGACAGGGTCGGGTCGATGGCGGCGAGGTCGGCCGCGGGCCAGGTCGAGAGGTGGACCGACTCCGGGGCGTCCGGCGTGACCGGGACGATCAGGTCCTGCCAGACCCGCTCCGTGATGAAGGGGGTGAGCGGGGCCATGAGGCGGGTCACCGTCTCGACGACATCGTGCAGGGTGCGCAGCGCCGCCTTGTCGCCCTGCCAGAAGCGGCGGCGCGATCGGCGTACGTACCAGTTGGACAGATCGTCGACGAACGAAGACAGAAGCTTGCCGGCGCGCTGGGTGTCGTACGACTCCAGGGACGAAGTGACCTGGTCCACCAGCGCGTTGAGCTCGCTCAGCAGCCAGCGGTCCAGGACCGTGCGCTCCGCCGGCGCCGGATCCGCCGCGGACGGCGCCCAGTTGGACGTACGGGCGTACAGCGCCTGGAAGGCCACCGTGTTCCAGTACGTCAGAAGGGTCTTGCGGACCACTTCCTGGATCGTGCCGTGGCCGACCCGGCGGGCGGCCCACGGGGAGCCGCCGGCCGCCATGAACCAGCGGACCGCGTCCGCGCCGTGCTGGTCCATCAGCGGGATGGGCTGAAGGATGTTCCCCAGGTGCTTGGACATCTTGCGGCCGTCCTCGGCGAGGATGTGGCCCAGGCAGACCACGTTCTCGTACGAGGACTTGTCGAAGACCAGCGTGCCCACGGCCATCAGCGTGTAGAACCAGCCGCGCGTCTGGTCGATGGCCTCCGAGATGAACTGCGCCGGGTAGCGCTTCTCGAAGAGCTCCTTGTTCTTGTACGGATAGCCCCACTGCGCGAACGGCATCGAACCCGAGTCGTACCAGGCGTCGATGACCTCGGGAACGCGCGTCGCGGTCTCCTGGCAGGTCGGGCACGAGAACGTGACATCGTCGATGAAGGGACGGTGCGGGTCCAGCGCCGACTGGTCCGTGCCGGTCAGCTCGGTCAGCTCGGCGCGCGAGCCGACGCACGTGAGGTGGTTCTCCTCGCAGCGCCAGATCGGCAGCGGCGTCCCCCAGTAGCGGTTCCGCGACAGTGCCCAGTCGATGTTGTTGTTCAGCCAGTCGCCGTACCGGCCGTGCTTGACCGAGTCCGGGAACCAGTTGGTGTTCTCGTTCTCCTCGAGCAGCCGGTCCTTGACGGCGGTGGTGCGGATGTACCAGGACGGCTGCGCGTAGTAGAGCAGCGCGGTGTGGCAACGCCAGCAGTGCGGGTAGCTGTGCTCGTACGGGACGTGCCTGAAGAGCAGACCGCGGGACTGCAGATCGTCCACGAGGGTCTCGTCGGCCTTCTTGAAGAAGACGCCGCCGACCAGCGGGACGTCCTCCTCGAAGGTGCCGTCCGGGCGGACCGGATTCACGACCGGCAGGCCGTACGCGCGGCAGACCTTGAGGTCGTCCTCACCGAAGGCGGGGGACTGGTGGACCAGACCCGTACCGTCCTCGGTCGTCACATACTCGGCATTGACGACGTAGTGCGCTTCCGAAGGGAACTCGACGAGAGCAAAGGGACGGTCGTACGTCCAGCGCTCCATCTCGGCGCCCGTGAAGGACTGCCCGGTGGTCACCCAGCCCTCGCCCAGCGCCTTCTCGAGCAACGGCTGCGCGACGACGAGCTTCTCCTCGCCGTTCGTCGCGACGACGTACGTGACATCGGGGTGCGCGGCGACGGCGGTGTTGGAGACCAGGGTCCAGGGAGTCGTTGTCCACACGAGGAGGGCCGCTTCGCCGGCCAGCGGGCCGGAAGTCAGCGGGAAGCGCACGAAGACGGACGGGTCCACGACCGTCTCGTAACCCTGCGCCAGCTCATGGTCCGAGAGGCCGGTGCCGCAGCGCGGGCACCAGGGGGCGACACGGTGGTCCTGGACCAGCAGGCCCTTGTTGAAGATCTCCTTCAGCGACCACCAGACCGACTCGATGTACGACGGGTCCATGGTGCGGTACGCGTCGTCGAGGTCGGTCCAGTAGCCCATGCGGGTCGTCAGCTCGGCGAACGCGTCCGTGTGCCGGGTCACCGACTCACGGCACTTGTCGTTGAACTCCGCGATGCCGTACGCCTCGATGTCCTTCTTGCCGGAGAAGCCGAGCTCCTTCTCGACGGCGAGCTCGACCGGCAGACCGTGGCAGTCCCAGCCGGCCTTGCGGGCGACGTGGTAGCCGCGCATGGTGCGGAAGCGCGGGAAGACGTCCTTGAAGACGCGGGCCTCGATGTGGTGCGCGCCGGGCATGCCGTTGGCGGTCGGCGGCCCCTCGTAGAACACCCACTCGGGGCGGCCCTCGGACTGCTCGAGGCTCTTGGCGAAGATCTTGCTCTCGCGCCAGAAGTCGAGCACGGCGTGCTCGAGCGCGGGCAGATCGACCTGGGCGGGCACCGGGCGGTACTGGGGTGGTGTCATCGACGAGCTCCTCCAACGGACAGGGTCTGTTCCGTCGGAGGGACGAGAGCGCGAGCTCCCGCGGTACCACCCTCCTTGGCCCGCCGGCCGTGGCCGGTGAGCCCCCTCATTGGGGTCGCGATGCCGGGTCTAGTCGCCCGCGGTCGTGCTGCGGGCTTTCTTCCGACGGCTCAGGGGTGATCCTTCACCTCGTGCTCGCCCCCGGGCTCTCACCGTCCCCGGGTCGCTCATGGCTGCGTACGAAGCTACTCGTCCCCATCCACGCCTTTCGCTCCGCCCAGTGTACGGGCCCGTACGGCGGGGGGCCGACCGCATTTCCCCGGGCCTTCCCCCAGCTCGCCCGCGGCCGCGCGGTTGACCCGAATGGCCATACGGGGTCCGGCGGACTCCGGCTCCGCCCGGCCGGCGGATTACCGGGCGGGGAGCTGGGCACAACGGATGCAGGTTCGTCTTGCCCCGGCCGGGGCGGGCCGGACCGGCGGCGTGCCCCGTTTGCCGCGGAGCTGTGGTCGATTTATCGTCCCAGCACGATTCGCGCGCAAGATCACAGTATGTGAAGGGGCCGCGGCCATGGTGGCGAAGAAGACTGCTGAGAAGTCGGCGTCCGCACGATCCACCGCCGCTGAGGCGGCGGCCAAGCACACGAGCGGGAAGAACAACGCCGTCGCGAAGAAGGCCGCGGCAGGTACCGGTGAGGGGGCCACGAAGAAGACCGTGGCCGACAAGAAGACCGCGGCGGCGGAGAAAGCGGTGACGAAGAAGGCGTCGGCGGGTAAGGCACCCGCGAAGGAGGCGCCCGCGGAGAAGACGACGTCGGCGAAGAAGGCGACCGGGAAGAAAGCCGCGGCCGGGAAAGCGTCCGCCAGGAAGACGTCCGCCAAGAAGACGTCTGCGAAGAAGACCACCCCCAGCAAGACGACTGCGAAGAAGGCGACTGCCGTGCAGGAGACGGCCGCATCGGTGCCTCAGACAGCGCCGGTGAAGAAGGCACCTGCGAAGAAAGCCGCGGCCAGGAAGGCGGCGCCCGCTGGGGCGACCGCCAAGAAGGCCGCCAAGAAGGCCGCACCTGCGGCCAAGGGGGCGGCCCAGGCCGCCGAGCAGACAGGAGCCAGAACGGTGGGAGCGAAGAAGACCGCAGGTGCGGCATCAGCTGCCGGCAAGAGCGCGACAGCGATGCCCACGGCCCCTACAGCGGCCGCGACACGGCCGGAGGAGCTCGCCGTACGGCCCGGCGAGGACCCGTGGACCCCGGAAGAGGTCGCCGAGGCGCGCGCCGAGCTGGAGAGCGAGGTGACTCGGCTGAACAGTGAGCTCACCTCCTCGGAGGCGGCGCTGGCCGGGCTGATGCGGGACTCCGGGGACGGTGCGGGCGACGACGACGCCGACACCGGCACAAAGAACATCACGCGCGAGCACGAGATGTCCCTCGCCGCCAACGCCCGGGAGATGCTGGAGCAGACCGAGCGGGCGCTCCTGCGGCTCGACGCGGGGACGTACGGGCTCTGCGAGATCTGCGGCAAGCCGATCGGAAAGGCCCGTATGCAGGCGTTCCCACGCGCCACACTCTGCGTGGAGGACAAGCAGAAGCAGGAGCGGCGGGGCTGACCGCGGGCTGAGACTCCGCATGTGTGTGCCGTACCCTCGTGCTCAGTCAGGCACCTAGGTTGAGGGACTCACGTGGCAGAGGCGGAGCGCATCATCGGTACGCCAGATGTTGACGACGAGGCTGCGGCGCCCGCCGAGCAGCCCAAGGGCAGCCGCAAGATCGCTGTGCTGTTCGGCGTGGCGGTCGTGGCCTACCTGATCGACCTCGTCAGCAAGATGCTCGTGGTGGCCAAGCTGGAGCACCACGAGCCGATCAAGATCATCGGCGATCTGCTGAAGCTCGCGGCGATCCGGAACCCCGGCGCGGCCTTCGGCATGGGCGAGGCCTTCACCGTGATCTTCACCTGCATCGCGGCGACGGTGATCATCGTGATCGCCCGGCTGGCGCGCAAGCTCTACAGCCTGCCCTGGGCGATCGCCCTCGGGTTGCTGCTGGGCGGTGCGCTCGGCAATCTCACCGACCGGATCTTCCGTGCGCCGGGCGTCTTCAAGGGCGCGGTCGTCGACTTCATCGCGCCCGCGCACTTCGCCGTCTTCAACCTCGCCGACTCCGCGATCGTCTGCGGCGGCTTCCTGATTGTGATCCTGTCCTTCAGGGGGCTGGACCCCGACGGGACAGTCCACAAGGACTGACAAGGCATACTCGTCGGGTGAGTACAGTTCCCGAGATCCGCACCCTGCCCGTACCCGATGGCCTTGAGGGCGAGCGCGTCGACGCCGCCATCTCCCGGATGTTCGGGTTCTCCCGTACGAAGGCGGCCGAGCTGGCAGCTGCCGGGAAGGTGCAGGTCGACGGTTCGGTCGTCGGAAAGTCCGAGCGTGTGCACGGCGGCGCGTGGCTCGAGGTGGAGATGCCTCAGGCGTCCGCGCCGGTGCAGATCGTGGCCGAGCCGGTCGAGGGCATGGAGATCGTGCACGACGACGACGACATCGTCGTGATCATGAAGCCGGTGGGCGTGGCCGCGCATCCGAGCCCGGGCTGGACCGGGACGACGGTGATCGGCGGTCTTGCGGCGGCCGGGTACCGGATCTCGACGTCGGGCGCGGCGGAGCGGCAGGGGATCGTGCACCGGCTGGACGTCGGCACGTCCGGGCTGATGGTCGTCGCCAAGTCGGAGCGGGCGTACACCCTGCTGAAGGCGCAGTTCCGGGACCGGGTCGTGGACAAGCGGTACCACGCGCTGGTGCAGGGGCACCCGGACCCGATGAGCGGGACGATCGACGCGCCGATCGGCCGGCACCCGAACCACGACTACAAGTGGGCGGTCACGGCGGAGGGCAAGCCGTCGGTGACGCACTACGACCTGATCGAGGCGTACCGGGCGGCGTCGCTGCTGGACATCAAGCTGGAGACCGGGCGTACGCACCAGATCCGGGTGCACATGGCGGCGCACAAGCACCCCTGCGTGGGCGATCTGACCTACGGCGCGGACCCGACGCTGGCGAAGCGGCTGGGACTGAGCAGGCAGTGGCTGCACGCGGTGCGGCTCGGCTTCGAGCACCCGTCGGACGGGCAGTGGGTCGAGTTCGGGAGCACGTACCCGGACGATCTGCAGGAGGCGCTGGACAAGATCGCGGCGGAGAGCGCGTGAGCGTTTTCCTGGTGCGGGAGGCGGTCGGCCCGGCCGACCGTGAGGCGTGTTTCGCGGTCCGGAAAGAGGTCTTCGTCGTCGAGCAGGGGGTGCCGGAGGAGATCGAGTACGACGCGTTCGACGCGGAGGACGCGGCCACGGTGCATGTCCTCGCGGTCGGCGCGGACGGGGTCTCGCTGGGCACGGGCCGCCTGCTGCACGGCCCGGCCGCGGCGGGCAGGACCGGCGGCGACGATTCGGTGGGCTCGCTGGGCCGGCTCGCGGTGAACAAGGCGGCGCGGGGACTCGGCGTGGGCGTGGCGCTGGTGCGGGGCATCGAGGAGGCGGCGCGGGAGCGCGGGCTGGCGTCGGTGGACCTGCATGCGCAGACGCAGGCGGTGGGGTTCTACGAGCGGCTGGGGTATGTGGCGTACGGGGCGGAGTTCCTGGACGCGGGGATCGGGCATCGGGCGATGCGGCGGGCGCTGTAGCCGAGGCCGGGGGGTTGCTCTCCTGACCCGCCCCTCCTGGTGTATCGATGCGCGGCTTCGCCGCGTGGTGGGGGCCCGTCCGGGCGCCCCGCCCCTCAGCGCGGCAGGCCCCAGCGCGTCCAGGTGCCCAGCGGTGGGACCTCTCTCGGTGGGGACGGGCGCGTGCCCTTCGTCGTGATCACCGCCGTTGCGTGGCGCGGGAGTCGGATGGCTGCGCGAGTCGGTCCGATGGGCAAGGGGGAGTAGCCGATGCCGCCGCGCCACTGGCCGCGCTGGTCCTGGACCTCGGAGTGGCTGAGCATCAGCTTCAGGGTGTTCGCCGTCCGGCCGGCGTAGAGCTGGGCGCCGAAGCGGCCGTTGGCGAGGAAGGGGCCTTCCTGCCAGGACGTGGGGAGCTTGCGCCAGACCATGGCGGCCGCCCTGACCGTCTCCTCGTACGGGTCGGCCTCCGCGGAGGAGTTGGGGTGGGGCGCGGAGGCGGATGCGGGTGCGGCCCAGGCAGTGGGGGACGCCGCCAGCCAGAGGGCGGTGCCGGCCGCGGAACCGAGTACGTCACGTCGTCTCATGCCCGCATGGTGCCCGTGCCCCAGCAGAACCGGAAGGCCTCTCGCGTCACCAAACATCCGATGGCTGTTCAGGATGATGAATCAGAGATCTTTGCCATAGGGGATGTTGGGAAGGTTGAGGTGCTTTGCGTGGCAGGCTTGAGGATCTGATCGTTGAGGTTTCCCACCGCCGGAGGGCACACCGTGGACCAATTGGCGCTGCTGTTCGCGCTGTTGCTGGGGGCCGTGGTGACGGTGCCGCTGGGCGAGCGTCTCGGCCTGCCCGCGCCCGTGCTGATGACACTGGCCGGGATCGCCCTGGCCTTTGTGCCGTTCGTGCCGAACGTCGACGTGCCGCCGGATCTCATCCTTCCGCTGTTGCTGCCGCCACTGCTGTACGCCTCGGTACAGCGCACCTCCTGGCGGCAGTTCACGGCCAACATCCGGCCGATCCTGCTGCTCGCGGTCGCGCTGGTGTTTGTGACGACGGCGGCGGTGGCGGCCGTCGCCAACGCGATCGTGCCGGGGCTGCCGGTCGCCGCGGCGCTCGCGCTGGGCGCGCTCGTCGCGCCGCCGGACCCGGTCGCCGCGACCGCCGTCGCCGGGTCGCTCGGACTGCCACGGCGGCTGACCTCCATCCTGGAGGGCGAGGGGCTCTTCAACGACGTCACGGCCATCGTGCTCTACCACGTGGCGATCGCCGCCGCGGTGAGCGGGACGTTCTCCTGGCCGGCCGCGGTGGGGGAGCTGGTGCTCTCGGGCGTGGTGGCCGTGGCGGTGGGGCTCGCCCTCGGCTGGCTCTCCAACAAGCTGATGAGCATGCTCGGCGACGCCACACTGCAGATCGGCCTCTCGCTGATGGTGCCGTTCGTCAGCTATGTGCTCGCGGAGGAGCTGAAGGGGTCGGGCGTGCTCGCCGTCCTCACCACCGCGCTCTTCCTGGCCGAGCACACCGCCGACGCCGACGACGTGATGGGGCGGCTGGCCGGAAACACCTTCTGGCAGGTCGTCGACATGCTGGTGACCGGAGTCGCGTTCGGCCTCATCGGACTTGAACTGCACCACGTCTTCGGCACGGCCAACGGGCGCGAGGCGCAGATGCTGGAGTGGGGCGCGGTGATCGTCGCGGTCGTCGTGGTGGTTCGGCTGCTGTGGCTGATGCCTGCGACCTGGCTCGCCAAAAGACTGCACAACCTGCGGGACTACAACGAGGAAATCCCCGTGAGCTGGCGGGAGACCGTCGTCATGTGGTGGTCGGGGATGCGCGGCGTGGCATCGGTCGCGCTGGCACTCGCCATTCCGCGGAAGACGGACAGCGGGGCGGACTTTCCGGCGCGGGACGAGATCATCTTCATCGCGTTCGCGGTCATCCTGGCCACGCTCGTTCTCCAGGGGCTGACGCTGCCCTGGCTGGTACGGCGGCTCGGCGTACGCGCGGACGCGGACGCCGAGCGGGAACTGGAGCGGAGCCTGGCCCGCCGCGCGGCGAAGGCGGCGAAGCACCGGCTGCGGGAGATCGAGGCGGTGGAAGAACTGCCGGAGGACATCAGCGATCGGCTGTTGCGCGGGGCGTACGACATGGGGGCGAGGATCAGCCCGGACATCGTCGACGACGAGCGGCGCGAGTGGTTCGCGAAGCGGGATGAACGTCTCAGGACAGTGCAGCGGATCCAGCGGGAGATGATGTCGGCGGCGCGCCACGAGGTGCTCTCGGCCCGCAACGAACCGGGCGCGAACCCGGAGGTGGTGGACCGGGTCCTGCGACACCTGGACGTACGCAGCATGCGGTGACGGGGTGGTCGCGGCTCGCGGTGCGTGGCGGCGCGGCGGCGCGGCGGGAGCCTTGCGGCGACCGGACGTCAGCCCCGGCCCGTCCGCGGCTGCGTTTCCCCGTCGTGGTCTCCGTCGCCCTGCTCGGGCAGGTCCACACTTGGTGCGGGCTCCGCGGCCGCCGGCCACGATCCGTCCGGCGGCAGCACACCCGGCGACGTCGCGATCCGCGGCAGCGCGTACGGATGCTTCTCGGACAGCCACGCGATCATCTGCTCCCGTACGGCACACCGTGCCGTCCAGATGTCGTCGGCGTCCTTGGCCGTGACCACCGCCCGTACCTGCATCGTGGTGGGCGTGGTGTCCGTCACCGCCAGGCTCCAGTCCCGGCCGTCCCACGCCGCGCACTCCCGCAGGATGTCGTGCAGCTTCTCGCGCATCAGGGCGACCGGCGCCGAGTGGTCCAGATGGAAGAAGACCGTTCCGGTCATCTGCGCCCCGCCGCGCGACCAGTTCTCGAAGGGCTTGCTGGTGAAGTACGACACCGGCATGGTGATCCGCCGCTCGTCCCAGGTCCGCACCGCCAGAAACGTCAGCGTGACCTCCTCGATCACACCCCACTCGCCGTCCACGACCACCGTGTCGCCGATCCGCACCATGTCGCCGAAAGCGATCTGGAAACCGGCGAAGAGATTGCCGAGCGTGGACTGCGCGGCGACACCGGCGACGATGCCGATGATGCCCGCGGAGGCCAGCATCGAGGCGCCGACCTTCTCCATACCGGGAAAGGTCAGCAGCATCGCGGCGACCGCCACCACCACGACGACCGCGATGACGATCCGCATGATCAGCGTGACCTGCGTTCGCACCCGCCGTACCCGGGCCGGATCGCGGGTCGACGACGCGTAGCGGGCGTACGAGGACTCCACGGCGGCGGAGACCATCCGTACCACCAGCCAGGCGCCGGCACTGATCAGGACCAGCGAGAGGGCATGTCCGATGCCGGCCTCGTACTCCTCGATGAGCTGCCACTGCGTCTCGCGGTAGGTCCCTCTCAGCAGGGCGGTGAGCAGGACGACCTGGAGGGGCAGCCGGCAGCGGCGCAGCAGCCCCCACAGGGGGGTCTCGGGGTGGCGGGCGTCCACGCGGCGCAGCAGCAGGTCGACGACCCAGCCGAGCAGCAGGGTGAGCACGACCGAGCCACCGACCACGGTCAACGGGCGCAATGCGTTCTCCATGACTCCGATTGACTCCGATTGACTTCGACAGCAACTGGCAGGATGGCCGAATGAACATCATGCTCTTTCATTCGGTCTACGGTCTGCGTCCGGCCGTGCACGCGGCAGCCGAGCGGCTGCGCGCCGCCGGACACCAGGTTCGCGTGCCCGACCTCTTCGAGGGACAAACCGTCGAGAGCGTCGAAGAGGGCAGGGAGCTCAAGGACAAGATCGGCCAGGAGGAGCTGCTGCGCCGCGCGATCCTGGCCGCCGCGCCCCACTCCGACGAGGGGCTGGTGTACGCGGGCTTCTCCCTCGGTGGCTCGATCGCGCAGAACCTCGCGCTGGGCGACGAGAAGGCCCGCGGGCTGCTGCTGATGCACGGCACGTCCGACATCGCGGACGGTGCGAGCGTGGACGAGCTGCCCGTACAGCTGCATGTCGCGGACCCCGACCCGTTCGAGCCGCACGACTGGCTGAGCGCCTGGTATCTGCAGATGCAGCGGGCGGGCGCGGATGTGGAGATCTACCGCTATCCGGGGGCCGGGCATCTGTACACCGACCCCGATCTGCCGGACTACGACGAGGAGTCGGCCGAGCGGACCTGGCGGATCGCGCTGGGATTCCTGGAGACGCTCCAGCGGGACCAGTGAACGGCTGCCCGCCGCGGGTGCGGCGGGCAGCCTGGTGTCAGCCCGCCCGGTAGGCGGTCCAGCTGTCCTTCATCCGCTGCACCTGACCCGCGGTGAACTGGTACATGCACGGGTCGTAGGTGTAATCCATGAAGTTGTGGATCGGGTCCACACCGGTTTTGTTGGTGCAGCTGTCACGGCCGGTCGGGCAGGCGGTCGCGGCGGTCTTCTCGGCCGGGGTGTCCGAGACATAGTCGCCGCTGCCGGTGCAGCCGCCCTGGAAGGTGTGGTACAGCCCCATCCAGTGGCCGACTTCGTGGGTGGCGGTGTCGCCCTCGTTGTAGTTGGTCGCGGAACCGCCGGGCAGCGAGGTGTCGAGGACCACCACACCGTCGTCGGACGGGTCGGAGGCATACGAGGACGGGAAGGTGGCCCAGCCGAGCAGGCCGTCACCGAGGCTGGCGGTGTAGAAGTTGAGCGCGCCGGCGCCGCCCTTGCGCAGCTGCGACTTCATGGCCGTCTCGGCGGAGGAGCCCGGCTGGATGCCGTTGTACCAGGTGGCGTTGTCCGTGTAGTCCGTGCCGGCCAGCGAGAACTGGAAGCTCGAGTTGGAGTTGCCGGTGCCCTGGCCTGCGTAGGCCGCGTTGAGGACCGAGATCTGCTTGGAGATGTCGGTGGCGGTGAGCTTGCCGGTCGAACCGCTGTGGATGACGTGGAAGTAGACCGGGATGGTGGTCGCGGTGGCGACCGACAGTCTGCGGCCGTCGGTCCGGGCCGCCTCGACTCTCTTCTTCAGATCCGCGTCCATGGCCTTGGCCTTGGCGGCGGTGACCTCATTGGGCTCGTGGGCCTGGACGCCGCCGACGGGACGGGCCTTGCGGGCGGCGGCGCTCGTGCCGGTGTCCTCGGCGCACTCGTCGGAGGCGTTGGACACCTTGGAGACGGTCTTGGCGGCAGGTGCCTTGGTGGCGGCGATCCCCGTGGGGGCGGAGAGCGGCGAGAGGGCCAGGGTTCCGGCCATGATTGCTGTACCGAGTACGCGGTTGCGCAAACGCGGCGATATTCGGGCAAGAGTCCGCACGGTGTCTCCTCGCGTGGGGGTGGGGGAGTGGCCTTTTTCTGGCCACCGCGGGGAGATTACGGGTGCATGACAGGGCTTGATGAGAGGCGATCAAGCCCAATCAACCCGCGTAGACTGCGGACAACCGGGATAAACGCCCGCGCCCTCTTCGGGCGTTGAGATCCTCACGTAACAAGTGGGGCTACAGAGACGGGTGGTGTGTCCGCTTTCAAGCCACGGATCACACCACCCGTCGTCTCGATGTGATCACTGGTTAACACATCGCGGAGTGGCTGGAATTCGCCGTCAGCGCACCGGCTGATTCACCCGCTCGACCTTCTGCGTTCCACTGAGCGTCCGGTAGGAGCGGGCCCACTTCGAGGTCGCGTCCTGCTTCGTCTTGTCGGACAGGACGTAGTAGTCCATCTGCGAGCGCTCGGCGGTGACATCGAGGACGCCGTAGCCGTGGTTGTCCATGTCGATCCACTTCACATGGCGGTTGGCCGCCTTGACGGCGGCGGAGGCCACCAACGAGACCGTGCCCGGCGCGACATGAAGGATGTCGTCCAGGTTGTCGGAGGTCACCGACGTCACCACGAACTCGGTCGCGGCGGACTCCGAGAAGGGATACGTCGCGGCCTTGACCGGGACGTCGTTGGCCCAGGCCATGTGGATGTCGCCGGTGAGGAAGACGGTGTTCTCGATGCCGCGCTGCGTCAGATGCGCGAGCAGTTCCCTGCGGTCGTCCGTGTAGCCGTCCCACTGGTCGACGTTGACCGCGAGGCCCTCCTTGGGCAGGCCGAGCAACTCCGCTATCGGCTCCAGCAGATGGGCCGGTACGGAGCCGAAGGCGACCGGCGAGATCATCACCGAGGTGCCGACCAGCTTCCAAGCCGCGTCGGATCCGGCCAGGCCGGACTTCAGCCAGTCCAGCTGGGCGCGGCCGGTGATCGTACGCTCCGGGTCGTCCACGCTGCCGTTGCCGACCGTCGTCTGCTGCGAGCGGAAGGACCGCAGATCGAGCAGGTGCAGATCGGCGAGCTTGCCGAAGCGCAGCCGGCGGTAGACGGTGCCCTCGGTGGAGGCGCGTACGGGCATCCACTCGAAGTAGGCCTGGCGGGCGGCGGCGGCGCGGGCCGCCCACTCGCCCTCGGTGCCCGGGGTGTGGTTCTCCGCGCCGCCCGACCAGGCGTCGTTCGCGAACTCGTGGTCGTCCCAGATCGCGATCACCGGATGCGCGGCGTGCAGCGTCTGCAGGTCGGTGTCCGTCTTGTACGTGGCGTGGCGGGTGCGGTAATCGGCGAGCGTGATGATCTCGTTCTTCGGCGAGTGCTGCCGTACGACGTACTTCGGCTCCGGGTAGCCGCCGGTGGCGTACTCGTAGATGTAGTCGCCGAGATGGAGGATCGCGTCGAGGTCGGTACGGGCGGCCAGATGCCGGTACGCGGAGAAGTAACCGGACTCCCAGTTGGCGCAGGAGACCACACCGAAGCGGACACCGGGTGTGGCGGCGTCGGTGGCCGGGGCGGTGCGGGTGCGGCCGACGGGGGAGAGGACGGTACCGGCGGTGAAGCGGAAGTAATAGGCGGTCGCCTGGCGCAGGCCCCTTACGTCAACCTTGACGGTGTGGTCGGAGGCGGCCTTCGAGGTGGTGGTGCCGCGGGCGACGACACGGGTGAATCCCTTGTCCTCGGCGACCTCCCAACTCACCGCGGTGTCCGGGCCCTTGCCCGAGCCGGGCACGGCATCGGGGGTGGGCGTGATGCGCGTCCACAGCAGCACGCCGTCGGGCAGCGGGTCGCCGGAGGCCAGGCCGTGCAGGAAGGCGGGGGCCTCCTGGGCGGAGGCGGCGTTTGCGGAGGTGGCGGCCGCGAGGGCGGGAGCGGCGACGACAGCGGTGGCGGCGGCGGCCTTGACGACCGTGCGGCGGCTGGGAGTTGAGGAGAGTCGACTGGTCACGGCCGATCAGACTACTGATCGGTAAGACGAATGGGTGACCGAACGGGGAAAGTTCGCCGGGTGATGGGGAACGGTCTACCGGGGTGTTGCTTGTGGGTCGGGTGGGGGCGTGGTGGTAACCGTGCGGAACCGGGCGAACGGGGGTGTTCCCCCCCACCCCGCCCCTTCCCTGAACTGAGGGCGAGCCCCCCGAAAGAGGTGGGGTGTGGGGGGGGACGCCCCCACACCCCCCCCACGCCCCCGCAGGCGGTAACGCCGTAAGAGCCGTGGTGGTAGCCCCGGTGTACAGTTACACCCACCAAGG
>NZ_JBHWWF010000078.1:0-12355 GCF_042736455.1 Streptomyces sp. NPDC060064
CTCATGGCAGACGCCGGCATCACCCCGCACACCACCCACGTCCGCTCCGGCGAAGCCGAACTCAGCCGCATCACCGGCGCCCAGCCCCCCTCCGGCATCCCCATCACCGTCAGCGCACCGGTCACGGAGCGCCCCAAGCGCGGCGGCGCCCCGTTCCGCGGCCGGGGCACCCGCCCGGGTCGGCCCGGCCGCGCCGGTAGCGAGTCCCGCCGGTCCGCCGAGGCCCGCCAGACCGCCGAGGCCCGGAAGGCCGCACGGGTCCGTCGCGCCGCCTAGGACTCGATTGAGGGACCCCGGGCGGGGTCCCTCACCGGGTACTGGTCAGGGCAGATCACGACCTGCGCGGTCCATCTCCTCGTCGAGGGCCGGGCGTTCGGGCCCCAGGCCTACGGGGCTTGTGACAGCTCGTTGTAGCGCCTGGCCGGCTCCTGGCCGGAGAAGGCCTGGACCGCACTCATGACCTTGTCCGTAGCCGCCCGCCGGGCCTGCGCGCCGAGCTCGTGCAGCCCTTCGTTCTCCACCGCGAACTTCACGTAGGCGAGCGCGGCGGCCTGCAGCCGGTCAGTGGCCGTGGCGCCCGCTCCGCAGTCCTCCATCGCGCGGTCGCGCTGCGCGGCCGGCATCCGGCTGGCTCCGTCATCCGCCGGGCCCGGCGCACGGCCCGACAGGAACTCCTCACCCCGGACGAGTCCGCTTCTCCATTGGCAAACGCGTGTACGACCTGCGACACGCCTGCCTGACCAACTGGCTCAACGACGGGGTTCCGCCGACGCAGGTGGCCGAGTGGGCAGGCAACAGCATGCCCGTGTTGCTTGCCGGGTACTCCCGATGCATCTCCGGCCAGCTCAAGGATCTTCAGAAGCACAGCGAGGCGGGGGTCCCTGCCAGACCTGCACGGCGGGAGCTGACGCAGCACCCGGAAACCGCCACCGCGTATCCACCGTGACCACCCGCAGGAACCCGGTGTCAGCCGGACAGCGCCGGACCGAACCCGACCGCCTCGGGGGCGGTCCGGCGCTTACGCGTCCGCTACCCCCTGCCCGCTATGGTGCCTCTGACCAGCAAAAAGACCCTCCGGGGTGGAGGGTCTGTCGGTTGTGCGGGCTGTGTGCCCCCGGCAGGACTCGAACCTGCGGCCAAGCGCTTAGAAGGCGCCTGCTCTATCCACTGAGCTACGGGGGCCGAATGGTGGCCTCGGTGGCCTGGAGCCCCGGGTCGGGTGGTTCCGTGACCTTGCCGGACACAAGGATAGGGCTCCGATCGCCTTGGCCCGGTTGCTTCACCTGCGTGGCACGATGTGGAGGTTCGGTGAAGCGAACCGATAATCGCAGGCAGGTGCGATTCCCGCACCGCTTTTGACGTCTCACATCACGGGTGTTGTGCACTCGTTATGCCTGCGCCCCACTCGTCCCGTCTGTCCCGTCTGTCTGATCGGCGCGCAGAGAGCCCCATACGCTTCAAAAAGCCGCCAAAGTTGGGCATTCTTCGCATGTGGTGACCTTGGATGTACGGCCTCAGCTGATCGACGCACTCTCCGCCCTCCGCGACCGTGTCGCCGCCGTGCGTCTCCCCCTCCCTCTTCCCGGCGCTCCGCGTGCCCGGCAGACGCGCACCGAGCTGCTCGCACAGCTCGACGACTATCTCGTGCCCCGGCTCAAGGAGCCCGAAGCGCCGCTCCTCGCGGTCGTCGGCGGTTCCACCGGGGCCGGGAAGTCGACCCTCGTCAACTCCCTTGTGGGGCGGCGGGTCAGCGAGGCGGGCGTGCTGCGGCCCACCACGCGTACGCCCGTGCTCGTATGCCACCCCGACGATCACCACTGGTTCGCCGGGATGCGCGTGCTGCCCCAGCTCACCCGCGTATGGCTGCCGCCGCAGGACGAGACCGAAGGACCCGACGACGGCTCGCGCGAGGCCCAGGAGGAGAACTCGCTGCGGATCGAGACCGCCGCGACGCTGCCCCGCGGGCTCGCGCTGCTCGACGCCCCCGACATCGACTCGCTCGTCGTGGAGAACCGGCTGCTGGCCGCCGAGTTGATCTGCGCCGCCGATGTCTGGGTGATGGTCACCACCGCCTCGCGGTACGCCGACGCCGTGCCGTGGCATCTGCTGCGTACCGCGAAGGAGTACGACGCCACGCTGGTGACGGTGCTCGACCGGGTGCCGCACCAGGTCATCACGGACGTGTCGCGGCAGTACGCGGCGCTGCTGACGAAGGCCGGCCTCGGCGAAGTGCCGCGGTTCACCATTCCGGAGCTGCCCGAGTCGGCGGGCGGCGGCAACGGACTGCTGCCCACCACCGCCGTCAGCCCGCTCTTCAGCTGGCTCGCCCACCGGGCGCAGGACCCCGCGGCCAGACAGCAGACCGTGGGGCGTACCGCGGCGGGCGTGATCGACTCGCTCAATGCGCGGATGCCCGCGCTCGCTGGCGCGGTGGCCGCCCAGTACACGGCGGCCGTACGGCTCACCGTCGCGGTCGAGGAGGCGTACGAGAAGGAGGGCGAACGGGTGCGCCAGCGGCTCCGGGCCGGTGCCGTGCTCGCCGGGGACGCGCGGACCCGCTGGCGCAGCTTTCCGCGCGACAGTTCCGCGGGCGAACTGCTGGACTCCCTGGTCGCCAGTCTCTCGGCGCTGCTCCAGTGCGCCGTCGCCGCCGCCGAAGAGCATGTCCAGGAGGCCTGGCGGCGCGAGCCGGCCGCGGGAGCGCTCACTGTCCAGGGGCGCCGGGACCTGGAGTCGGGAGAGCGGATCGGCATCGCCGTACGCCGCTGGCGGCGGGTCCTGGAGGAGCTGGCCGAGGAAGAGGTACGCCGGTTGGAGCGGACCGCCGCGTCCGACCCCGAGACGGTGGCCGCGCTCCTCGCGGCCACGCTGCTCGGCGGGCGCCGGGCCCGCAGCGCGGGGGAGCGGCTCGCCGAGCGGATCGGGGCCCAGGGCGCGCTGCGGCTGCGCGACAAGGGCGGCGAGCTGGTGACGACGTACATCGACGACGTACTGCACAGCGAACGAGACCGCCGCCTCGCACCCCTCGACGCACTCGATTTGACCCCTGAACCGCAGGCCGAGCTGATCGCCGCGCTGTCCGTACTGCAGAAGGAGAGGTGACCGCGGTGACCGCCATCACTGACGACGAGAACGAGGCCGCCGACCGCTGGGACGACGGGCTGATCGCCCGGCGGGCCGGCGGCCGGGACGAGGAGCCGGAGAGCGAACCGGACGAGGACCTCCTGGCCGAGACGCATGTGACGATCGGCGGTGCCTACACCGGGCCGCTGCGGGTCCGGCTGGATGCGCTGCGCGAACTGATCGGCCTGTCGCGGACCCGGCTGGACGGCAGGACCCTCGCAGAGGCGGGACGGGTCCTGGACGAGGCGGCCGCCCGGCAGCGACTCTCTTCGCGGCACACCGTCGTCGCCATCGCGGGCGCTACGGGGAGCGGGAAATCGACGCTGTTCAACGCGCTCGCCGAGGTGCCGATCTCGGAGACGGGGCTGCGCAGGCCCACCACATCCGCGCCCATCGCCTGCACCTGGTCGGAGGGCTCGGCCGGTCTCCTCGACCGGCTCGCCATCCCACCGCGGCTGCGGCGCAGACCGCTCGCCGGCGGCGACGAGGAGCTGTACGGGCTCGTCCTCGTCGATCTGCCCGACCACGACTCGGCCATGGTCAGACACCGGGAGCAGGTGGACCGGGTGCTGGCACTGGTGGACGCGGTGATCTGGGTCGTCGACCCGGAGAAGTACGCGGACGCCGCGCTGCACGAGCGGTATCTGCGGCCGCTCGCCGGGCACGCGGAGATCACCTTCGTGGTGCTCAACCAGGTGGACCGGCTGCCGGGCGAGGCCGCCGACCAGGTGCTCGACGATCTGCGCCGGCTCCTCGACGAGGACGGCATCGCGCTCGGTGAACACGGCGAGCCCGGCGCCACCGTGCTCGCGCTGTCGGCGCTCACCGGCAGCGGTGTCGGTGAACTGCGCGAGCTGATCGGGAAGTTCGTGCAGGAGAAGAACGCCGCCGCTCGCCGGCTGTCCGCGGATGTGGACGCGGCCGCCGCGAAGCTCCGTACGGTGTACATCGCCGACGGGCGCACCGGCCTCGGCGAGCGCTCGCGCCAGGACTTCGCCGCACGGCTGGCGGAGGCGGTCGGCGCGAAGGCGGCGGGCGAGACCGCGGAGCGCGAGTGGCGCAGGAACGCGAGCCGGGCGTGCGGGACGCCGTGGCTGCGGCTGTGGCGCTGGTACGAGCGCACCCGTATGCGGGGGAGTGGCTTGCTGGAGGCCGCGGCTCCGGCGGAGGACGAACTCACGGCACGGCAGCGGGTCGAGCAGGCGGTGCGTACGGTCGCGGACGAGGCGGCACAGGGGCTGCCGGGGCCGTGGGGGCAGGCGGTGCGTGAGGCTGCGCTGCGCGGGGCCGAAGGGCTGCCCGAGGCGCTGGACGAACTGGCGGTGCGCGAGGCGCGGGCGATGAGCGGCCGGCCGCCGCGAGCCGCGTGGTGGCCGATGGGGGTGCTGGCGCAGGCGGCGATGACCCTGCTCCAGGTCTACGGAGGGCTGTGGCTGGTGGGCCAGATCATCGGCGTACTGGAGCCGGGCCTGGTGCCGCCGGCGCTGGTGATGCTCGCGGGGATCGTGGGCGGGCCGCTGGTGGAGTGGGCGTGCGCGGCGGCGGCCCGGGGACCGGCGCGCCGGTACGGGCAGGAGGCGGAGCGACGGCTGCAGGAGGCGGCCGCTGGGTGCGGGCGGGCGAAGGTGCTCGATCCGGTCGTGACGGAGCTCATGCGGTACGAGGAGGTACGGGAGCGGTACGCGACCGTCTCGGGGCCGGGGGTGACGAAGTTGTCCACACTGCTGCGGTAGTCCACAGGCGTCGGCGGGATCTTCCTGTCCGGTCCAGCATGGAGATCGGTCGGAGAGAAGACCGGTCAGTGCAACAACGGGACGGGGAGGTGGCCGCGGTGAACGACACCATGGTGACGGTGGTGGGCAATGTCGCCACGAATGTGGAGTACCGGGAATCGGCGTCGGGAGGGGTGGCGCGATTCCGCATTGCGGTGACGCCGAGACGGTGGGAGCGGCAGAGCGGGAGCTGGACGGACGGACACACCAGCTTCTACACGGTCTTCGCCTGGCGGACGCTCGCCGTGAATCTCGCCGGATCCGTGTCTGTCGGTGAACCTCTTCTCGTCCATGGACGGTTGAAGGTGCGGGAGGAAGAGCGGGACGGGAAGCGGAGGACGTTCGTGGACATCGAGGCGGTGGCGGTGGGACACGACCTGACGCGGGGGACGTCTGCATTCCGGCGAGTGGTAAAGGCGGAACCGAATCTGACGGAACGTCCGCAGGGGGCGCAGACGCCGACACCTGTGTCCTGAGCTGGAGTTGTGGAGATTTGTCGAGTCAGAAACGGTGAAACGGCGGTGATGGGCGGCCGGGTGGCGGGCGGCGATAACGATTCCGAGTCGGAATGGTTGTCTGACGGTATGACGGGGGACTGGGGTGCGCGGCGTCTCTAGGATTTCCGCGTACTCACGGGGCACTTGAGTCTGCAGGCGAGGCACTCCCCCCACGCGCCACACGCGAAAAAGGCCTCGTCCGGAGGGGAATTCTGTGTTTGCTGTGTTCTCTGCGTCATCTGTACGCAGGCGGGGCGCCGCTCGTCGTCTTACTGTCGCGGCATTGGTGTCGGGCCTCATCGCGGCGGGCTCCATGGCCGGCGCGGGTGCGGCCACCGCCGACGACGGCGGCGTTCAGCACCAGGGGGGCGCGGTCGCCACTCTTGACGGGCTGAAGACCTACGACCGGGCCGTGCTCCACACGAACGGCAAGAATCACGAGATCCCCGCCGGGGTGTTCGAGATGACCGTCGACGGCGGCGGGCGGCTGAAGACGTACTGCATCGACATCCACAACCCGACCCAGGACCAGGCGAAGTACCTGGAGACCCCCTGGAACCAGACGTCGCTCGGCGGCAACAAGAACGCGGGCAGGATCCGCTGGATCCTGCAGCACTCCTACCCGCAGATCGACGACCTGGCGGCGCTGGCCAAGGACGCGGGCACCGGACCGCTCTCCGAGAGGACCGCGGCGGCCGGCACTCAGGTCGCCATCTGGCGCTACTCGGACGACGCGGACGTCGACGCCCTGGACCCGCAGGCGGAGAAGCTCGCGGACTGGCTCGAGAAGGCGGCCACGGACGTCGCGGAGCCCAAGGCCTCGTTGAGCCTGGAGCCGAATGCGGTTTCCGGCCTGGCGGGCGGTCGGCTCGGCCCCGTCACGGTCCGCACCGACGCCGACCGGGTCACCGTGAATCCGCCGGCCGACGCCGCCGCCAGCGGCATCAAGATCACCGACGCGGCCGGCAAGCCCGTCACCTCCGCCGTCAACGGCGCCCAGCTGTACTTCGACGTCCCGGCCGGCGCCGCCGACGCATCGGCGACGCTGACCGCCCAGGCCACCACCTCCGTGCCGGTGGGCCGGGCGTTCGCCGGAGCGACCAAGAGCCAGACCCAGATCCTGGCCGGCTCCAGCGAGACCACGGTCTCTGCGGACGCCACCGCCACCTGGGCGAAGGCGGGCGCGATACCGGCGCTCTCCGCGAAGAAGAACTGCGCCAAGGGTGGCGTCGACATCACCGCCACCAACAAGGGCGACGCTCCGTTCACCTTCGAGCTGATGGGCTTCAAGCACTCCATCCCGGCCGGCGCATCCAGGACCGTCACCTTGCCGGTCGCCGAGGACCAGGCGTACGACTTCACCATCACCGGGCCCGACGGCTTCAAGAAGAACTTCAAGGGCGTACTGGACTGCAAGACCACCGGCACCGGGGCCCCGGAGACGGACACCGCCTCGTCCCAGCTCAGCCCGGCCTCGGCCGGCGGCGCCTCCGCGGGCCTCGAGGGCGACCTCGCCGAGACCGGAAGCTCCAGCGCCACCCCGATGATCGCGGGCATCGCGATCGCGATGGTCGTCATCGGCGGCGGCGCGGTCTTCTTCCTCCGCAAGAAGAAGACGGCGGGCACCGAGGAGTGAGCACGTATACGCGCAATGTGACGCTGCGCTGATGACGGCCCCGGTATGCCCGCGCGTACCGGGGCCGTTGCCGTCGGCGATCAGTTGCGGGTTCAGCCTCGGGGGGTAGCGGAGTTCGAATCCCGCCGGGGGCACATCAGTAAGGGTCAGTTCAGAGGATTGATGCTCCGTCGCCTCTGATCCGCCGCTGCGACGCGCCGCCTCGTAGCCGGAATCGCCCGCACGCGCCACCACACCCTTCAGCTTGGTTGCTTGAAGGCGCTCACGTCTCCGGGTTCAGCCTCCAGCGACTCGCGGTCGAATTTCAGCATGAAGAGAAAGTACAGCCCGCCTGCGAGGAGCAAGCCGACCACGATCACGACGGAGACGAGCGCCTCCCGGGGTGCCACCAGCACAAAGAGCGCCACGAGCGTCCACACCAGCGCGCAGATCGCGACCGGCAGCTCGAAGCGCCCGAGGTCGAACGCCCCCTTCCCACGAGATCGATCTGCGCGAAGCCCGGGCCGGGCAGTCTGTGCGCCGTGCGAGGCGGATCGGTGCTGACCGCCGACGACCGTCAGTGACAGATCAACTGCAGGAAGGAAACCGGAAGAGCCAGGTCAGGGACCCCTGGCGTTACTGGTTTCGTTCCCGGGGTGGCGGTCAGGCAAGATGGGGTGTATCTGCCCACCCACTTCTTGCCGGACGGTTTCTCTTGGCTGAGTACATCTACACGATGCGCAAGACGCGCAAGGCGCACGGCGACAAGGTCATCCTCGATGACGTGACGCTGAGCTTCCTGCCCGGTGCGAAGATCGGTGTGGTCGGCCCCAACGGCGCCGGTAAGTCCACCGTGCTGAAGATCATGGCCGGCCTTGAGCAGCCGTCCAACGGTGACGCGTTCCTGTCGCCCGGCTACACCGTCGGCATGCTCCTCCAGGAGCCCCCGCTCGACGAGTCCAAGACCGTGCTGGAGAACGTCCAGGACGGCGCCGCCGAGATCATGGGCAAGCTCAAGCGCTTCAACGAGGTCGCCGAGCTGATGGCGACCGACTACTCCGACGCGCTGATGGAGGAGATGGGCAAGCTTCAGGAGGACCTGGACCACGCCAACGCCTGGGACCTCGACGCCCAGCTCGAGCAGGCCATGGACGCGCTGGGCTGCCCGCCCGGCGACTGGGCGGTCACCAACCTCTCCGGTGGCGAGAAGCGCCGCGTCGCGCTCTGCAAGCTGCTGCTCGAGGCCCCCGACCTGCTCCTCCTCGACGAGCCCACCAACCACCTCGACGCCGAGTCCGTGCAGTGGCTGGAGCAGCACCTCGCCAAGTACGCCGGCACCGTCGTCGCCGTCACCCACGACCGGTACTTCCTCGACAATGTCGCGGGCTGGATCCTGGAGCTCGACCGCGGCCGCGCCATCGGCTACGAGGGCAACTACTCCACCTACCTCGAGAGCAAGCAGTCCCGTCTCAAGGTCGAGGGCCAGAAGGACGCCAAGCGCGCCAAGCGGCTCAAGGAAGAGCTCGAGTGGGTCCGCTCCAACGCGAAGGGGCGGCAGGCCAAGTCCAAGGCCCGCCTCGCCCGTTACGAGGAGATGGCCGCCGAGGCCGACAAGATGCGGAAGCTGGACTTCGAGGAGATCCAGATCCCGCCGGGCCCGCGTCTGGGCTCCGTCGTGGTCGAGGTCAACAAGCTCTCCAAGGCCTTCGGCGACAAGGTCCTCATCGACGACCTCAGCTTCACGCTGCCGCGTAACGGCATCGTCGGTGTCATCGGCCCGAACGGCGCCGGCAAGACCACGCTGTTCAAGATGATCCAGGGCCTCGAGGCCCCCGACTCCGGCGAGATCAAGGTCGGCGAGACCGTCAAGATCTCCTACGTCGACCAGAGCCGCGCCAACATCGACCCCAAGAAGACGCTGTGGGCCGTCGTCTCCGACGAGCTCGACTACATCAACGTCGGCCAGGTCGAGATGCCGTCGCGCGCCTATGTGTCGGCGTTCGGCTTCAAGGGACCGGACCAGCAGAAGCCGGCCGGCGTCCTCTCCGGCGGTGAGCGCAACCGCCTCAACCTGGCGCTGACCCTGAAGCAGGGCGGCAACCTGCTGCTCCTCGACGAGCCGACCAACGACCTCGACGTCGAGACGCTCTCCTCGCTGGAGAACGCTCTGCTCGAGTTCCCCGGTGCGGCCGTGGTCGTCTCCCACGACCGCTGGTTCCTCGACCGTGTCGCCACCCACATCCTGGCGTACGAGGGCGAGTCCAAGTGGTTCTGGTTCGAGGGCAACTTCGAGTCGTACGAGAAGAACAAGGTCGAGCGCCTCGGTGCGGACGCGGCCCGTCCGCACCGTGCCACCTACAAGAAGCTGACCCGGGGCTGAGTCGCACATGGCCCGGTACATCTACCGCTGTCCCCTTCGCTGGTCGGACATGGATGCCTTCGGGCATGTCAACAACGCTGTCTTCCTGCGGTATCTGGAAGAGGCGCGGATCGACTTCATGTTCCGGCTGGCGCCGGGGGACGGTTCCCCGTCGTTCTCCGGCGGGTCCGTCGTGGCCCGGCACGAGATCGACTACAAGCGGCCGCTGGTCCACCGGCACGAGCCGGTGGTCATCGAGCTGTGGGTGACGAAGATCAGCGCGGCGTCGCTGACCATCGCGTACGAGGTCAAGGACGCCGAGGGTCCCTCGGCGCAGGTCTATGTGCGGGCCTCGACCGTCGTCGTGCCCTACGACCTCAGCGCCGAGCGCCCGCGCCGGATCAGCGCGGAGGAGAAGTCCTTCCTCCAGAAGTACCTGGACGACGCCGGCGAGGGTGCTCTCGCAGCATGACCGTGCCCGTGCGGAGTCTGCGCTTCGCCGATGCGAGGGAGGCGGAGGATCTCGCCGCCTTCCTCGCCCGGCTGATCCACTACGACCGCGCCGCCGCGGTCAGGCTCCAGGCCTGGGCCGGCGCGCTTGCCGTTTTCGGGCGTCCGCCCTCCTTCGAGGTGCTCGCGATCCGCACGGCACGGCTCGGCGACCCCGTCGAGCTGGATGCCACCGTCTCCGCGGGCGAACTGCTGGAGTGCGTCGGCGCTGAGGGCGGCGCGGAGTTCACTGTGCCCGCCGCCGTCACCGGTCCGCCATGGGCCGGTGTGCTGCCGCCGCGCGGCGGCTGGCGCGAGATCTCCGGACTCCCCGAAGTGAATACGATGCGCGGCGCGGTCGCCGCAGCCGTCGCCGAATTCCGCACCCGTGACGAGCAGTTGCCCGCCGAGCGCCGCACCCGCGCCGAGCGCGACCGGATCGGGCACGAGATCTGGGCGCGCACCGTCGCCGGCACCGGACTGCCGCTGCGTGCCGTGCACGCCGCCCAGTCGCTCGGCTTTCTGCGCCCCGGGGTCCCGGTCGCGCTGCTGTCCGCGGGCGGCTGGCTCAGACTGCGTACGCCCTTTGGGTCGATCGCCGTACGCACGTCCGGTCTCGGCGGACTGAGCGTGACCCCCACCAGGCTCGGTTGACCCACGCCCGGAAGCGGTGAGCGGACATCTTCCGCTCCGCGCTCGGCGGGCCGGAGCGCGGTGTTCGGGCCGCGGTGTTCGGGCCGCGGCGTTCGGGCCGCGGCGTTCGGGCCGCGGCGTTCAGTCCGAGGTGTTCAGTCCGAGGTGTTCAGTCTGCGGCGTTCACCATCGTTGCCGCGGCATAGGTGAGGTAGTGCCACAGCTGCTGCTCGTGCTCCGCGGAGAGTCCGAGCTCGTCGAGAGCCGTGCGCATGTGCTTCAGCCAGGCGTCGTGCGCGGCCCGGTCGACGGTGAACGGCGCGTGCCGCATCCGCAGCCGGGGATGGCCGCGGTGGTCGCTGTAGGTGCGCGGACCGCCCCAGTACTGCATCAGGAAGAGAACAAGCCGTTCCTCGGCCGGTCCCAGATCCTGCTCCGGGTACATCGGCCGCAGCACCGGGTCCTCGGCAACGCCCTGGTAGAAGCGGTGGACGAGCCGCCGGAAAGTCTCCTCGCCGCCGACCTGCTCGTAGAAGGTCTGCTCCTGAACGGTGCCGCGCGGAATCTCGTTCACGTGAATAAGCCTCGCAATGTGTCTCTGGTCAGCCCCGAGGGGTGTCGGCCGGGGGTCCGGGGGTAGCCCCCGGGAAGTGCAGCACCCGTCCATCGTCTCAGACGCACCGGCCGAGGACTCCAGCCCTAGGACCACCCCCGATCGGGTGCTCGCCCAGGGGGCGGTGGCGCAGGAGAGTGGAGGCATGGCTGTGCACCTGGACCGGTTCGCCGAGCCCGCCGCCGAGGCGCGGCGGCTGTTGGTGCGGGAGATCGTGGCGGGCGGCGGGCTGACCGACCCGGCCTGGCGGGCGGCGTTCGAAGAGGTGCCGCGGCATCTGTTCGTGCCGTACTACTACGGGAGCCGGGCGGGCGCGTACGAACGCCTGTGGTGCGAGGACCCGGACCCCGTGCGGCGGGAGCGCTGGCTGCGGGGTGCGTACGCGGACGGGCCGCTCGCCACCCGGGTGCGCGACGGTGAGCTGCTCTCCTCCAGCAGCCAGCCCTCGCTGATGGCCCGGATGCTCGAGGAGCTCGATGTCGAGGACGGGAACGCCGTACTCGAGATCGGCGCGGGCACCGGCTACAACGCCGCTCTGCTGTCGCACCGGCTCGGCGACGACCTGGTGGCCACCGTCGATCTGGACCCGGAGATCACCGAATCGGCGCGTTCGCATCTGGCGGCCGCCGGCCACCACCCCACCGTCGCCACCGGCGACGGTGCGCGCGGCTGCCCGGCGCGCGCCCCCTTCGACCGCATCATCGCGACCTGCACGCTGCCGTCGGTGCCGTTCGACTGGCTGCCGCAGTGCAGCCCGGGGGCGCGGATCCTGGCTCCGCTCTCCACCGGGCTGATCGCGCTGCGGGTGCGTGACGACAGCGGCGGCAGAAGTGCGGAGGGCCACTTTCTGCGCACGTCGGCGTACTTCGTGCCGCTGCGCGGTGGCGAGCTGCCGCGGGAGGGGCATATCGGCGGGCTGCCGAGGCGCGCGATCGAGAACGACCTCTTCCGCTTCCTGCTGACCCTGGCCGCGGGCAGCCTCGATCCGCACGAGGCCCTCTCGCTGTGGGAGCGCGAGCGGCGCCCACAGCGGGACCGGTTCGGGGTCACCGTCAGCGGGGACCACCAGTGGGCCTGGCTGGACGACCCCGAAGGGCCGTACGCCTGGCCGCTCGGACGCCCGACCGGCTGGGCCGCCGCGGCGGGCCGCCAGGGAACGCCCTAGCTGTATTGACCTGCAGCGTTGTTCACGCGGCTGATGGGTGGCTGGCCTGCGAGTGCGGTGTGGCAGCGGTGGTGGTTGTAGGTGTGCAG
>NZ_JBHWWF010000079.1:0-12122 GCF_042736455.1 Streptomyces sp. NPDC060064
AAGTACGTCTACGACGAGGCGGTCCGCTCCGGAGAACTGCAGATCATCGACGACTTCTTCCACGAACTGAGCCGATACGGATGAGCCGGCCGAGAGCCCAGGAGGCATATGCAGGACTAATCCCAGGAGAGATCACCGGTCAAGTCGCCGCACGTCAGGGCGCACGAGACCGCGGCCGCTGACGCAGGGCCCCCGTCCGGCTCGGTTGGACACAGGCTCCCGCCCGCAAGACCGAGAAGCCCGCCCCACGGTCGGATGGACGTTCCGAAAGTGCTCTGCTGCAGATGAGGAGACCATCGTGCCCGTCATATCCGTTCCCTACGCCTTCAACGAAGAGGAGCTCTATGTCGACCTTCGGTCGATCTTCGGGCAGTCGCTCTTCCTGAAGTGTGAGGGCTTCAACTTCGCCGGCTCGATCAAGCTGAAAGCCGCGACCGAAATGGTGGAGACCGCCGAGCGGGACGGAGTCCTGACGCCGAATTCGATCCTGGTCGAGTCCTCGTCCGGAAATCTCGGCGTGGCGCTGAGCATGATCGCGGCGAGCAAGGGCTACCGGTTCCTGTGCGTGACGGACTCCCGCTGCAACCTGTCGACCAGGATGATGATGGAGGCCCTGGGCAGCCAGGTGCACATCATCGCCGGACAGGAGGCCAACGGCGGCTTCCTCGGCGCGCGGATCGAGTACGTCCGCGCGCTGTGCGCCTCCGACGACCGTTACGTATGGCTCAGCCAGTACACCAACCCGAGCAACTGGAAGGCGCACTACCGCAAGACAGCGCCGGAGATCGCCCGCCAGTTCCCGCACCTGGACGTGCTGTTCGTCGGGGCCGGCACCACCGGGACCCTGATGGGCTGTGCACGCTACTTCCGGGAGTGGCACCGTCCGGTGCATGTCGTCGCACTGGACAGCGTCGGCTCGGTGGCCTTCGGCGGTACCCCGGGACGCCGGATGATTCCCGGCCTGGGCATGAGCATCCGTCCACCACTGCTCGACGAGTCCTACGTGGACGAGGTAATACGCGTCGAGGAGGCGGACACCATCCGTGCCTGCCATCGTCTGGCCAGAGCGGGCTTCCTGTTCGGCGGATCCACCGGCACGGTGGTCAGCGGCGCCATGGGCTGGCTGGCCCGGCACGACGCGCGCGAACTCACCGCAGTGGCCATCGCCCCGGACCTCGGCGAACGCTACCTCGACACCATCTACCAGACTAACTGGCTGCAGGATCTGTACGGCAAGGACGTGCTCAACCCCGACAAGGTGACCACCGGTTCCAGGGCAGCCTCCCCCACGCCACCGACGCGGTCGGGCAGCCGGCCGGACCTCCAGAACGGCGACCTCAGTGGCAAGCGGCGCCATCAGCTCCAGGATCGTAAGACCTAGAAGCTCTGTCCAAGGAGGTCGGTGACGCAGGTCCCGCGTGAGGGATCTTGAAAGGGGTGCGGGCCTTCCGGCGACCGCCACCGCCGTCGGTCCAGCCGGTCTCACCGCCGGGAAAGTCGGTTGCGCTCGTGTGGTGTGTGAGCAGAATCAGCCCGTGCAGATCCTGTCCTTCCCCGAAGAAGCCACTCCGTCCGAGCTCCGCGTGCAGGTGCGGGAGATCCAGGAGCAGGCGTGGCCGTCCACGCGCGTCTCGCTCACCCCTGCCGATGCGCCGACCCACGATCCTGTACTGCGGCCGTGGTCGATGCTGCTCATGGACGAGGGCACGGTGCTGGCCGCGCTGGACATCCTGTCCAAGGAGATCGCCCATACGGGTCGGCGCTATGCCGCTGGTGGGCTGAGCACAGTGGTGACGCGCCGGGAGGCTCGTGGTCGCGGACATGGCCGCCGCCTGGTTGCGGCGGCCCGGGAGACGATGCTCACCCAGGGTCTGGACCTGGGGTTTTTCACCTGCGACCGCCCGCTCCAGGCGTTCTATGAGAGCGCGGGCTGGAACCTTCTTCCTGGGACAGTGCTCATCGGAGCAACACGGCAGGTTCCCTTCCCGAGCGACCAGCCCGGCTTCGACAAGGTCACGATGGCCGACTTCTTCTCGGCCGAGGGCAGGCAGGCCCGGGCGTCGTTCCGCCACTGCCGCATCGAGCTGCATCCAGGAGAGATCGACAAGCTCTGGTGACGCCCCGGGCAGGTCGACATGACCCTCATCGGTGCCGCACGCAGAATTTCGCAGCTCTGCGGCCCCCTCCGGCATTGGGTTCGGCAGACGCATCGTGATCCACCGAAGGGAAATTGACATTTCCTGCTTCGCATGGTGAGCGCCTGTACGGGTGGTGCATCCCTGGGCACGGTCGTAGCGTCGATTCAGGAACAACCGTTGGAAGAAAGGGGCGTCATCACCACCGACGACTGCTCCTGACGGGCAGATCGCAGCGCGCGGGGAGTCAGGTGTACACGGAGGGCCGCGTAGGCTCGAAAAGAGGCAGCTGGGAGCCGACATGCAGAGACACAAGCTCAAGACAACGGTCATGCTGTGTGCTGCCACAGCGCTCGCAGCAGCGGTAGTACCGGCATCCGCTTCCGCAAGGGCACCCTCGCCCGCTCAGGTTGTGGCCGTCGACTGTTTCTCGCATTCACAGATACGCCCCGGCGACTTCTTGCTCGCCTGCGGGGATGGCAACAACCGCCTCATCAAACTCCGATGGTCCCATTGGGGACCGACGTCCGCTGCGGGCAGCGGACTCGACGTGGTGAATGACTGTCAGCCCTACTGCGCGGCAGGCAAGTTCCACTCCTACCCTGTCACCGTGAGGTTCGACCGCCCAGAGACCTGGCGGAAGCATCCTGAGCTACAGCATTTCACCCGGCTGCGACTCATCTACACCGACAGCAAGCCACCGCCGGCGCAGCGGGAAATGACTTACAAACTCTGGGAGTGACGATTGCCAAGTCCCTCGGTCACCTCTGCACAACAAACGGTTCCGCGCCGGGTGACGCCTGCGCCGGCTCATGTTCGAGGCAGCGCGCCGCCTTGTGCCGGGCGGCGGCAGCGCGGGGGCGCTCGAGCGGCCTTGGCCTCGGCCGGCTGAGGGACCCGAAGCGCATGCATCGCAGCCACTGATGAAGCGCGGTGCTCATCCGCACGAAGGGGCCCGGACATAAGGTCCGGGCCCCTTCGGTGTTCCGTGCTGTCAGCGCGCGCGGCCCTTGAGGAACCTCCTCCACCACGGCCTGCGCGGACCGCTGGTGGCGGGCTCGCCTGCGGCCGCGGGCAGCGTGGCGGCGGGGAGCGGCTGTGCCTGTGATGCAGCCGTGCCGGTGCCGGCGGTCCTCTCGTCGCTGGTATGCGGCCGCTGAGGTTTGAAGGTTGCCGGAAGGCTGTCGAGGCGGCTGGATACCAGTGACGCCGTCTCCGTCAGCTCGGGCTCGGCAACGGCGAGTTCGAGGTCGGGGACGCGTGCGAGCAGGGTGTCGATGCCGGTGTCGGAGATTGCGCGGCCGATGTCCTGCCCAGGGCATTCATGGGGCCCGCCGCTGAAAGCGAGGTGCGAACGGTTGCCGTGCACGGGGGTGGTGAGGTCGGGCCGGATCTCGGGGTCCACGTTCCCTGCAGCCAAGCCCAGCATCACCATGTCACCCTTCCTGATCTGCTGGCCTCCGAGGAGGGTGTCGCCGGTCGCCCACCGGTTGGGCACCACCGCGAGCGGCGGGGCGTCCCACATCACCTGCTCGAGGGCATCCGGCAGTGTCATCGACCCGCCGGAAAGATTCGAGCGGAACCGCCGGTCGGTCAGCACGACCCGGAGGGTGTTGCCGATCAGGTTGGTGGTGTTCTCGTGTGCGGCGACGATTGCCTGCCGCAGATGCTCGGTCACTTCGTCATCGGTGAGCTGCGACTGGTGATGCAGCAGAGAGCTGGCGAAGTCCTTGCCGGGCTTGTCTTTCTTCCGCTTCACAAGGTCCGTCATGACGGTGACGACGAACTGGTTGCTCTGCAGCGCGGATGGGGTGCCCTTCACCATGTCCCGGACCGCTGTGCCCAGGATGAGGGCGTCCTGCTCCCGGATACCGAACTGGCGGGCCAGGACCAGGCTCGACAGCTGCTCTGCGAAGTCGGCAACCAGGTCGACCCGTCCCGTAGGGGCGAAGCCGTCGATCAGCTGATGGGTGTAGCGGACGACGTGCCGGCGGATGCCGTGACGGTTCAACTCGTCGAGACTGTCGGTGACCGCGCTGCGGAGCCGGGCATGCTCCTCACCGTCCGCGAAGACGATCAGGCGTTGCCAGGCCGTGAGGGGCAGCAGAGGTGAGTCCGCCGTCAGCTGGACGTTCCATATGCGGGAGTCGCAGGAGAACAGCGACGGAGTGCGCATCACGTCCAGATTCTCCCGGTGCCCGAGGACGAGCCAGGCTGGTACGTCTCCCGGCAGCAGGACCGGTGCCACCGGACCGTGCGCTTCGCGGAGCTTGGCGTACAGGGCACGGGGAGCGTCTCCCGCCTCCGGCCCGTACAACCGCTGCGGGCCCGTCGACCCGAGGCCGTGGGCGGGGCAGCCGGGAGGCGGCGCGGACGCGGCCGAGAAACCGTTTGATTCTGGATACGAGGTGGTCACAAGGCCTCCGGGAAGCAGCAATGACGTAAGGAGCGCAGACTGCCCGGCTCGTCGGCCTCGGCCACATCCGGGAGTTCGCCGCCGCCATCCCTGATCACATCGCGGGCGCTGCCGGCTGATGGCCGGCAGGCGAGCACACCAATGGTCAGCGAGAAGCGCAGGGGGCACACCACAAGAACGGGAGCGCTGAACACGGAACGAGGGTCTCCTCGGGGCTGAGGACGGAGCAGGAGCGCAGCGCAGCATATCCATGGTCCGCTCAGCTCTCTGCTACGGGTCTGGCATGAAACATGCCTGTGGGGGCGCCCAGTTGGGGTCGCCAGCTGCGTTGCTGCCGACCCGGTGGCGACATGGTGAAGCCGCGGGGACAGCTGCGTCAGCCGCGTCGAAGGCCGTGCTGCCCGCCTGTGCCTACACCCTGCGCTCCTCTACTGGCATCATGCCAATCGCAAGCGCGAACGAAGCCTCGAGGTCCGTGCCAATTCCCCGTCGCACCACAGGCCTCAGCGGACTGTGCGCCCGATCGAGCTCACTGAGGCAACGGCGAGAGCCCGCGCCGCATACAGCCATAACCCTTGTTACTCCCCCCAGACCCACAGGCCTCATGCCTCCCCCAGAGACGCCGGACAATCGCGACTGCCGGACCACGGCAGTACACCTCAGCCTCGAGGCCGACAGGTCGGCGCACCATACCGAGCAAAGGACTGAATAAGTGTCACTTGGGTTGCAATCGGCCAGTTCCCCGTCTGTGCCGCGTGCCCCTGGAGCCGTTCCGCTCCTCGGCCACGTCCTCCAGCTCGTACGCGATCCCTTCACCTTTTTGTCATCGCTGCGCCAGCACGGTGACGTCGTGCGGGTCAACCTGGGCACGTTGCCTGTCTACTTCGTCACCTCTGCCGACCTGGCACAGGAAGTGCTGGTCAGACAGGCGCGCAGGTTCGAGAAGGGCCGCTTCTTCGACCAGCTGAAACCCCTGGTCGGCAACGGCATCGCCACCGCCAGCGGCGAAGTGCACCACAGGAACCGGCGACTGCTGCAACCCATGTTCACCAAGGAACGGATCGCCGGCTACTCCGACATCATGAGCCGGAATGCGTGCGCTCTCGCCGACGCCTGGCAACCGGGCCAGACGGTGGACCTGGAACTGGCGATGGCCGAGTACAGCATCGAGACGCTGGCCGAGACCCTGTTCTCGACCGACATCGGACGCCCGGCAGTGAAGGCCGTACGCGACAACCTCCCTGTCGTACTGGCGAACCTCCTCAAACGCGCCATGTCCCCCAAGGCCTTGGACCGGCTACCCATCAGGGCCAACCGGGAGTTCGACGCCGCCGCAGCCAGCCTGAAGAGCGTCATCGACGACGTGATCGCCGCAGCACGCCGCGAAGGCACCTCCGACCGTAACGACCTGCTGTCCCTCCTCCTCAAAGAGAAGGCCCTGTCCGACACCGAAGTCCGGGACGAGCTCAGCACGATCCTCTTCGCCGGTGCGGAGACCACCGCGGCCAGTCTCGCCTGGACCTTCCATGAACTGGCCTCCCACCCCGACGTCGAGAAGAAGATCGTCGCGGAGATCCACGAAGTCGTCGGAGACCGTCAGGTCACCATCCAGGACATACCGAAGCTCATGGGGATACGCCGCGCACTGGACGAAGCTGTGCGCCTCCACGGCGTCACGCTCCTGATGCGCCGAACCACGACGGAGGTGGAGCTCGGCGGTGTCACCCTCCCGGCAGGCACGGAGGTCGCATTCAGCCTGTACGCCATCCACCGCGATCCCAACGTCTTCGACGACGCCGGCACCTTCAACCCCGACCGGTGGCTGCCCGAGAACCGGGACAACATTCCCCGCGGAGCGTTCACCCCCTTCGGCGCGGGCAACCACAAATGCATCGGCGATCAGTACGCCTGGACCGAGGCAACCATCGCCCTCGCGACACTGCTCTCCCAGTGGCAGTTCACCCCGGTTCCCGGACACACGCCCAAGGAAGTGGCCTCAGCCGTGGCCCATGCCGACAGCATTCCGATGACCGTTACCCGGCGTGCTCGAGACACGTCTCGGTGATCGGCCCCATGGCCGACGTTTCCGTATCTGCGGAAGAATGCTTGCGCCTCCGCCGCGACCTGTAAGGCGCTACGGAACTGCTCGATCCGGGGCGTCCGGAACCATCTCGGATCCGGACGCCCCTTCGCGTAAGTGCCCTCCGAGCAGGGGGTGTCGGCGAAGGAATTCGATGTTTCCGGTCGTTGTGGAGGACGACCGCGGCGAACGCGACACAGAGGACTCCTCCCGCAGGGATTCTGCCTAGGCGTCAGGCACAGCCAGGCATTCGGCTGGACGCCCACAACCGGCGACACCCCCGATTCACGGTCACGGATGGAGGCACAACCCCGAAGCTCTCGGTCATGCCTCCGCGGTGTCCCGAAGCGGGATCAGGCGGGACCAGGGGTGTACCGGCTCGCTGCGGACGGAACCCTGGACTGGTCCAGTGGCGCCGTTCGGGAGACGGGCACCAGATCCCACCACCATGAGATCGAGGGGATGTCCAGCGGGTCGGTGCTGTCGTCGGTCGGACTGTCGGTGAACGACGAGGGAAGGGCGGCCGGGTCGTCGGGCGTGGTGTAGCGCAGGGAACTGATGCTCCAGTCCTGGGTCGCCCGGATGAAAGAGGAGAGGCCGCGCAGATACTTCCGTACCTGCGGGCTGCCCTCGTCATCCAATTTCGCACGCAGGCTGAGGAAGAGACACATCACGCGGTCGCGCTGGGCTATCGCCTTGGTCAGCGCCTCGTCCGGTGTCAGCGCGTACTCGTGCTCCAGCACCCGGATGACGTTCAGGTAGTAGCCCGTCCCGCGGCTTTCCTTGTGGTGTGAGTAGATGTCGTTGTCCCACGTGGTGATGAACGAGGTCATCTCGGAGGCGGCCCGCACCGCTTTGCTGTCCCGTTCATGGGGCTGGAGTTCAAATCCGTGCCCCATCTCCAAAAACGGCTGCACCACGGAGGTCGCGCCGTCGTAGAGGCGCATCAAGGTGTAGTCGTTCAGACCGGGAACCCGGCTCGCGGCGCGGTGCTCCGCCTCCCACACCACGGCGAAGAAGTACTCGCGCAGGGTGTCCACCCACCGCCCGGCCTGCAGGGCCGTTCCGCAACGGGACACCCGCAGTGTCAGATCGCGCAGCCCCTCGGCGAGGGGGTCGTCCGTGAGCATGGGCGACTCGGGGTTCTGCGCAATGCGCAGCAGACGGTGCAGCGCCGCCGCCAACTCGCCCGGTTTGTCGCCAAGATCGCCTTCCTCGCAGTAGCCGTCGTCCACGCCGAAGAGCCAAATGACGAAGTCGGAGAGAAGCGAGACGACCTCTTCCTGCCCCTCAGGAAGGATTCGAGCGGCGAACACGCCGATGTCCTGTGTGACGAGGCGGCTGCGCCACTCCTGTGATCCGATATCGAATGTGTCGGCCCAGGCTGCCGTCCGTGCATCGATGGCTGCGTGGTTCGGGTGCACGGCGGACGGGATGGGAGCGTACGTCGGCGGAACTGCCAGTGCGTGAGTCACTCTTGATTCCCTCTCAGTTGTCGGCGCGCGAGCACTCAGGCTGGCGTTCACGGACCATGGCCGAAACCACACGCTGAGTGATCAACTACGGCGCATCGTACTGACGGGAAGTCAGCCCTCCAATACCCCCTTCCCGCAGAGGAGGCCGATCGCCGCCCGTGCAGCCCGCACCGTCGCCGGCGGGATCTCCCCGATTGCCAAGTCCCTCGGTCACCTCTGCACAACAAACGGTTCCGCGCCGGGTGAGGCCTGCGCCGGTTCACGTTCGGGGCAGCGCGCCTCGTGCCGAGCGGCGACAGCGAGGGGGCGCTCGTAGGGTGACGTGCGTGATGGTTCGCGAGGGCGCGGTGAACGCAAGCGGTGGTTGGCGACCGGGCTATCCGGCTGCGGCAGCGGTGTTCGCCATCGGGATGGCCGGGACCACCCTGCCGACACCGTTGTACGGGCTCTACCAGGAACAGATCGGCTTCTCCGAGCTGATGGTGACCGTTGTCTTCGCCGTGTACGCCGTCGCGGTCATCACCGTGCTGCTGGTGGCGGGAAACTACTCCGACGAGGTCGGCCGCAGACCTGTCCTCCTGTGCGCCATGGCTTTGTCGGCCGCGAGCGCTGGATGCTTCCTCCTGCAGAGCGGTCTGCCTCTGCTCTTCGCGGGGCGGCTGCTGTCCGGCTGCGCGGCCGGCCTGCTGAGCGGCGCGGCGACAGCGGCCGTCATCGAGTTGGCCGGTCCTGGACAGAAGGCGCGTGCCGGGTTCGCCGCCACCGCGGCGAACATGGGTGGTCTGGGCTGCGGGCCACTGTTCTCCGGCCTCCTCGCGCAGTACACGCCCTGGCCGCTGACGTTGCCGTTCTTGGTCCACCTCGGGCTGGTGGCTGTGGCCAGTGGGATCACCTGGTTCCTGCCGGAGACCGTGGCGGAGCCGAAGCGATGGCCGCCGCTGAAGCCGCAGGGAGTCACCGTGCCGCCGGAGGTGAAGGGTGTGTTCGCGCCCGCCGCGCTGGCGGCGTTCGCGGGCTTCGCGCTTCTCGGGCTGTTCACGGCAGTCGCGCCGAGCTTTGCCTCGCAGACGCTGGGTGTGCACAACCTGGCCGTTTCGGGCGCGGTGGTGTTCTCCGTGTTCCTCGGTTCGACCGTCGGGCAGTCCCTGACACAACGGATCGGCGCGCGCCTCGCGCTCCCCGTGGGGTGCGGCATCCTCGTTGTGGGCCTGTTGTTCGTGGCGTCATCACTGATCGCCGAATCCATGCTCCTGCTCGTCCTGGGCGCCCTGAGCGGCGGCACCGGCCAGGGACTGGCCTTTCGCGCGGCACTCACCCTGGTCAGCGGCGCGGCCCCGGCACAGCAACGAGGCGGCACCATTTCGGCGTTCTTCGTCGTCGCCTACACCGGGATCTCGGTGCCGGTGGTCGGTGTCGGCGCCATGGCCACATGGCTCGGGCTGCGCCAAGCCGGGCTGATTTTCACGGGCTGCGTGATGCTGCTGGCGGCGGGCGCGGGAACATACGCTGCGCGCCGGCCGCCGACGGGGGTGTAGCCGGGCGCCCGTGGGGGCCGCGCTTCTTGACGGTCTCGGAGCAGCACTGTGCATCGGTCCACGGGACCGATCGGCGACGGCCATCCACGAGATGTGTTGCGGGAGAGAGGCCGTCGCCCACGGTCGCGGTTGGTCCTGAAGGCCTGCTCGACCGCCATCGCCCCTGCCCACCCGACGAGTTCGGCGGATCGGCGGAGCCATCAGGTCGGCCGTCCCGGACTATTGACTCCGAGTGTGATAGTCGCGATTCTCGTCGCACCGCTTACGCGGGCCATGACAACCCACCCCAGGGACGGACGTGACCCCGGACGGCATCGGCTCCTCACCCCCCACCATCCGCTTACCGAAGGCATGAGTGATGCCCATGACTCGACACTCGCACCGCAAACGCAGGCCCATCGCGGTTCTGTCGCTGCTCCTCACCGTGGTGGCCATGGTCCTCGGCACAGCGCCCAGTTCCTCGGCCGAGTCCGGCTGGTGGACCCCGGCCGCGCGGCCCGCGCCCGACTCCCAGATCAATGTCACGGGCGAGCCCTTCAAAGGGACCGACTCCCAGGGGCAGGTACGGGGCTTCGTCGACGCACACAACCACCTGATGTCCAACGAGGCCTTCGGCGGCCGGCTCATCTGCGGCAAACCGTTCTCCGAACTGGGGGTCGCGGACGCACTCAAGGACTGCCCCGAGCACTACCCCGACGGCTCGCTCGCGATCTTCGACTTCATCACCAAGGGTGGCGACGGCAAGCACGACCCCAACGGATGGCCGACGTTCAAGGACTGGCCGGCCCATGACTCGTTGACCCACCAGCAGAACTACTACGCCTGGATCGAGCGGGCCTGGCGCGGCGGTCAGCGAGTGCTCGTCAACGACCTCGTCACCAACGGCGTGATCTGCTCGGTCTACTTCTTCAAGGACCGCAGCTGCGACGAGATGACCTCCATCCGCCTGCAGGCGCAGAAGACGTACGACATGCAGGCCTACATCGACAAGATGTACGGCGGCCCGGGCAAGGGCTGGTTCAGGATCGTCACCGACACCGCGCAGGCCCGCCAGGTCATCCAGCAGGGCAAGCTGGCCGTCGTTCTGGGGGTCGAGACCTCAGAGCCGTTCGGATGCAAGCAGATACTGGACATCGCGCAGTGCGGCAAGGACGACATCGACCGCGGTCTGGACGAGCTGCACAAGCTGGGCGTACGCAGCATGTTCCTGTGTCACAAATTCGACAACGCCCTGTGCGGGGTCCGTTTCGACGAGGGCACCCTCGGCACGGCGATCAACGTCGGCCAGTTCCTGTCGACCGGCACCTTCTGGAAGACGGAGAAGTGCAGAGGTCCGCAGCGCGACAACCCCATCGGCATCGCGTCGGCGCCCGGGGCGGAGAAGGAACTTCCGCAGGGTGTGAAGGTCCCGTCGTACGCCGCGGACGCACAGTGCAACACCCGCGGTCTCACCGAGCTCGGTGAGTACGCCGCGCGCGGCATGATGAAACGCAAGATGATGCTGGAGATCGACCATATGAGCGTCAAGGCCGCGGGCCGGGCCCTGGACATCTTCGAGTCCGAGTCGTACCCCGGCGTGATCTCCTCGCACAGCTGGATGGACCTCAACTGGACCGAGCGGGTCTACGGTCTCGGCGGCTTCATCGCCCAGTACATGCACGGCGCCGAGGGGTTCACCGCAGAGGCGAACCGGACGAAAGCGCTGCGCGACAAGTACCACGTCGGCTACGGCTACGGCACCGACATGAACGGTGTCGGCGGCTGGCCGGGGCCCCGCGGTGCGGACACTTCGAACCCAGTGCGGTACCCCTTCCGCAGCGCCGACGGAAGCGCCGTCATCGACAAGCAGACCACCGGCGAGCGCACCTGGGACATCAACACCGACGGCGCCGCGCACTACGGTCTGGTCCCGGACTGGCTGGAGGACATACGGATCGTCGGCGGCAAGGGTGTCGTGGACGACCTCTTCCGCGGCGCCGAGTCCTACCTCGACACCTGGAAGGCGTCCGAGAACCACAAGGCCGGGGTGAACCTTGCCGCAGGCTCGTCCACCTCGGCCAGTTCGTCGGAGTGGAGCCTGTTCACGAGTTACGCCCCCGACAGGGCCGTGGACGGCAACGCGGACACCCGCTGGGCAAGCGACTGGAGCAACGACCAGTGGCTCCGGATCGACCTCGGGGCACCGAGCCTGATCAAGCGCGTCACCCTCAACTGGGAGCGCGCCTACGGGAAGGCGTACCGCATCGAGGTCTCCACCGACGGCACGAACTGGCAGTCCGTATGGTCCACGACCGCCGGCGACGGCGGCCTGGACACGGCACAGTTCACCGGAACGACAGCCCGCTACGTACGCATCCACGGGCTGGAGCGCGGCACCAACTGGGGCTACTCCCTCCACGAAGTCGGCGTCTACAGCAGCTGACGACACCGATGGAGCACCCGGGGCCGGGGCCGGCCGGATCAGCTCTCCTGATCCGGCCC
>NZ_JBHWWF010000080.1:0-11961 GCF_042736455.1 Streptomyces sp. NPDC060064
GTGCCCGTAACACCACCGTCCAGCACCCGCCCCCGAGCACCCGAACTACCCCGCCACCAGCACATATACCCACGGAAAGCGGAATCCAGCACTAGCGCCCGACGAGTAAAACGGTCGCCAAGCTGATTGCCGGAGACCTCACCCCTCCGTGCCGACTGGCAGTGGTGAGACCGTCGCACACCACACCAGACGCTTGTGAGCGTCGGGCACGAGTGCGCAGGGCACCCATGCAAGGATCAGCAAGGACCTGCAAGAAAATGTCATAGACTTCCGGCATGGTGAGTCGTTTGGTGGAGGTCGCGGAGTTCGCAGGTGTCAGTGAGGCGACGGTCAGTCGCGTCCTGAACGGCAAGTCGGGGGTGGCACAGTCCACCCGTGCGGCCGTTCTGACCGCGCTCGACGTCTTGGGGTACGAGCGGCCGCCACACCTGCGTGGGCGTGCGAACCGTCTCGTCGGCCTGGTGGTCCCCGAGATGAGCAATCCGGTCTTCCCGGCGTTCGTGGGGGTCATCGGCACTGCTCTCGCCCAGCGCGGTTTCACGCCCGTACTGTGCACGGGCACGCTCGGTGGGGTACATGAGAGCGACTACGTCGACATGTTGTTGGAACACCAGGTCATCGGCGCCATATTCATCTGCGGCCTCCACTCGGAGCGTGCCGCGGACCACCGCCACTACGACCGCCTGACGGAACGCGGGCTTCCTCTTGTAGCCGTCAACGGCATCCCCCCGGAGCTCAAAATCCCCTGCGTATCGGCCGACGACGCAATGGCCGTCGAACTCGCCGTCAAGCATCTGGCGTCCCTCGGCCACCGAAGGATCGGCCTCGCGGTGGGGGAACAGGGCCACATTCCAGCAGCACGCAAGATCGATGCATTCCGGTCGGCGATGCACGAACACCTGGGCGTTACCGATGCAGACCCGGACATTGTTCAGACCATGTACACCTTGGAGGGGGGAACCTCGGCCGTCTCACGGCTGTTCCGGCAGGGCGTTTCGGGTGTGGTCTGCGGTAGCGATGTACTCGCCCTCGGGGCGATCAGAGCGGCTCGCCGAATGAAGCTCGACGTTCCTGGCGATGTATCGGTCGTGGGCTACGACGACTCTGCCTTCATGCCCTTCGCCAACCCACCGCTGACGACCGTCAGACAACCGGTCGACGCCATGGGGCAGGCCGTGGTCACCATGCTGCTGAATCAGATCTCCGGCGCCGGCGGAAGCACCGAGGAGATGCTCTTTGAACCCGAGCTGGTGGTGCGCGGCAGCACCGCTGCTGGCCCCTCCCGCAATGGCGGCTGACCAGGAGGGTCGAGCCAGCCGATACCTCTCTGCCCCAAAGGCTCGGGCGGCTGAAGTCTGCGGACACGGACTGCGAGTTGATTCCATGTCCTTGGACACGTGGAGCGGGAACGAACTGCCCGCGGTTGCCCGGGACGAGCTGATGATCGGCATCAAGTGGTCGGGCCCGCGCCTCGTGGGGTGGAGCTTTACCGCCGCGGAAGGGCTGAACCGACTCGCTGATGTCGATTAGCCATAGTCCGTGACAAAGCCTTCGGGCGTCGCCGGCAGATGAGGGCGCATCTGTGGGCGAGGGGAGGCTTCATGGCTGCCGTCGCGTACCTCCCGAGGCCAGAGCGCCCGATGCCCAGGATCACCGGCTTCACGCCGAGACTGCGGACGAGGCGATGGGGTACTTGTCGCGGCCGGAGCCGCGGTCACCCAGTAGGACGGCGCGCGCCCGACCGCGCCTGCCGCAACTGGGTCCAGCAGCGGGAGCAGCTGGATGACGTCGTTGCGGTTGCCGCCAGTCAGGGTGGCGGCGAGCGGAATGCCGGTGGCACCTGTGATCAAGTCCGGCTTGCTGACCGTCCCGCCCCCGGTTGACAGGATTTCACTCCGTCCTGGTCCCCCGTTAACGCGCGGATATGGGAGCCGCCGACCGCCGTGCGGGCGCGCCCTGAAACACCAACCATTGCCGCTCGCGCCGCTCCCGGGATGTCGAGCCCGGCACTCTACCGTCGACAGCAGCGGCTCAATCACTGCCCGCCAAGCCTGGCGCTGCATCCAACCGGCAGACGGTGCGATCGACAGCTGCCTAGATGACGGTTTCACGGAATGACGTTATCTTGCAGTTCAGTGAAAGAAACTTGCCGGTAACCGTAGACTTCCCCTTCCGTTGTTCCTAGTCTTTCGTCACTGAACCGCCGATGAGGCGCGCGACAAGAGGAGGGACCATGCATCACTGGTTGCCAAGAGCGGGAGTCGCGGCACTGGCCGCTTGCATGCTTGCCGGGTGCGGAAGCGGCGCGAGCGGGGACGACTCCGCCGACGACGGCGAAGCGGTGCTGCGCGGCCGCGGGCCGATCACTCTCGCCACCGGGAAGGACAACAGTGGCGTGCTGTCCAAGATCATCGATCGGTGGAACTCGACGCACCCCAAAGAGCCTGTGCGCACCATCGAGCTCTCCGACTCCCCCGATGAGCAGCGGCAACGGATGATCCAGGACGCCGAGCTGAAGTCCGGTGAGTTCTCGGTACTCAATCTCGACGTGGTGTGGACCGCAGAGTTCGCGGCCAACCGCTGGGTCGTAAGACTGCCGAAGGACAGCATCGACGCGTCCAAGTACCTGAAGCCGACGGTCGAAGGAGCCTCATACCGAGGCGGTCTGTATGCCGCGCCGTGGACTTCAGATGGCGGGCTTCTCTACGTCCGCAAGGACTTGCTGGAAAAGGTCGGCGCGAAGCCTCCGCAAACCTGGGAGCAGATGAAAGCCACTTGCAAGAAGGTGCTCGCACTGCCTGAGGCGAGGGGCATGGCCTGTTACGCGGGCCAGTTCGAGAAGTACGAGGGGCTGGCGGTGAACTTCGCCGAGATGGTCAACAGCGCCGGCGGCTCGGTCGTCGACAGCGCCGGCCATCCCCAGGTGGACTCTCCGCGAGCCGCGAAGGGGCTGCGTTTCTTCACCGACGCCTTCAAGAGCGGTCTGATACCCAAGAAGGCGATCACTTTCAAGGAGGAGGAGGGGCGCCAGGCTTTCCAGAAGGGCAAGTTGGTCTTCCACCGGCAGTGGCCGTATCAGTGGACGCTTGCAAACGCCGATGACGGCTCCTCCAAGGTTGCGGGTAGGTTCGCCGTCGCACCGCTGCCCGGTCTCAACGGCCCAGGTGTCTCCAGCCTGGGCGGGCACAACCTGGCGATCAGCTCGTCCGCCAAGTACAAGGCGACGGCACTCGACTTCGTCCAGTTCATGACGAGCCCTCAGCTGCAGCGGGAGAACCTGCTGCTCAGCTCCAACGCCCCCACGATCGCAGAGTTGTACGACGACAAGCAGCTTGTATCCAAGTACCCCTACCTTGCGGTGCTCAAGCAGTCGATTCTCACTGCGAACCCACGTCCTCGTGTCGTGCGCTACGGGGACGCCACAGCAGCCATTCAGGAAGCGGCGTATCGCGCACTCAACGGAGAGATCCCGCCTGAGAGGGCGCTGACAGACCTGCAGAAGAAGCTCAAGGAGATCACCACTCCGTGACGACTCTGCCGACGCTTCGCCCTGCCCCCTGGTTTCGCGGAGTTCCTGCCGCCGCCCTCGCTTTGTTGAGGTGAATCGCCATGCCCGCACTAGCCGCCCGAACACCCTCTGCTACCCAGCCTCCTGGAAAGGCGCCGCCCGTCCTCCGACATCGCCCAAGCGGCACCAATCGTCTCGCCGCGCTGCTGATCTCTCCAACAATCGCCGTCCTGGGGCTCGTCGTCGGCTACCCCGTCGTCGCCGCAGTCCGCGAGTCCCTGTACACCAAGAACTCTGGTCTCGACAGCTCCGGCTTCGTCCGGACAGGCGAACAGTTCGTCGGCCTGCAGCACTACAGCGACCTCTTCCAAGGCGAGGCGGGTGACCGGTTCTGGAACGCCTTCACGAACACCACCCTCTTCACCGTCACCACCGTGCTGATCGAGACCGTGCTCGGTGTCGTCATGGCGCTGGTGATGCACAAGGTGGTACGCGGCCGAGCCCTGGTGCGAGCCACCATTCTGGTGCCCTGGGCGATCCCAACCGTCGTCTCCGCGCTGCTGTGGCAGTGGATATTCCAGGCCGACGGCGTGGCGAACGCGCTCCTGGGCGGACAGGTGCTGTGGACCACGGACGGCTTCCAGGCCGCGCTCGCCGTCATCATCGCGGACACCTGGAAGACCGCCCCCTTCGTCGGACTACTGGTACTCGCGGGGCTACAGCTAATACCAACTGAGGTCTACGAGGCCGCCCGGGTCGACGGCGCGAATGCCTGGCACCAGTTCACCCGGATTACCCTTCCACTGCTGCGCCCGGTCCTGCTGGTCGCCATACTCTTCCGGCTGCTCGACGCCCTACGCATGTTCGACCTGCCCTATGTGCTGATCGGCGCCCGAAAGGACTCGGTGGAAACCTTGTCGATGCTCGCTTTCGACGAGGCGGCCAACACCCGGTACGGGCCCGCCGCCGCCTACGCGGTCCTGCTCTTCCTCTACGTAGCCGCGGCGGCCTTCATCTTCGTCAAAATTCTCGGAGCCGACGTCTTCTCCACCAAGAACGATGGCAAGACGTCGGGCGGGCACAGGAGCGGACTTCCGCGACCCCGGAGCGCGGCGAAGGAGGCACTCGTATGAGCCTCGCCCTCCGGATGCTTCCCCGGTGCATCGCACCGCTGTCCCGCAAGACCGTGCTGAGTCTTCTCGGCTTGGCACTGATCGTCGTGTACTGCCTGGCACCGTTCTACTGGATGGCGGTCTCCAGCTTCCGACGCAGCTCAGATCTCTTCTCCAAGTCCCCGCTTCCCTCCCCCTGGTCGCTGGAGAACTACGAGGCGGTGCTCCGCTCCAGCAATGGATTCGGGCGGGCGCTGCTGAACAGCATGATCGTCGCTGGAACGACGACGCTACTGACCTTGGTGATTGCCACATTCACCGCGTACGCGTTGGCGCGCCTCGACTTCCGCGGCAAGAATATCGTCCTGGCCCTGGTCATTGCCACGTCGATGTTTCCCGGGATCTCTCTCGTCGTGCCGTTGCTCAAGCTGTTCACCGACAATCTCCACTGGGTGAACACCTATCAGGCGATGATCGTGCCCTCGTTGTCCTTCGCCCTGCCGCTCGCGGTCTGGAATCTGACCGCCTTCTTCAGGCAGTTGCCGCGTGAGCTGGAACAGGCCGCCATGGTGGACGGCTGCACTCCGGGCCAGGCTTTCCGGAAGGTGATCCTCCCGCTCACCGCGCCCGGTGTCTTCACCACGGCGATACTGACGTTCATCGGAGCCTGGAACGAATTCATTATCGCCCTATCGATGGTCAACCGGTCCTCCATGCAGACCGCCACCGTGGCCATCGCCCAATTCGGCGGCGCGACCGGCTTCGACGTCCCCTACGGCACCAAGATGGCAGCCGGTGTTGTCGTCACCATCCCCCTCGTCGTCCTTGTCCTTATTTTCCAGCGCCGCATCATCGCCGGCCTGACCGCAGGAGCCGTCAAGTGACACCGTCGCGGCCCACCGTCCCCACCCCGGAGATATCCGTGCCACACTCCCAGAACCCTGCCCCCGTCGAAGGCTGGTGGCGCAGCGCGGTCATCTACCAGGTCTACATCCGCAGTTTCACCGACGGCAACGGCGACGGTGTCGGAGACCTCGCTGGCCTGCGCGAGCGTCTGCCGTACCTCGCCGAACTGGGCGTCGACGCCCTGTGGCTCAACCCCTGGTACCCCTCCCCGATGGCCGACGGCGGGTACGACGTCGCCGACTACCGCGATATCGACCCGGCTTTCGGCACCCTCGCCGAAGCCCACGCGATGATCGAGGAGGCCCACCACCTCGGGCTGCGGATTGTCATCGACATCGTCCCCAACCACACCTCCGATCAGCACCCCTGGTTCCGGCAGGCTGTTGCGGACGAATCCGGCTCCGCCGCCAGGGAGCGCTATCTCTTCCGGGACGGGCGCGGCGAGGGCGGCGAACTGCCTCCCAACAACTGGCGCAGCGTCTTCGGAGGTCCAGCCTGGAGCCGTATCACCGCACCGGACGGAACACCGGGGCAGTGGTATCTGCACCTCTTCGCGCCAGAACAGCCCGACCTCAACTGGGAGAGCCCGGAGGTACGCGCGGAGTTCGAGTCAATCCTGCGGTTCTGGTTCGACCGGGGGGTAGACGGAATCCGTATCGATGTCGCTCACGCGCTGGTAAAGGCTCCAGGCCTGCCAGACCTGGGGCGTTGGGACATGGAGCTCATCGGGTCGGCGGCCAATGCCGACCATCCGCACTGGGACCGCGACGGCGTCCACGAGATCTTTCGGGGCTGGCGCGCCATCGCCGACTCCTACGCCGAGCCGCGGGTATTCGTCGCCGAGGCCTGGACCGGTGCGCCTGAGCGGCTGGCCCGCTACGTCCGGCCCGACGAGCTGCACACCGCCTTCAACTTCGACTATCTGACGGCTCCATGGCTGGCAGACCATCTGCGCCGGGCGATTGACACGTCGCTTGCGGCGCTCAACTCGGTCCAGGCTCCGGCGACCTGGGTGCTCTCCAACCACGATGTCGCACGCCATGTCTCCCGCTACGGCAGGCCGCAGCCGGCCCAGCCCGAACGCGCACTGGCCGACCTGGGGTCCGATCAGCCATTCGACCTCGAGCTGGGCACCAGGCGGGCTCGCGCCGCCGCCCTGCTCACCCTCGCCCTCCCCGGAGGCGCATACCTCTACCAAGGCGAGGAACTCGGCCTGTGGGAAGTCGAAGACCTGCCGGAAGAGCTGCTGCAGGATCCGATCTGGCGCCGCTCAGGACACACCGATCGCGGTCGCGACGGCTGCCGCGTGCCCCTGCCCTGGTCCGGCAACAATCCGCCGTTCGGCTACAGCCCCCCGGACGGGCAGGCACATCCGTGGCTACCGCAGCCGGCCGCCTGGAGGAACCTGACGGTGCAAATCCAGGGCGGCGACGAACAGTCGATGCTGCAGCTGTACCGGAAGGCCCTGCACATCCGCCGCAGTCACCCTGCGCTTGGCGACGGAGCTCTGACCTGGGACTCCGAGACCGACGACGAGGTGCTGTCCTTCACACGCGAGCCCACACTCCGCTGCGTGGTCAACCTCTCACCGCACCCAGTCGCCCTGCCGGACCACCACCGCGTGATCCTTTCAAGCGCCCCGCTTGACATCGGGAAGCTGCCCAGCGACACAGCCGTCTGGCTCACCTGGTGAACCACCCCGCACGAAAAGTGACTACGACCGAAGATCGCCCGCAGCGTCGAACTCCGAACACAAGGGACCATGCTTCTGCAATGGAGACGGCTAACTGATCGTTTCAGAATGAGGTTCGGAGTCGTCTCAAACACATGACGCTGCAGGCGAGTTGGAGTAGGCCGAGGTGGAGGTCGGCGCGTATCTCGTAGCGGATGCGGAGTCGTTTGAATTGGTGGAGCCAGGCGAAAGTCCGCTCGACGACCCAGCGGGTCTTGCCGAGTCCGGAGCCGTGCGGGGTGCCGCGGCGGGCGATCTTCGGGGTGATTCCACGGGCCCGGATGAGGCGGCGGTACTTGTCGTAGTCGTAGCCGCGGTCGGCGAACAGCCGTCGGGGGCGACTGCGTGGCCGGCCGCGCAGACCGCGGATGGGCGGGATGGCGTCCAGCAGTGGCATGAGCTGAGTGACATCGTGACGATTCCCGCTGGTCAGCGCGACGGCTAAGGGAGTGCCATGCCGGTCGACGATCAGATGGTGCTTGCTGCCGGGCCGGGCCCGGTCGACCGGCGAAGGTCCGGTGTGAGTCCCCCTTTGAGCGCCCGGACGTGTGAGCCGTCGATCGCAGCGTCGTCCATGTCCAGCAAGCCTGCGGCCCGCAGTTCGGCCAGCAGCACCTCGTGCAGCTGCGGCCAGACGCCCGCTTCGGTCCAGTCCCTCAGCCGCCGCCAGGCCGTCACACCGCTGCAGCCGACCCGTTCCGCGGGAACGTCCCGCCAGCTCACGCCCTTGCACAGCACGTAGACGATGCCGCGCAGCGCAGCCCGGTCATCAGCAGGCAACCGCCCGGGATACCGATGCCGCCTGAGCGGACGAACCGGCAGCAGCGGGGCCACACGTTCCCACAAGTCATCAGGCACAAGATCAGCAAACACCCGACAGATCCTGCCGACACAACACCCAACTGCCAAGCCCCACAACGCAATTCATTCTGAAACGATCAGTAAGAACTCCTATCGCAATGACTTCAGGCGTCGCCAGCAGATGAGTGCGCATCCGAGGGTGAGGAACGCTTCGTGGATGTCGTCGCGTATTTCCCAGCGGATGCGCAGACGGCGGAACCAGTGCAGGTGGGCGAACGCGCCCTCGACGACCCAGCGTTGGGTGCCCAGGCCGGATCCGTGCCCGGTGCCCCGGCGGGCGATCAGCGGTTTCACACCGAGGTCCCGGACGAGTCGGCGGTACTTGTCGTGGTCGTAGCCGCGGTCGCCCAGCACCACCACCCGCGACGGCCGGCCGCACGTGGTGATCGGCGCCTACACCGGCGAGGGCCTGGTGTTCTCACTGACCGACGACGGCAGCTTCGTGCACGAGGCGACGTTGTCCCTGCACAGCAACGCGGTTAAGGGCGTCGCCGGTGACACGATCTTCTCCTTCTGCGCCGACACCGAGGCCGCGTGGTTCTCCACCACCACACCCGCCGAGGTGGCGCGGGTACCGGAAGCGCACACTAGAATCGCCAACGGATGCACAGGGCTTGCCCCGGGGCAGTTCGCCAGTGTCAGCCGTGACGTGAAGCTGCGGGTCTGGACCGGGGTCGAGGCACTCACTTTGGAAACCCCGCACGACCACTCGGTCAAGAGCGTGAGCGCGTCGCAGGACGGCGGGTACATCGCCACCGGCGGTTACAACGGACTGGTCGCCGTCTACGACCGCGCCGTCGGCACGTGCGGTCGTGGTGCGCCCAACAACGGCGGTAATCTCCTCGCTCTACTACGACAGGGACAGCGGCGGCTTCCTGCCGACTTCCTACGACGGCACGGTGTACGAGATCCCGATTGGGACGGCATAACGCCTGACGGTACCGGCGGCCCGTGTGGCCGCCGCAGTGCCGTCGGTACTCGGCCATATCAATTCGCCACCAAACAAGGAGTATGCCGTGGCCGACAAGGTAACCGACTGGATTCGCGCGGCCGTACTGGTCGACCAAAACGTCAACGCGCTGTCAGATCGAGCGGCGGTGGGATTGCCGGACCACTACGTCCCACCGCGAGCTGAGCACGCACACGACGTGATCCACGAACTGTCCGCCGACCCGCATGTGCTCGTGGCCCGTCTGACCGACCCGGAACTGCTCCTGGAACGGCGGCTGGCGGCCGGTACGCTGCTCGCGTTGGTCGGCGATCCGCGGCTGCGCAGCGCTGCGCCGGCCATGGTGGACGTCCCGGCTGGTAATGCACTGATCGGCACGGCCGAGGCCGATGTGGACGGTCTGCACCGCGATTCCGAGCGTTTTGGCGTTCAACGCGGTTGGATTGCCAAGGAATGCCCACGCCACGAGTTGACGGTCCGCGGCTTCCGCATCGGCATGTACCCGGTCACCAACGCCCAGTACGGGCGCTTTCTCACCGAAACTAGGTACCCTGAGCTGCCAAGTAGTTGGAATTACGGACGATTCCACCCCGCACTTGCCAACCACCCCGTCTACACCGTCTCCCCGGACGCTGCCGACACCTACGTCCGATGGCTGGCAAAGGGGACCGGCCGGCCGTTCCGCCTGCCCACCGAAATCGAGTGGGAGTACGCGGCAGCCGGCCCCGAGGGACAGCGATACCCGTGGGGTGAGAAGTGGTCGGCCGACAACGCCAACACCTTGGAGACCGGGCTGCTGGCCAGCGCCCCGGTTGGTGCGTTCCCCGGCGGCAACTCGTGGTGCGGGGTACAGGACATGGCAGGCAATGTGGAGGAGTACGTATCCGACCGTTACGACTCCTATCCGGGAGGTGCGCTGGTCCGGGATGATCTCTTCATACGCATGGGGCACTATCGCATCGCCCGGGGGGGCGCGTTCAACAGATGCCGGGACCTGGCGCGGAACCAGCGCAGGCACGGACCGTACCCAAGGTCGCTGTACGCCATGGGATTCCGAGTCGCTGAAGACGCGGTCCCCGACGACGGGAGCCGCTGATGCGGGTGGCACAGGTCCACTGGACCGCGTCTCCGGTCACCGGGAGTCGAGGTGCACAGCGCGGCACTGCACAGCCAACTGCGGCGTGTGGGTGCGGACTCAGCGCTCTTCAGCGGATCACGGCAGGCCGACATTGGCCTGTACAGCCCGGTGCTGGAGATCGGCGGTCCGGTGGTCGCCACAGCGATGAGGGATTTCGTGGGCTGCTTGGCGGATGCGACGTGGTTCACTGGCACAACGCCCAATGGCACAAGCCTCAGGTTACGCACGAGGTCGTTTCCACCCTGAGGAGTCAAGGCTGGCGTGGTCGCGTCGTGTTTGACCTGCACAACATCGACGACGACAAGGAGCACTGGGACTTGCGTTCCACGCCACTGGCCGATCGCCTCCTCGTGAACTCGCAGTTCGTGCGGCAGGAGGTACAGTTCCGGCTTCCCGGCGCTCTGATGGGTCTCGCCCTGCTCGCGATGACCCGTGGCCACAGCGGCTACCTCCTGACGCGAGATGCGCATCGGCTCGCTCCACCGACGCCACCGGGCAGCCGAGTTCAAGAAGTTCCTGGTCAAGGTCAACAAGGAAGTCCCGGCGGGTCTGGAAGTGCATCTGGTCCTGGACAACTACGCCACCCACCAAACACCCGCGATCAAGCAATGGCTGGTGGCCCATCTCCGCTTCCACCTGCACTTTGAGCTGTCCCGAGTTTCGTAGCGGCCGGGTTGTGTGGTTTCAGGCGGCGTTCGTCGTCGTCTAGGATCGGTAGTGCTGGGCCTCGAATTCCTCGGGCGGGAGGTAGTCGAGGGCGGAGTGCAGGCGCTCGGTGTTGTACCAGCCGACCCACTGGACGACGGCACGTTCTACCTGGTCAGCGTCCCGCCAGGGGCCCTGGTGCTCGACAGCTCGGCCTTGAACGAGCCGTTGAGTGCCTCGGCCATGGCATTGTCGTAGCTGTCCGCGACGGAGCCGACGGACGCGGTCGGGCCGGCCTGCAGCAACCGCTCGCCGTAGCGGATTGACACGTATTGCGAGCCGCGGTCGCTGTGATGAATCAGACCCGAGCCCTTCTTGATTCCACGCCGCCAGAGCGCCATCTTCAGGGCGTCCAGGGGGAGATCGGTGCGCATGTGGGTGGCGAGCTGCCATCCGGCGATCATCCGTGAGTACACGTCCAGGACGAAGGCGACGTAGACCCAGCCCGGGCAGGTGCGGACATAGGTGAGGTCGGCGACCCATAGCTGGTTGGGACGGTGGGCGGTAAGGCGCCGGTTGACCAGGTCCGGCGGTCTGGGAGCGGACGGCTCGGGAATGGTGGTGCGGCGCCGCTGCCCGCGGATCACACCCTCCAGGCCGTCCTCGCCCATCAGCCGCTCGATGGTGCAGCGGGCCGTGGCAATGCCCTCGCGCCGCAGCTGGTGGTGGATCCGCCGGGCTCCGTAGGTCTCGCCCGAGGCCGCGTGGATGCGGCGGATGTGCCCAATGAGCCGTTCCTCGCGCAGTCGTCGGGCGGACTTGGGCCGCCTGCGGCGGGCGTTGAATGCGAGACCGACAGGTCCAGCTCCCGGCATACGGGCTCGACCCCGAAGTCGTCGCGGAGGTGGTTGATCACCGCGTCAGCCTCGTGCGGGGCTGGTCGAGCTCCTTGCATCGCCCCGGGTTTGATGGAGACATCGAAGACCCGGAAGGATGCCGATCATGGCTGCTCCCCGTAAGTACCCCGACGAACTGCGCGAGCGCGCGACGCGCTTGGCGGTCGAGGCCCGCAAGGACCCGGCCGGCCGGGCCGGTGCGATCAAGCGGATC
>NZ_JBHWWF010000081.1:0-10157 GCF_042736455.1 Streptomyces sp. NPDC060064
GGATCACATCGATCCGCGCCCCACACTCGTACATCGGACTACTGGTCCCGGTACATCTCGGCGACCAGGAAGGCCAGGTCCAGGGACTGGCTGCGGTTCAGCCGCGGGTCGCAGGCCGTCTCGTAGCGCTGGTGGAGATCGTCGACGAAGATCTCGTCGCCGCCGCCCACGCACTCGGTGACATCGTCACCGGTGAGCTCGACATGGATGCCGCCCGGGTGCGTGCCGAGCGCCTTGTGGACCTCGAAGAAGCCCTTGACCTCGTCGAGCACATCGTCGAAGCGGCGGGTCTTGTGGCCCGAGGCCGCCTCGAAGGTGTTGCCGTGCATCGGGTCGGTCACCCACGCCACGGTGGCGCCGGAGGCCGTGACCTTCTCGACCAGCTCGGGGAGCTTGTCGCGGACCTTGTCGGCGCCCATACGGACGACAAAGGTCAGCCGGCCCGGCTCGCGCTCGGGGTCGAGCCTGTCGATGTACTGCAGCGCCTCGTCGACCGTGGTCGTCGGGCCGAGCTTCACACCGATCGGGTTGCGGATCTGCGAGGCGAACTCGATGTGCGCCCCGTCCAGCTGGCGGGTGCGCTCACCGATCCAGACCATATGGCCGGAGGTGTTGTACAGCTGGCCGGTCCGCGAGTCGGTGCGGGTCAGCGCGCCCTCGTAGTCGAGCAGCAGCGCCTCGTGGGAGGCGTAGAACTCGACCGTACGGAACTCCGCCGGGTCCGTGCCGCATGCCTTCATGAAGTTGAGCGCGTTGTCGATCTCCCGCGCGAGCTGCTCGTAGCGCTGCCCGGAGGGGGACGACTTCACGAAGTCCTGGTTCCAGGCGTGCACCTGCCGCAGGTCGGCGTAACCGCCGGTGGTGAAGGCGCGCACCAGGTTGAGCGTCGCGGAGGAGGCGTTGTACATCCGCTTGAGCCGCTCGGGGTCCGGGATGCGGGCCGCCTCGGTGAACTCGAAGCCGTTGACGGAATCGCCCCGGTAGGTCGGGAGCGTCACGCCGTCGCGGGTCTCGGTCGGCTTGGAGCGCGGCTTGGAGTATTGGCCGGCGATCCGGCCGACCTTCACCACCGGGACGGACGCGGCGTAGGTGAGCACCGCGCCCATCTGGAGGAGGGTCTTCAGCTTGTTGCGGATCTGGTCGGCGGAGACCGCGTCGAAGGCCTCGGCGCAGTCGCCGCCCTGCAGCAGGAACGCCTCGCCCTTGGCAACGGCTCCCAGTCGGGCGCGCAGCTGGTCGCACTCGCCCGCGAAGACGAGCGGCGGATACGCCTCGAGGTCCGCGATCACATCGCGCAGAGCCTCGGCATCGGGGTACTCGGGCTGCTGCGCCGCGGGCAGGTCTCGCCAGGTGTTGCCACCGGCAGTGGTGGTCTTAGCGTTCACGGTCACGCCGTCAACATTACGGGGTCTCTGCGGGCGTACCTCCGACCGCCCACCAAATGAGACAGGAGTGGACTCGGAGGCGCACCCCTGTCCGTACCGAGACTGCTGTCCGTACCGAATCCGACCGGATCCGTCACCTCGGCGGGGTTCGGCGCGGCGCGATGCGTTATGGTCGGCGTCATGTTCGCGCAACCGACTCAGAACTGGTGGTGGACCGCTCATCCGGCGGCCCACTGACTGCGCGTACACCCAATCGCGAAGGCCGCCCGAGGGGCGGCCTTCAGTGTTTCCCGGGTCCCGGGAAAGCGGCCGTTCCTCCCACCCGGAAGGAACACGACGCATGCTCATCAGCCGACTGCTGGACGACGACTGCCCGCCCTTCGCCCTGCTGCGCAGACGCACCCCCGGCCACGACCACGACACCGTCGAGGTTCTGATCGGCACCGTCCACGAGGCCGAGCGGCTCGCCGACATCCCGGTCGGCGACCGCCCCTCGCTCGCCCTGATCCCGTTCCGCCAGATCAGGGAACGCGGCTTCGACGTACGCGACGACGGGACGCCACTGACCGTGCTCGTCGCCGACGAGAGGCATGAACTCCCGCTCGCCGAAGCCCTGGAGGGACTGCCCGCGCACGACGTACGGGTCGAGGGCGGGGCCTTCGACGTCGACGACGAGGAGTACGCAGGCATCGTCCGGCGGGTCATCGAGGACGAGATCGGACAGGGCGAGGGCGCGAACTTCGTCATCCGCCGTACGTACACCGGCAGGATCCCGGACTTCGGCCGGGCCGACGCGCTGGCCCTGTTCCGGCGGCTGCTGGCCGGCGAGCGCGGTGCGTACTGGACCTTTGTCGTGCACACGGGAAACAGGGGGCCCGAAGGGCCTTCCTCGGAAGGGCGGCGGCGGGAGACGGGTGGGCGCACCCTGGTCGGCGCCTCCCCCGAGGTCCATGTCCGGATGAGCGGCGGCACTGTCGTGATGAATCCGATCAGCGGGACGTACCGCTATCCGCCCGAGGGCCCGACCCCCGAGGCGCTGCTCGGCTTCCTGGACGACCGCAAGGAGCGCGAGGAGCTCTCCATGGTCGTCGACGAGGAGCTGAAGATGATGTGCACCGTCGGCGACATGGGCGGTGTCGTCGTCGGGCCCCGGCTCAAGGAGATGGCCCATCTCGCGCACACCGAATACGAGTTGAGGGGCAAGAGCTCCCTGGATGTACGGGACGTACTGCGGGAGACCATGTTCGCGGCGACGGTGACAGGATCGCCGGTGCAGAACGCCTGCCGGGTCATCGAGCGGCACGAGGTGGGCGGGCGCGGTTACTACGCGGGCGCGCTGGCGCTGATCGGCAAGAACGCGGGTGGCGGGGAAGGACAGGTCGGCGCGCAGACCCTCGACTCGCCCATTCTGATCCGTACCGCCGACATCGACGCCGAAGGATTCCTGCGGGTACCGGTCGGGGCGACCCTGGTCCGGCACTCCGACCCGGCGGGCGAAGTCGCCGAGACGCATGCCAAGGCGGCCGGTGTACTGGCCGCGCTGGGGGTGCGTCCCGGGCGGCCCAAGGAGCACGCCGAGCGCCCGAAGCTCGCCGACGACCCGCGGGTGCGGGCCGCCCTGGACGCCCGCCGCGCCGGCCTCGCGCCCTTCTGGCTGCGGATGCAGGAACGCAGCGCCCAGTTGACCGGCCACGCCCTGGTCGTCGACGGCGAGGACACCTTCACCGCGATGCTGGCGCATCTGCTGCGCTCCACCGGCCTGGAGGTGACAGTGCGTCGGTACGACGAGGCGGGCCTGCGGGAATCGGCACTGTCGCACACAGGTCCGGTGGTGCTGGGTCCGGGACCGGGCAATCCGGCCGACGCGGGCGATCCGAAGATGCGCTTCCTGCGCTCGCTCGCAGCGGATCTGCTGCGCGATCACCGCCACGGTCTGCTGGGCGTCTGCCTGGGACATGAGCTGATGGCGGCCGAGCTCGGCCTGGAGATCGTACGCAAGGACGCGCCGTACCAGGGGGCGCAGGAGCGGATCGACTTCTTCGGGCGTGCGGAGACGGTGGGCTTCTACAACAGCTTCACGGCGCGCTGCGACGACGCGGCGGCGGCGGAGCTGGAGGCGCACGGGGTCGAGGTGGCCCGCGATCCCCTCTCGGCGGAGGTACACGCCCTGCGGGGCACAGGCTTCGCGGGTATCCAGTTCCATCCGGAGTCCGTACTGACGATGCGGGGCCCGGAGGTGATCCACGGCCTCCTCGCCTCGACCTCGCGAGTCGGCCGGGCCTGATTTTCCCCACCCCGCCCCTTCCCGTAACTGGGGCTCCGCCCCAGACCCCGCGCCTCAATCGCCGGCGAGGCTGACAAAGTCGGCCCGTCCGGCGATTGAGGACACGCCCGAGGGGAACAGCAACCGTCAGCCGAAGAAGACCCCGACCTCCTTGTACAGCTTCGGGTCGACCGTCTTCAGCTTGGCCGTGGCCTCCGCGATCGGTACCCGCACGATGTCCGTGCCCTGCAGCGCGACCATCTTGCCGAAGTCCCCGTCCCGCACCGCATCGATCGCGTGCAGGCCGAAGCGGGTGGCCAGCCAGCGGTCGAAGGCGCTCGGGGTGCCGCCGCGCTGGACATGGCCGAGGACGGTGGTGCGGGCCTCCTTGCCGGTACGCCGCTCGATCTCCTTGGCCAGCCACTCGCCGACGCCGGAGAGCCGGACATGGCCGAAGGAGTCGAGCGAGCCGTCCTTGAGGACCGCCTCGCCGTCCTTGGGCATGGCGCCCTCGGCGACCACGACGATCGGGGCGTAACTGGCCTTGAAACGCGAGGTCACCCAGGCGCAGACCTGGTCGACGTCGAAGCGCTGCTCCGGAATGAGGATGACATTGGCGCCGCCGGCCAGACCGGAGTGGAGCGCGATCCAGCCCGCGTGCCGCCCCATCACCTCGACGACCAGGACGCGCATATGTGATTCGGCGGTGGTGTGGAGCCGGTCGATCGCCTCGGTCGCGATGCCGACCGCCGTGTCGAAGCCGAAGGTGTAGTCGGTGGCGGACAGGTCGTTGTCGATGGTCTTGGGCACACCGACGCAGTTGATGCCGTACTCGTCGTGGAGCCGCGCGGCGACGCCGAGGGTGTCCTCGCCGCCGATCGCGATCAGCGCGTCCACCTCACTCTTGGCGAGGTTCTCCTTGATCCGGCGGATGCCGTTCTCCGACTTGAGGGGGTTGGTGCGCGAAGAGCCGAGGATGGTGCCGCCGCGGGGCAGAATGCCGCGTACGGCCGGGATGTCGAGTGGAACCGTGTCGCCTTCGAGGGGCCCGCGCCAGCCGTCGCGATAGCCGACGAATTCGTACGCGTACTCCTGCACGCCCTTGCGGACGGCGCCACGGATGACCGCGTTGAGCCCGGGGCAGTCGCCGCCCCCGGTCAGTACTCCGACGCGCATGGAAACTTCCCTTCGCCTGGTGAGCCTTAGGACCGCCACGCTAATGGTGACGCAGGTCACTACGGGATGGGACGAAGGGTCAATTCCTGTGCGCCACGAGGAGGTTGAAGTCCGCTTTCACTCGTACGAGTAGGGGGCGGGGGTTACGCGTCGTCGAGGCCCCGCTCGATGGCATACCGCACGAGCTCCACGCGGTTGTGCAGTTGGAGCTTGCCGAGGGTGTTCTGGACGTGGTTCTGGACGGTGCGGTGCGAGATCACCAGACGCTCGGCGATCTGCTTGTACGAGAGCCCCTTGGCGACCAGCCGCAGCACCTCGGTCTCGCGCTCGGTCAGCTGCGGGGCCTTCGGCTCGTCGGCGCCGGACGCGGGTACGGGGTCGGAGGCGAGCCTGCGGTACTCACCGAGCACGAGGCCCGCGAGGCCCGGCGTGAAGACCGGATCGCCGACGGCGGTGCGCCGCACTGCGTCCGTCAGCTCGTCCGTGCTGGCCGACTTGAGCAGATATCCGGTGGCGCCGGACTTCACCGCTTCCAGTACGTCGCCGTGCTCACCGCTCGCGGAGAGGACCAGGACGCGCAGGGCGGGGTGGGAGCCGACGAGCTCCTTGCAGACCTGGACGCCCGGCATCCCGGGCAGATTGAGGTCGAGGACGAGAACATCGGGCGCGACGGCCTTGGCGCGGCGCACCGCCTGCGGCCCGTCGCCCGCCGTCGCCACCACGTCGAACCCGGCCGCGGCCAGGTCGCGGGCAACCGCGTCCCGCCACATCGGGTGGTCGTCGACGACCATCACCCTGATCGTCTGCCGGTCCGTCTGCGGGTCCGTCCTACCGCCCACCTGCTGGTTCGTCATTTCCCTGCCTTCCCCCGTGGAACCTTCAATTCGACTTCTGTGCCCTGGCCCGGCACCGAGATCAGCTCGGCCCTGCCGCCCAGATCCCGCAGCCGCCCGCGGATCGAGAGCGCGACACCGAGCCGCCCCTCCCCCTCGGCCTGCGCGAGCCTGCCCTCCGGGATGCCCGGGCCGTCGTCCCGTACCGTCACGATCACTTCTTCCGGCCAGTCCTCGACCAGGATCCAGGCCCGGGCTTCCTCGCCCGCATGCCTGCGGACATTGTCCAGTGCGGCACTGACAGCGGCCGCGAGCTCCGCCGCCGCGCCGGCCGGCAGCAGCACCGGGGCGCCCGGCTCCGAGAAGGTCACCTTCGACCCGGCGTGCCGGGCGAGCAGCGAGCGCAGATCACGCAGTTCGGGTCCGCCGGGCGGATCGTCGTCGACGTCGACGGTACGGACCAGGGCGCCGAGCGAGCAGTCCTCGGAGGCGCGCGTGGCGGGCACCAGACCGCTGGAGACCAGGGTGCGCAGGGCGACCTCCTGCTCCCCGGCCATTCTGCCCAGCTCTGCGGCCTCGCCGCCCAGTGCCGTGCCGCGCCGCTGCACCATCGCCAGCACCTGGAGCACGCTGTCGTGGATGTCGCGGGCCAGCCGTTCCCGCTCGCGGGTCGCGGCCTCGATCTCCAGGGCGCGGGCGAGGGTGAGCTCGGAGGCGCGGGCGACCTCGACGACGTAACCGATGGCGATGGAGGCGACCCAGACCAGCAGGACGTTGTGGAAGGTGTCCCGGCTGGGGTGGCCGCGCTCGACGATATTGGCGACGGCGACGAAGGAGGACGCGAAGCCCGCCCAGCGCCAACCGCCCTTGATGGCGAAGGCGAGGACGGATCCCGCGGTCCATATCGTCGGCAGGGTGGGGCCGTCGACGGTCTGTGCCTGGGCGTCGGCGAGCGGCGTGAGCATGATGCCGGTCAGCGCGATGGTGAGGTCGGCGACGAGGAAGCGTTTGGTGCAGCGGGTGGCGTTGGTGACCTTGGGGAGCGTGACCAGCGTCCAGACGGCCATCACCGCGAGGACGGCGACCGCGACCCAGGGGTGCTCGAACTTGCTGCGGGTGAAGACGAAGAGGAGCACCGCGTAGATCATCGTCAGTACGCGGTAGGCGGCGAGCGCACGCCACAGCGGCAGCTCGACCGACATCCGCACGACACGCTCGCGCTTGGCCATTTCCCCCCACCCCCGGGACGGACGACGCGGCTACGCGGCCGGGCGTTCCGTCTTCCCTGCCTTGTTCGCCTTCGCCGCCGCCTTCTCGGCCTTCTCCGCCACCGCCTTCTCCTCCGCGAGCTGCCGCTTCGCGGCGGTCGCGTAGATGTCGACGTACTCCTGGCCGGAAAGCTTCATGATCTCGTACATGACCTCGTCGGTCACCGAGCGGAGGATGAAGCGGTCGCTCTCCATGCCGTGGTAGCGGCTGAAGTCGAGCGGTTTGCCGATCCTGATCCCCGGGCGCATCAGCTTGGGTATCACCTTGCCGGGCGGCTGGATCTTCTCGGTGTCGATCATGGCGACCGGGATGACAGGAGCGCCGGTGGCGAGCGCCACGCGCGCGAGGCCGCCCGGCTTGCCGCGGTACAGGCGGCCGTCCGGCGAGCGGGTGCCCTCCGGGTAGATACCGAACAGACCGCCGCCCTCGATGACCTCTATACCGGCCTTGATCGCCGCCTCACCCGCGCCGCGGGCACCCGAACGGTCCACCGGGAGCTGTCCGACGCCCTTGAAGAAGGCGGCCGTGAGCTTGCCCTTCACGCCCGGCGAGGTGAAGTACTCCGCCTTGGCGATGAAGGTGACCTTGCGGTCCAGGACCGCGGGCAGGAAGAACGAGTCCGAGAAGGACAGATGGTTGCTCGCGAGGATCGCCGGTCCCTCTGCGGGAATGTTCTCGAGGCCCTCCACCCAAGGCCTGAAGGCAAGCTTCAGCGAGCCCCCGAGGGAAAGCTTCATTGCGCCGTAGATCAACTCGTGTGCCTCCTGTGTGCTGTCGAACAGACCTTATCCCGGGGTGGGCCCGTGCTCCCCGCTCTGGGGGGCCTACGGATCTGGTCGGTGTCAGTCCGGTCGCGTACGGTGAAGTACACCTTCAGACACTCACGCTGTGACCTACCGGGGCTGTCACATCAGCGGCTTCGCCGTGGGCCCCCAACCCCGAAAGGAGACCCCGGTGCCGGTCCTCCCTGGAGCCGAGCCGTTCCGCCACGAAGGCGGAGATGTCGGCGTCCTTCTCTGTCACGGCTTCACAGGTTCCCCGCAGTCGCTGCGTCCCTGGGCCGAGTATCTGGCGGAGCGCGGCCTCACGGTGTCCCTGCCGCTGCTGCCCGGGCACGGCACGCGCTGGCAGGACATGCAGGTCACCGGCTGGCAGGACTGGTACGCGGAGGTGGACCGCGAGCTGCGGGTACTGCAGGAGCGGTGCAGCCAGGTCTTCGTCTTCGGGCTCTCGATGGGCGGGGCGCTCACGCTGCGGCTCGCCGCGAAGCACGGTGACGCGGTCAGTGGAATCGTCGTGGTGAACCCGGCGAACAAGGTGCACGGCCTGTCGGCGTACGCGCTGCCGGTCGCCCGCCACTTCGTGCGTACGACAAAGGGTCTGACGAGCGATATCGCCTTGGCGGGCTCGGAGGAGGTCGGGTACGACCGGGTGCCGCTGCATGCCGCGCACTCGCTGCGGAAGTTCTTCCGGCTGGTCGACGGCGAGCTGCCGCAGGTCACCCAGCCGATGGTGCTGCTGCACAGCCCGCAGGACCATGTGGTGCCGCCCGTCGACTCGGCCCGGATCCTCAGCCGGGTCTCGTCCACGGATGTTTCCGAGATCCTGCTGGAACAGAGCTACCACGTGGCGACGTTGGACCACGATGCGGAGCGGATTTTCGACGAGAGTTATGCGTTCATCGGCCGGCTCGCTCCGAGTGTCGGAAAGAAGGGGAGCACGACCGGTGGCTGAGCAGCACGATGCGGACCGCGAGCCGCAGCCGATAGACGAGGAGGCCGCCTGGGCGGCCATCGTCGCCGGGTACGGCGAGGAGCCGGCAGACCCGCCGGGCGCCAAGCCGTTCAAGTCGGTGGAGGACCTCGCCATGCTCGAGGCCGAGGTGAACGAGGCGCCTGACGATCCGGAGGACGAGTCCCCGGAGTCCGGGGCCGGGCCCGACTCCGATGCGGACAGGCCCGCGCTGGGCAGCTCGATCACCTTCGCGCCCGGTGTCGGCGGCCCGCGCGACTACGGCGTGGCCGAGGCGAAGGACGACGACCTCGACGAGAGTGACGAGGGCCACTTCGTACCGCCGGAGCCGCCGCCACTGCCGGATGCGGATGTCACGGCCAAGTTCGCCTGGCTCGCGGTCGTCGGCGGCCCGGTGCTGATGCTGGTCGCCGTGCTGCTGCAGTGGGACATGACGTGGTGGCTGACCACGGTGTGCGTCGGCGGCTTCCTGGGCGGTTTCGCGACTTTGGTGGCGCGGATGTCGCATGACGACGACGAGGACGACGACCCGGGCCGCGGCGCGGTCGTCTGAATTCCTTACTGCTGATTCCTTCTGCTTCCTTCTGCCGAATGCTTCTGCTGATCTCTTTCTGCCGGCCACGGTTCAGGCGGCATGCGCTCCGACCGCGGGGACGCGCAGCGCCGCCAGCACCGGCAGGTGGTCCGTCGCCGCGCGCAAGTCGGACCCGGTGATGCCCGGGAGGTCCAACGGCACTCCGCAGCCCAGCACTTGGACGCCCTCGGTCGCGAGGATCGCGTCGATCCGCTGATGCGGGTTATCGGGTGTCGAGGTGTACTCGCCACCCCATGGCGCGACCGCCCAGCAGTCCTGCAGCTCCGCCGCCAGCCGGCGGAAGCTCCGTCCGGTGGGCCGGTCGTTGAGGTCGCCGGCCACGATCGCGTACGGCACGTCCATCGCCGTCAGCCGGTCCAGCAGCATCCCGGACTGTGCGTAGCGCTCGTCCGTCTGCAGGCTCAGATGACAGCTGAGCAGCCCGATCCGGGCTGCCCCGATCCGTACCACCGCCGTGGCGAAGCCCCGCCGGTGCAGGCCTGGAGTGAGCGGCAGCAGCACATCCTCCGTACGCTCCACGGTCGCGCGCAGCGAGCAGAGCAGCATCGGCCCGGTCGCTGTCGCTCCGCCGGTCAGCATCACAAGGTCACTCTTGGCCGCGAGCCGCGCGGCGTGCTTGCGCCAGCGGAAGAAGCGCGGCGCCTCCTGGATGAACACAAGGTCGGGCCGGCAGGCGCGGATCACCCGGGCCAGTGCGTCCTCGTCGTCGCGCATCGAGCGGATGTTGTAGCTGAGTACCCGGATCACGGCCGAACCGTCCGGCTCGGTGCGGGAGTCGGGAAGCGCGGTGATCGCCATATGAGCAAGATACGACGGCGCGGGCCTTTTCCGGGGCTTCGCCCCAGGCCACAGACCTCAATCGCCGGGCGGGCCGACATTCGGCC
>NZ_JBHWWF010000082.1:0-10012 GCF_042736455.1 Streptomyces sp. NPDC060064
GCAGCACTCGACTGGAACGGCGTGTACGCGGGCCACAACCCCCGCCGCGTCGACCTCCCCACCTACGCCTTCCAACACCAGCACTACTGGCTCCACGCAACAGCCTCGTCCGGTGACGCCACCAGCCTCGGACTCGGCACGACCAAGCACCCCCTGCTCGGCGCCGCGATCACTCTCCCGGACTCCGACGGCGTACTGCTCACCGGCCGCCTGTCCCTCCAGTCCCACCCCTGGCTCGCCGACCACATCGTCATGGACACCGTCCTCCTCCCCGGCACCGCACTGGTCGAGCTCGCCATCCACGCCGGCGACCAAACCAGCTGCAACTCACTCGAGGAACTGACGCTCCAAGCCCCACTCGTACTCCCCCAACACGGCGGCATCGCCCTCCGCGTGACCGTCGGCGCCGCCGATGACAACGGACACCGCCACGTCACCATCCACTCACGCCTCGACAACGCCGAGGCAGGAACACCGTGGACCCGCCACGCCACCGGGCTCCTGTCCGAGGGAAGTGCCGACGGCAGCGCCGACTTGTCCGTCTGGCCGCCCAAGGGCGCCGACACCATCGAGCTCGACGGGCTGTACGACGGTCTGGCGAGCATCGGCCTCACCTACGGCCCGGTCTTCCAGGGGCTGCGCGCCGCCTGGCGACTCGACAACGACATCTACGCCGAAGTGGCACTGCCCGAAGGCACCGCAACCAACGGCTACGGGCTCCACCCCGCACTCCTCGACGCCGCCCTGCACGCCGTGTCCCTGGGCGACTTCACCGGAGCCTCGGACGAGGCACGACTGCCGTTCGCCTGGAGCGGTGTGTCTCTCCACGCCACCGGCGCCTCTGTGCTCCGCATCAAGCTCTCGGCAGCCGGCACCGACGCCGTATCCATCAGCGCAGCCGACGGAAGCGGTGCACCTGTCGCAACCGTGGAATCGCTGATGCTGCGGACGGTGGACTCCGCGCAGCTCTCGACCGCCCAGCGTGCCTTCCACGACTCTCTGTTCCAGGTGGACTGGACGGACATCACCGTCCCGGCTCCCGTGTACAAGACCCTGTTCGTGATTGGCACAGATGCTGTCCTGTCCTCCGGCGCCTCGGAGCTCGCGACGTACGCCGACCTCGATGCCCTCGCCAAGGCCGTCGAGTCCGGTACCCCGGTGCCGGAGCTGGTCCTCGTACCACTGGCAGCAGCCGATGAGGGTACGGACACGGCTGATGCTGCACACCAGTCCGCACATCACGCACTGAGCCTGGTGCAGAACTGGCTGGCGGAAGACCGGTTCACAGACTCGCGCCTGGTCTTCATCACCCACGGCGCCGTCGCCGCGGGCCCGGCTGAAGCCGTCCAGGATCTGGCGAACGCACCAGTCTGGGGTCTCATCCGCTCGGCACAGGCCGAAAACCCCGACCGCTTCGTCCTCCTCGACACCGACGACGCGTCGCCCGCTTGGGACCGACTCGCCTCGGTGGCCTCGACCGGCGAGCCGGAGGCGGCGCTGCGCGATGGTGTCGTACGAGCGCCTCGCCTGGCCCGCGTGCCCGTCTCCGAGACCGCCTCGGCAATCGAGCTGGACCCCTCCGGCACCATCCTGATCACCGGCGGCACCGGCGCCCTCGGCTCCCTCGTCGCCCGCCACCTCGTCACCGAACACGGCGTACGCAACCTCATCCTCACCAGCCGCCGCGGACTCGACGCCAACGGCGCACCCGAGCTGGCCACCGAACTCACCGAACTCGGCGCGGACAAGGTAGACATCGCCGCCTGCGACGCTGCGGACCGCAGCTCGCTCGAGACGGTGCTCAAGTCGATCGACAGTGAGCGTCCCCTCACCGCCGTGATCCACACCGCTGGTGTCCTGGACGACGGTCTGATCAACTCCCTCACCCCCGAACGCCTCGACGCCGTCATGCGCCCCAAGGTCGACGCCGCCCTCAACCTCCACGAACTGACAGCCAACACAAACCTGTCCGCATTCGTCCTCTTCTCCTCCGCCGCCGGCGTCATCGGCAACCCAGGCCAAGGCAACTACGCCGCCGCCAACACCTTCCTCGACGCACTCGCCCACCACCGCCAAGCACTCAACCTCCCCGCAACCTCCCTCGCCTGGGGCGCCTGGGAACAAGCCGGCGGCATGGCCGGTGGGCTCAGCGACGCGGACCGCCACCGCCTCAATGGCCTCACCGACACCCAAGGCCTCGAACTCCTCGACGCCGCATGGCCCACCAACACACCCCTGCTCGTACCGATGCACCTGGACCTGGCCGCCGTACGGGCCCAGGCATCATCGGCCGGCGTACCGCCGCTGCTGCGAGGACTCGTACGAACCCCTGGCCGCCGCAGCGCGCAGCAGACCGCGGTCGTTGAGTCGGAGGCATTCGCCAAGCGTCTGGCCGGTCTCACGGCGGACAAGCGTGCGGAGCTGCTGCTCGACCTCGTACGTACGCAGACGGCAGCCGTCCTCAGTTTCGCGGGACCCGATGACATCGACCCGAAGCGCGGCTTCCTGGAGCTGGGTGTCGACTCGCTGACGGCCGTCGAACTGCGCAACCAGCTCGGCAAGGCGACCGGACTACGGCCGCCCGCCACGCTGATCTTCGACTACCCGGCGCCGGCCGCCGTGGCCGACTACCTGGCAGCGGAGCTCGGTACGGAGACGGGCGCGACCGCGCTGTCCGTCCACTCCGAGCTCGACAAGCTCGAATCGCTGCTCGCGGCGATCGGCGGCGGCGCCGACGAGCGTTCCGGAATCACCGCCCGGCTGCGGGCCGTGATGTCGAAGTGGACCGACGCCCAGACCGAAGCGGACGGCGCAGCACCGGACGACGCGCTGGAGTCGGCGACAGCCGACGAGTTGTTCGACCTGCTCGACAACGAACTTGGCCAGTCCTGAACCCGCACGTCGTAGCCCTCACAGTGGAGTGACCTCAGTGTCGAACGAAGAGAAATTGGTCGACTACCTCAAGCGGGCGACGGCCGACCTGCGCGATACCCGACGCCGCCTGCGCGAGGCGGAGGACAAGGACCGCGAGCCGATCGCGATCATCGGCATGGCCTGCCGCTATCCGGGCGGGATCACCACGCCCGAGGCGCTGTGGCAGCTCTTGATCGACGGGCGTGACGGCATCACGGAGGTCCCCGCCGACCGTGGGTGGGACATCGATGCCTTGTCCCTCGCGGACGAGAACGCCGCGGGCGACCCCGGCCACGACGGCGAGAAGCGGGTACCGCGCGGCGGATTCCTGGAAGGGGCCGGGGACTTCGACCCCACCTTCTTCCGGATCTCGCCGCGTGAGGCGCTGGCGATGGACCCGCAGCAGCGGCTGCTGCTCGAGGCTTCCTGGGAGGCGTTCGAGCGGGCCGGGATCGACCCGGAGTCGGTGCACGGCAGCAAGACCGGCGTGTTCGCGGGCTTGATGAACAACACCGACTACACGCCGTCCCCCGCGCAGGAGGGCATCCCCGAAGGCATCGAGGGCTTCCTCGGCACGGGCGGTTCCGGCAGTGTCGCCTCCGGCCGCGTCTCCTACACCCTGGGCCTCGAAGGTCCGGCCGTCACCGTGGACACGGCCTGCTCGTCGTCCCTCGTGACGCTGCACCTCGCGGCGCAGGCACTGCGCAACGGCGACTGCACCCTCGCCCTGGCCGGCGGCGCCACCGTGATGGCCACTCCGGGTACGTACCTGGAGTTCTCGCGGCAGCGAGGCCTTGCCCTCGACGGCCGCTGCAAAGCCTTCGCCGACGCGGCCGACGGAACGGGCTTCTCCGAGGGCGTCGGCATGCTGCTCCTGGAGCGGCTGTCGGACGCCGAGCGCAACGGCCACAAGGTCCTTGCGGTCGTACGCGGCTCCGCCGTCAACCAGGACGGCGCGAGCAGCGGCCTGACCGCTCCCAACGGCCCGTCGCAGCAGCGTGTCATCCGCCAGGCCCTGACCAACGCGGGTCTGTCGACGGCCGATGTGGATGTGGTCGAGGCGCACGGTACGGGTACGCGGCTGGGCGACCCGATCGAGGCCCAGGCGCTGCTGGCCACGTACGGCAAGGACCGTCCTGCGGAACAGCCTCTGTGGCTGGGGTCGTTCAAGTCGAATGTCGGCCACACGCAGGCGGCGGCCGGTGCCGCGGGCATCATCAAAATGGTCCTGGCACTGCGCGCGGGTGTCATGCCGAAGACCCTGCATGTGGACGCCCCTTCTCGGAAAATCGACTGGTCGGCGGGGGCGGTATCGCTGCTGACCGAGGCGCGGGACTGGCCGGAGACCGGGCGTCCGCGGCGCGCCGCGGTGTCTTCGTTCGGCGTCAGTGGCACGAATGCGCATGTGGTGCTGGAGCAGGCGCCGGTCGTGGAGGCCGAGCCGACTTCTGAGGTTCCTGTTGTCGGTGGGATCGTCCCGTGGGTGCTGTCGGGCAAGACTGAGGACGCGCTGCGGGCGCAGGCTCAGCGGCTGCACTCCTTCATGGAGGAGAACTCCCAGCTGGGTCTGGCCGATGTGGGCTACTCGCTTGCCGTGTCACGGGCGCGGTTCGAGCACCGGGCGGTCGTCTCGGGCGCGAGCCGTGAGGAGCTGCTGTCCGGGCTGGAGGCTGCTGCTGCCGGCGATCTGTCAGGTGCGGTGACCACTGGCAGCGTGAACCGCGGCCGGGTCGCGTTCCTCTTCACGGGTCAGGGCAGCCAGCGGACCGGGATGGGCCGCGAGCTGTACGAGACCTACCCCGTCTTCGCGGCGGCCTTCGACGAGGTCTGTGCGCACTTTGACGGGCACCTCGAGCGCCCGCTGAAGGACCTCGTCTTCGACACGGACAACGCGGACTCCGGTCTGCTCGACCAGACGGTATTCACCCAGGCCGCACTGTTCGCGATCGAGGTCGCACTCTTCCGCCTCGTCGAGGCCTGGGGACTCACCCCCGACTTCCTCGTCGGCCACTCCGTCGGCGAACTCGCTGCCGCACACGCGGCAGGCGTCTTCACGCTGGCGGACGCCACGAAGCTGGTCGCTGCGCGCGGCCGGCTGATGCAGGCCCTCCCGGTCGGCGGAGCCATGGCCGCGATCCAGGCCACCGAAGCCGAAATCCTGACGACGGTCGAAGGCCGCGAGCACGAGATCGCCATCGCCGCGATCAACGGACCTTCGTCGGTAGTGGTCTCCGGTGACGAGGCTGCTGTGGTGGAGGTGCTGGAGTACTGGCGGGAGCAGGGCCGCAAGGTCCGCCAGCTCCGCGTCAGCCACGCCTTCCACTCCCCCCGCATGGAACCCATGCTCGAGGAGTTCCGCACCATCGCAGCCAGCCTGACGTACTCGACACCGAGCATCCCGGTCGTCTCCAACCTCACCGGCCAACTCGCCACACCCGAGGACCTCGGCACCGCCGACTACTGGGTACGCCACGTCCGCCAAGCAGTCCGCTTCGCCGACGGCATCACCCACCTCGCCACCCAAGGCGTCACCACCTACCTGGAACTCGGCCCCGACGGAACCCTCTCCGCCATGGCCCAGGAAACCCTCCCCGACGCCCATGACGTGGTCTTCACCCCCGTCCTGCGCAAAAACCGCCCCGAAGCCGACACCCTCACCCAAGCCATCGCCCACACACACGTACACGGCACAGAGCTGGACTGGGACGGCGTGTACGCGGGCCACCACCCGAACCGCGTCGAACTCCCCACCTACGCCTTCCAGCACCAGCGCTACTGGCTGGACATGCCTTCTGTTGGTGGTGACGCGACCAGCCTCGGTCTCGGCTCGACGGATCACCCGCTGCTGGGCGCCGCCGTAACCATCCCGGATTCGGACGGAGTGCTTCTCGCAGGCCGCCTGTCCCTCCAGTCGCACCCATGGCTGGCGGACCACGCCGTCATGGACACCGTTCTCCTCCCCGGCACAGCACTGGTCGAGCTCGCCATCCACGCCGGCGACCAGGTCGGCTGCGGTGCGCTGGAGGAGCTGACGCTCCAAGCCCCGCTGGTCCTCCCCGAGCAGGGGGGTGTCGCGCTGCGCGTGACGGTGGATGCCGCCGACGAGGGGGGTCGTCGGTCGGTAGCCATCTACTCGCGCCTCGACGACGCCGAGCCCGACACTTCGTGGACTCTCCATGCGGTTGGCTCCCTGGACGAGACCGTCTCGGATGCCTCTCTCGATCTGTCGGTGTGGCCGCCCAAGGGCGCCGAGGTCGTGGAGCTCGACGGCCTGTACGCCGGCTTGGCGGGGGTCGGTCTCTCGTACGGCCCGGTGTTCCAGGGTCTTCGGGCTGCGTGGCGACTGGGCGGCGACGTGTTCGCCGAGGTCGCACTTCCCGAAGGCACCACCACCGACGGCTTCGGACTGCACCCCGCACTCCTCGACGCCGCCCTGCACGCCGTGGCCCTGGGCGACTTCACCGAAACATCGGACCAGGCACGACTGCCCTTCGCCTGGAGCGGCGTGTCTCTCCACGCCACCGGAGCCTCTGTGCTCCGCGTCAAGCTCTCGCCGGCCGGCACCGACGCCGTATCGATCAGCGCAGCCGACGAGACCGGAACCCCCGTCGCTACCGCAGACGCCCTGGTACTCCGCACCGTCACAACCGAACAGCTTTCGGCGGGCCGTAGCGGCTTCCACGACTCGCTGTTCTGCGTGGAGTGGCCGGAGCTGTCGCTGCCGTCCGTCGAGCCGAGGTCATGGGCCGTACTGGGCGAGCAGGGCATCTTTGGCGACAGCCCACTGTTCGCAAACTTGACCGGACTCGCTACCGCCGACGCCATCCCCGAGGTCGTCTTCGCCCCCATTGCGGCGTACGAAGGTACGGACACGGCCGTTGCCGCGCACCAGGCGGCACACCATGCCCTGGGCCTCGTCCAGGACTGGCTGGCAGAGGACCGCTTCGCCGACTCCCGACTCGTCTTCATCACCCACGGCGCCGTCGCCGCAGGCCCGAACGAAGCCGTCACCGACCTGGCCAACGCACCCGTCTGGGGCCTCGTACGCTCCGCACAAGCCGAAAACCCCGACCGCTTCCTACTCCTCGACCTCGACGAGACCTCGGAACTCACCCGACTGTGGCCGCTCCTCGGCTCCGACGAACCAGAAGCAGCCCTCCGTAACGGCGCCATACGTGCACCCCGCCTAGCCCGCACGCCCGCCTCCGAAACCCCCGCACCCATCGAGCTGGACCCCTCCGGCACCATCCTCATCACCGGCGGCACCGGCGCCCTCGGCTCCCTCGTCGCACGCCACCTCGTCACCCAACACGGCGCACGCCACCTCATCCTCACCAGCCGCCGCGGACTCGACGCCAACGGCGCACCCGAGCTGGCCACCGAACTCACCGAACTCGGCGCGGACAAGGTAGACATCGCCGCCTGCGACGCTGCGGACCGCAGCTCGCTCGAGACGCTGCTCAAGACGATCGACAGCGAGCGTCCCCTGACCGCCGTCATCCACACCGCCGGTGTCCTGGACGACGGCCTGATCAACTCCCTCACCCCCGAACGCCTCGACGCCGTCATGCGCCCCAAGGTCGACGCCGCCCTCAACCTCCACGAACTGACAGCCGACACAAACCTGACGGCCTTCGTTCTCTTCTCCTCCGCCGCCGGCGTCATCGGCAACCCAGGCCAAGGCAACTACGCCGCCGCCAACACCTTCCTCGACGCACTCGCCCACCACCGCCGCTCGCTCGGCCTCCCCGCAACCTCCCTCGCCTGGGGCGCCTGGGAACAAGCCGGCGGCATGGCCGGAGACCTCAGCGACACAGACCGCCACCGCCTCAACGGCCTCACCGACACCCAAGGCCTCGAACTCCTCGACGCCGCATGGCCCACCAACACACCCCTGCTCGTACCCATCCGACTCGACCTCACCACCATCCGCGCCCAAGCATCATCGACCGGCACACCGCCCCTCATGCGCGGACTCATACGCACCCCCACCCGCCGCACCGCCCACACCACCACCCCGGTGGTGGCGCGTGGCGAGTGGGCAAAGCAACTCGTCGCCCACGCGCCCGGCGAGCGGCATGCGTTCGCACTCGACCTGGTCAGGGCGCGGGTCGCCGCGGTGCTCAGCTACCCCAATGCTGAATCGGTGGACCCTGAGAAGGCGTTCAAGGAGTTCGGGTTCGACTCGCTGACAGCCGTCGAGTTCCGCAACCAGCTCGGCACGGCTGTTGGGCTCCGTCTCCCCGCCACCCTTGTCTTCGACCACCCGAACGCGACGGCCGTCGCCGATTTCGTGGTCGCTGAGCTCACCGACACCCATGCGGCGATTGAGGTCAACGCCTCGACTGTCGACCCTGCGGATGACGAGCCGATCGCGATCGTCGGCATGGCCTGCCGCTATCCGGGCGGAATCACCACTCCCGAGGAGATGTGGCAGTTCCTGCTCACGGACGGCGACGGAATCACGTCCTTCCCGACCGACCGCGGCTGGGACCTGGAGCGAGTCTTTGGCGAGGATCCGGAGAACCCCGGAGAGTCGTACGCACTCGAAGGCGGATTCCTGAAGGACGCGGGTCACTTCGACCCGACCTTCTTCGGTATCTCGCCGCGCGAGGCAGTGGCGATGGACCCGCAGCAGCGGCTGCTGCTCGAGGCTTCATGGGAAGCGCTGGAGCGCGCGGGCATCGACCCGGCATCCGTACGCGGCAGTTCAACAGGTGTCTTCGCCGGCGTGATGTACCACAACTACGCCTCGCGTCCCACGGAGATCCCGGAGGGTGTGGAGGGCTTCCTCGGCACAGGCGGTTCGAGCAGCGTCATCTCGGGACGGGTGTCGTACACGTTCGGGTTCGAGGGTCCGGCTGTCACTGTGGACACCGCATGCTCGTCCTCGCTGGTCGCCCTCCATCTGGCCGCGCAGTCGCTGCGTCGAGGCGAGTGCTCCATGGCCTTGGCCGGTGGTGTCACCGTCATGCCGACACCGGACACGTTCGCCAGCTTCGCCCTGCAGCGCGGCCTCGCACTGAACGGCCGCTGCAAGCCCTTCGCCGGCGCAGCCGACGGCACCGGCTGGTCCGAAGGCGTGGGCATGCTGCTCGTCGAACGCCTCTCGGACGCACAGCGCAACGGCCACAAGGTCCTTGCGGTCGTACGCGGTACGGCCGTCAACCAGGACGGCGCATCCAACGGCCTGACCGCTCCCAACGGCCCGTCCCAGCAGCGCGTCATCCGCCAAGCCCTCGCCAACGCCGGTCTGTCGACAACCGATGTGGATGTCGTCGAAGCGCACGGCACGGGCACACGCCTCGGTGACCCGATCGAGGCGCAGGCGCTGCTGGCCACGTACGGCCAGGGACGCGACGCCGACCAGCCGTTGTGGCTCGGCTCGATCAAGTCCAACCTCGGCCACACCCAGGCAGCGGCCGGCGTCGCCGGCATCATCAAAATGGTCCTGGCACTGCGCGCAGGTGTCATGCCCAAAACTCTCCACGTGGACGAGCCTTCACCGCACGTCGACTGGTCGACGGGTGACGTCTCCCTGCTCACCGAGGCACGGAAGTGGCCCGAACTGGACCGCCCGCGCCGCGCCGCCGTCTCGTCCTTCGGCATCAGCGGCACCAACGCTCATGTCTTGATCGAGCAGTTCCCGGCCGAAGCCGAGACTGTCTCGTCGAATCCACAGCGTGTGGTTGATGGAGTCGTACCGTGGGTGCTCTCCGGCAAGTCCGAGGACGCGCTGCGGGGCCAGGCTGAGCGGCTCGCGACATTCGTCGGCGAGCGGTCCGACCTGGGTCTGGCGGATGTGGGGTACTCGCTTGCGGTGTCGCGGGCGCGGTTCGAGCACCGGGCCGTCGTCACCGGCACTGACCGGGAAGAACTCCTTGCCGGACTGCAGGCGTTGGCCACCGGCGATCTGTCGGGCGCGGTGACCGCCGGGAACATAGGCCGTGGCCGGTTGGCGTTCCTGTTCACGGGGCAGGGCAGCCAGCGGGTCGGAATGGGCCGGGAGCTGTACGAGACCTACCCCGTCTTCGCGGAGGCCTTCGACGAGGTCTGTGCGCACTTTGACGGGCACCTCGAGCGCCCGCTGAAGGACCTC
>NZ_JBHWWF010000083.1:0-8917 GCF_042736455.1 Streptomyces sp. NPDC060064
CGTTGATAGCAATGCATCAACGACGCAGAACGCTCACGGTGACGCTCGTTGAAGACAGAGAAGAGAGGGGCTCAGGCCCCGTTGATAACGGGCGGTCCGAACAGAATTACGGACTCGCCGGAGTGGAGCCAGCGCAGGGCCGCGAGGTCGCGGATCTGGGCGGCGGGAAGTTTCGGGGAAGCCTGGAAGTCGAAGCCTTCCAAGGTGGCCTGCTGTTCGAACCTGGCCCGGCGCAGGCGCCGTTCGAGAGCGACGGTTTCGCGGCGGGTGATCTCGTCCTGGCAGAGCACCTGGAGGAAGTCCAGGTGCCCGAGTTCTCCGCCTTGGGCCTGAGTAAGACGGGCGTCGAGGGTCTCGAGCATCCCCGAGAGTCGCAGGGTCTTGAGCGACTCGCGCAGGGCGGTGGTCATCACGCTCATCGCGTGGCCTCCTCGGCGTCGCCGTGGCCCTGGTCGTCGTGGAGTTCGACTGGCCTTTGGGCGGGAATGTCGGCGGCGAACAGTCCCTCGGGGCCGTGCAGGAAGGCTGCGGCCCCCGCGTCGCCGGTGTCCGGCTCGGGATCGGTCTCGGTGCCGGCGACCAGGATGCCCTTGACCGTGCGATAGGACGGATCACCAACCGTGATCGCCTTCCTGCAGGCGGCCTCCAGTCGCGTGTCGCCGTACTTCTTCCGCAGCCCGATGACCCCTTGGGCAGCGCGGAGCCGGTAGAGCGCGTTGACCTCCAGAAGTTGGTCGATCACTTCCCGACAGCAGTCGCCGACCTGCGAGGCTTGGCCACGGCACCAGATCGGCGTCCGCATCTGGAAAGCGATCTTCTCGGGCGGATAGTCGCCTCTGTCGGTGCGCTTGCCCTGTTCCAGGGCCGCGTGCGTCTTGACGAGCTCACCCTCGTGGAAGATCTGCACCATCGTGGCGGTGGAACGGACGTCGACGCGTCGCCCGACCAGTTTCCAGGGCACCGAATAAAGGGTGCGGCCGACCTTGACGTGGATGTCCGGGCCGACGGCGGCCTTCGACCACTTGGCCAGCACGAATGACTCCCGCGGCAGCGGCAGGAGGGTCTCGGCCTCCACCGCCTCGAACACCGCTAGCGGCTTGGCCCCGCCCAGCGGCCGGCACTGCCGCTGACCAGCGACGTTCCTGCCCCAAAGAAGGGCCTCGGCCTGCATGTGCTCCAACGAGGTGAACGTCCGCCCGCTCCAGAGCGAGTCCCGAACATAGGGCATGGGCCGCTCCACTCTGGGCTTGTCCTTCGGATGAAGAGCCCGTGCCGGATCCACCAACGTGCCGTAATGCGAGGCGAGTTCGGCATACGACTTGTTGATCTGCGGGTCGTAGAGGTCGGGCTTGTCCACCCCGGTCTTGAGGTTGTCCGGCACCAAACGGCGCGGGACGCCGCCGAAATAGCGGAAGGCTTCCACGTGCGCGACGGTCCACGAGTGCTGATCCATGTGCACCACGGGGCGTACGAACATGTGCCGCGAGGCGGGCAGCACCATCACAAACGCCCAAATCCGGTGCCGCTTACCGGTAGTTGGGTTGAACCACTGCCCCAGGAAGCCATAGTCGATCTGGGCCTCCGAGCCCGGCTCGACGTCATCCCGCAGCACCGTGACCTTGGAGCGGGCCGCCTCGTCGGGCAGGTTCTCCGACACCCAGCGGCGGAACGTCGACAGCGACACCTTCAACTTGCCTTCGTCCCACAGCCGTTGATGGATCGTAGTGACCGTCGTGGTCCTCAGCAGCTCCTTGACGAAATCGCGGTGCGGTTCGATCTCTCCCCACCGCACCTGGTTCAGCTTCCGGCTGGCGAGCTCCGGGAACCAGCTCTTGAGTAGTTTGGCCCAGTCCGTCTCGCTCATCGGCGGCCCGCCCGGGCTGATCCCGGCCGCCTCCGCCGGCGCCAGGTACTTCCTGATCGTCTTGCGGTCCACCCCCAGCGAGGCGGACACCTGACTCTTGGACCGGCCCGCGTACCAGTGCACGTAGATCTCGACGATGTCGACCACGGTGAATGTTCTCCTTGCCATCCGGTGTGCCCGTTGACCTCTCGGCTCGCAGGTCAAGGGACCGCGACGACTCCGAGAGGACAGGACCCTCAACCCGGGCACCGGCATGCCCATGGGGAACCCGACCGATTCGCAAGGAAGATCCAACAGCAGCTCAAACCACCCGAAACAGGGAACATCAGACCAGTTCGAGCATGGTCAGCAGCACCACCTACGGTCAGCGCCCCGGTGGGGAACCGTGACCGCGAAGGTGGGGAATTACCTGACGCTGATCATGCAGATCGCGGGGAAAATTCTGACCGCTCACATCCAGCCGTTCTTGCGCTCAAGCGGAGCAATCAGGCCCCGCATATAGGCCAGCGCCGACTCCCGCGGCTCCGACCGGCTGAACCGGTGCACAAACCGCCCGTGCACCGCATCCAACGCACTCGCCCACACACGAACATCAGCAAGGTCCCCACCCATAACCACACCAACGATCGAGCTGGCCAGCAGTCACGGTAGACACCGTTGCAGTACTAATGCTGGATTCCGCTTTGGCTGGGTAGATGTCCTGGTGGCGGGGTGGTTTGCGTACTCGGGGGCGGGCTGCACATGGTGTTACGGGCACGGCTGAGTGGTGACGGGAATGAGCAGGCGGTGGTTCGGCGGCTGGCGCGGGCACGGAAGGCGCCACGGGATCTGGTCACGCGGGCCCGCATGATCGAGTTGAGCTGGCAGGGCATGCAGGTGCCGGCGATCGCGGCCGAGGTGGCCTGCAGCCCCAAGACGGTGCGGTGCTGGCTGCACCGGTTCAACCGGGCAGGGCTGGAGGGCCTGGAGGATCTGGGCGGCCAGGGGCGCAAGCGGCGGATCACCGAGACCGAGCGGTCGAGAATCATCGGCCTGGTCAAGCGGCCACCGCCGGGGCGGCTGACCGTGCAGGCCGGCGGGGAACTCGTCGCGGACGATGAGACGGGGCCGCCGGAATGGACGCTGGATGCGCTGGCCCAACAAGCACAGGCGATGGGGATCGAAGTGGGCCGGTCCCAGGTGCGCCGGATTCTGCTGGCCGAGGGCGTGCGCTGGCGCCGCACGCGGTCCTGGACCCGTTCGAAGGATGCGGACTTTGAGGGAAAAGGACGCGGATCATCGGTCTCTACGCCTGCCCGCCCGACGGTGCGACGGTCGTCTGCGCCGACGAGCTCGGACCCGTGATCCCGCGCACGTTCCCGCCGGCGCCGGGCTGGTCGCCGGACGGACACCGCATCAAGAACGAGCTCGATTACGGCCGCGGGCCGGAGAAGACCTGGGTCTACGGGGGCCTGCGCATAGCCGACGGGCATGAGATCACGATGACCGCCTCGTCCCGCAACAGCGCCTTCTACCAGCAGTTCCTGCAAAGACTCGAGGACGCCAACCCGAGCGGCGACATCTACGTGGTCACCGACAACCTGTCCTCGCACAACAGTGTCTCCACCCGGCTCTGGCTGGAGGACCACCCCCGCATCCGGCACGTCTTCATCCCCGTCGGCGCCTGCTGGCTCAACCTCCAGGAAGGCTGGTGGCGCATCTTCCGCAAGGCCGCCCTGGCGGGCCAGTCCTTCGCCGGACCGGCCGAGATCCACCAAGCCACACAGCTGGCAACAGCCCAGCTCAACACCCGCGCCAAACCATGGATATGGGGCAGACCCGCCCCTCCCACCCGACGACTACGCCGCCGATTTGTGTACTGCCTTTGAGGAATCCAGCACTAAGTGTGACCACCGCTAGGTCCAGGTGTGTAACGGTACTAGCCCACTGTCGTCCATTCATCAGCCTGGAACGTGCATGAGGTGTGATTTACGAGGATCACATCGACGGACCAAAGAGACACCTTCGAGTGCATGGATTGCACCATCTGCCATTCCGATGTGATCATACGTTCAACCGCCGCTGCACGTCTGGTCTGCTGACGAGTTTCCCCAGGGTGCGCCGTAGTTGCTGCCCCGTGCCTTCAGCGGCTCGAGCCATCGGAACTCATCTGGCCCAGTAGCTGTTCCTACACACCCCCGACCGTAGGAAGTTTCCTACGGTCGGCGGAACTGCGGCGGGGTACATTGGTGTAGTTGTTCCACCACGGCAGGAAGAGGAGAGGAAATGAGAGTGAGAGTCTGGGGGCCGGCAGCCAGCGCGGCATTGGCTTGTGTAATGATTTCTGCCACTCCAGTCCAGGCCGCAAGTCGAGAAGTAAGGATCGTTTTTCACAATGCAACGTCCTGCACCCTTCTCCTCAAAGAGCGAAGCCTAGCTCACGGAATTTGGACGCGTGACCCGGATGCTACTGTCGAGCCTGGCGGGTACGACTTGCTGGCCTCCGAAAGCGATGGAACCTTCACGGGGACAAAAGGCTCTGTGACTTACGTGACGATTGGATGCAAAAGCAGCGCAATTCAGGGGGGAGTGGTCACATTCACTTGGGATAATCCGTATTGGGGCGACAATAAGTACTCCTTCAATGTAAGATCCATTGCTCTCCAGGGGACCTACAGCAAAGGTGGTGACGATTCGGCCCGGGTGTATGCTACGCTCGCCGAAATTTGAGTGATGCACCGGCAGCGAGACGAGTGGTGCGGATGATTCATCCACTCAATTCATCGCGAATTAGGGTGATCGGGCGTTGCTCGTCATCCGTAGCGGGCACCGCGTGGATGAACGAGTTCGTCGACGAGTTCCACAGTGTCGGGTACTCGGCCGGTACGATTGTCGTCGATCCAATGAGGCAGTGGACCCTGTATACCGGGTCTTCGAATTTAGTGGGGGTGGGACGGTAACGCCCTGACGTTCGGTCACTGCCCGTGATGGGCCTGTGGTGTTGGCGCCCCGGACGCAAGGAGCCCGCGAGTCTTCGTGATCATGGTTGTTCTCTACGCAACCGATCACGATGAACCCACGGGCTTGAGCACTCACGATACCGAGATCAACAGGGACGCGACGCCTGCCCCTCCTGCGGGGCCTTCTCCACCCAGCTGAAGGACTACCGCACCACCACTCCGAGGCATCTGTCCTGTGGCGGGCGCCCGGTGGGCATCCGCTGGCGCAAGGCACGCTGGCACTGCACTGAAGTGGCCTGCGCGCGCGGCTCGTTCACCGAGTCGATACCTCAGGTGCCCGCCCGGATGCGGACCACCGCGGCCCTGCGCGAGGCGGCCGGGGCCGCGGTGGTCGACGGCGGGCGCACGGTGGTGCAGGCCGGCCGGGATCTGGGCCTGTCCTGGCCGATCGTCCAGCACTGCTTCGAGGGTTACGCCGCGAACGTCCTGCCCTCCGACTCGCCAGCGTGCGAGGCGATCGGGATCGACGAGACCCGGCGGGGCAAGCCGGTGTGGAAGCAGATCCGGACACGGAGAAGTGGGAGCTGGTGGCGGACGCCTGGCACATCGGCTTCGTCGATGCGATCGGCGGACGCGAACTGTTCGGGCAGGCCGAGGGCCGTAATGCCGCCTCGGTCGCCGACTGGCTGAGCGCCCAGCCCGCCGCCTGGCGCGAGGCCGTCCACTACGTCGCCATCGACCTGTGCGCCACCTTCCGCGCCGCGATCCACCGCGCCCTGCCCCACGCCAAAGTGGTCGTCGACTGCTTCCACATCGTCCAGCTTGCCCAGCGCCACCTCGCCGACCTGCGCCGACGCCTCACCTGGAAGCAGCACGGCCGCCGGGCCCGCAAGGGCGACAGCATCTACACCGTCCGCAGACTGCTGCGCCGCAACGAGGAAGACCTCACCGCCGAGCAACGCAAGCTCCTCAAAGTCGAGTTGGAGCACATGGGCACCTACGGGAAGCAGATCTACGCGGCCTGGCAAGGCAAGGAACTCCTGCGCGACCTCCTTCACCTGGCCGTCACCCGCGCTCATGTCACCCCCCGGCCACTCCGCGATCTCCGCTACCCGCTACCGCTTCTTCGCCCACGTCGCCGGCCACGCCCACCTGCCCGAACTCGTCACCCTCGCCGAGACCGTCGAGCAGTGGTGGGACGGCATCGAGACCTACCTGACCACCGGCATCACCAACGCCGCCTCCGAGGGCAACAACCGCCTCATCAAGCTCGAAGTGCGCAACGCCTTCGGCTTCCGGAACCGAGCGAACCAGCGCCTGCGCTCACGCTGTGCAACCACCCGGCGGAGCCGACGGGAGGCCCACCCCCACTAAATTCGAAGACCCCTCATACCAGCAGTTTGCCACCGGCTACTTCCTGCGCCGCGACGGCATGCAGTGGTTCTCGGACCAATACACCACCGACGAAAACCAGCGCGCCGAAATAACGGCCTCGCCGCTGCGCGCCACCACCGACCAACTTGCCGGCCTGCCCCCGGCCCTGGTCATCACCGCCGAAGCGAACGTGCTGCGCGACGAAGGCGAGGCATACGCCAACAAGCTCCGCGCAGCCGGCGTCCCCGTAACGGCGGTGCGCTACCAGGGCATCATCCACGACTTCGTGATGCTGAATGCCTTGCGCGAGACGCGCGCCGCCGAGGCCGCCCTCACACAGACCATCGCCACCCTGCGTACCGCCCTCGGCACCTCGTAACCCAGCCGCCTGTGGGCCTCGGGCAGCACAGCAGCCCGAGGCCCACAGACTGAGCCCCTTCCAACTTCGCGTTGAGAGGGCGCGGCTGGCCAGGACGAGGCTGGTGATGCGGGTGGTGGAGCAGCCGGCTTGCGCAGAAGTCAGGGCGGCCACGGCCCATGCGACGACCGCCCGGAGCTTGGAGTGCGAGCGGTTGACGGGCAGCACTGCCAGGCTAGAGCACACGCACCCTGACAACCCTTGTCAGCTCAGCAGTTGACCCTAGGTTTGAGCGAGCGCATCAATCTGTCCACCTCGCCCCTGCGCTTCTTCGCCCGCGAGCTAAGCACGCGGTACCGAGAGCCGGGGCACTCGCAGATGCGCCAGGACCAGCAGCGACTGGCGCACGGCGGGCATACGACGCCACCCGCGGCACACCTACGCCCGCCTCGCTGCTGAATTCACCTGGGAGTTCGCATAGCCGTACCAGTAGGTTGCGGCTTTCCATCTGCTGTCCGCCGCTCGCAACATACCCGCCGCGAGTCACGCCTCATTGATCTCTGCCTTAACGACTGCCTTATCTCCCTGACCAGGACCGCTGAAACTCCCGAGAAAAGAGGCAGAGGTGTCGAACGTGTATGTATTCTCCGACAACTGCCGGTTACTATTCCACTTAAACGTGATCAGCTTTTCATTGAGCGTGGAATCCTTACACTCCACCGTCTCGTAGGTCACCGACCCCGAAGTTCCTGCCTTGCCCTCTGTGCTGATCAGGTCGGAGCGACCCGCCTCGACGCGCGGGTTCGGCCGGTTAGTCCAATTACTCGGATAGAATCTGAAATAACGTCCTTCAGGCAAAAACGCGCCGGACGTCATCCAGTCATCAGCCAGCAGCGTACACGAAGTGTGATTGCTGATGATCACGTCCACCGCACGCACCGTGTCGGCTTGTGCTACCGCAGGGAACAGCAATACGTCAGCCAGTGCTGCAGACGCAGCCACACGCCAGACCTTTCCTCTCACTGTTTTTCCTCCGCTGAACTGGAAGTTCTCCCACCAGCGACTGACGAACTTCGCCCGCCCCGGCAAACCAGGTGGGTGCCGCAAGCGCCTGTTCATCAACGTGCTGCTTCCCAAGCCTGGGCGGAAAGCGTTTCATTTTTCGGGATAGGGCATGAGGTGCCTCGGGGGCAATCAAAGGCAAATCCCGGAGACGAATCATTGAAGTTATATGAAAATACACCCCTTGTCCCCCTGATGGAAAGCCCGATCCCTCGCCTGTTGAGCGAGTCATCTTTGCAGTTGACCGCCTCGTAGGAGATATCTTGGTGGCGATTACCGCCAATACCAGAAATGAAGTTGGTGAACGTTAGGATATAGTGGGAGGTTTCGCCAACACCGATTGAGATGTCCGGCTGCTCCCTGAATACAAAGTTTCCCTCCGCTCCCCGGATGGTGAGAGTGCAGGCGGTGTGGTTTGTGAAGTTCACCGTCATCGAAAACACGTCGGCATGCGCTGGGTTCGCGGAAACGAGGGTTCCGATGGCTGCGGCAGCGGCGGCATAGCCGCAGAGGGTCTTCTTCATCGATATTCCTTTCTCATTCTAAATTGCGACCCATGGCGGCTGGTCTCTAGGCTGGGGTCTCTCTTGGCGCCTACGCTTCGACTCTTTGCGTCCGCGAGATGGCGGTAGAAGACAGATGACTGTCTAGCTTCCCTGTTGGTCATGTTCCGTGGGACAGGCCGCGAGGATCGCATCAGGAGAAGCACGGCCAGCATATCAAGCGGAGACCACTTCCAGTCTCATCGCCTGCTCAAAGGTCCCCCATTAGTACTCATGGGGGAATGAGTTAGGCTAAGTGGTGGACAAATGGAACGCTCCCGGGTGGAGAATCGCGAGAGGGTAGCCACCCAAAATGCACACCGGTGAAGGGTACGGTGTGCCTTCTCCGGGAATGCGTGCGATAAGGGTTACACTTTGGCTCATAATACTCATTGTGAGATCGGGCGGGACGAAACCAGGCACGCACGGCGCGCATTCCGCAGTGGCAACGTCGCCGACGGCGAGCAGGAGGGATCGCCACTGACGGCTTCCGTGCCGTGAATGCGCCGTGACGGTCAGCATCGAGCGATTCCATGCGTGGCGGATTGAGATGCTTTGACAGAGAGGGACATCGCGGTCAGCTATGCCAGGAGCCTTTTTCACGTGTAGATCATGAGGGTGAGGAGGGCTGCGGAGACTGACGACAGTTTGTTCGGGCTGATGCGGGCATGGCGGAGGATCCGCCAGTGCTTGATTCTCGCGATGGTGCGTTCGACTGGAGCCCGCAGTGCGGCGTGGATCTTGTTCGATGCCTTGTGCTTGCCGCTGAGTTCGGTTC
>NZ_JBHWWF010000084.1:0-8888 GCF_042736455.1 Streptomyces sp. NPDC060064
CAGCGCGATGCGTGCCCGGGGCCCTTCCTGCGTACGACCTACCAGGTGAAGCCGGGCTGCACCGGCATGCACGCCGTCTTGTCCTCGCCGTTCAGGGGCTTCGCCGTCGTCGGCGTCTTGTTGTCCTGCTGCGCCGTGGACTTCGGGTAGGCATCGCCCTGACGCCAGTCCGCGCCGACGGTCAGGGTGATGCCGCTGACCTCGGTCGACTTCTTCACCGAAGTCAGCGGAATCCCGAGGGACTTGGCGACCGCCTGCGCATCGCCCTCCAGCTCGGCGTTGGAGAAGCGGATGATCGTTTTCTTCTGCGGATTGGTCGTGCTGTCGGCCTTGGCCAGGGCGTACCCCTTGCCGGTCAGGATCCCGGCGACCGCCGTCGCACGGCGCTTCTCGGCTATCTGTCCGTCGCCCCCGGTGCCGTTCTGCACCATCACCGCGATCTCACCGGGCGCCGCCGCCGGGTCCTTGGACACGGCCGGGGTGGTGGTCGGCCGCTTCTTCGGGGCCTTGCCGTCCAGCGGAATGTCCTCGCGGACCAGCCGGAACAGCTGCTCGGCGTCGCCGGGCTGGGGCTCGACCTTCCCCTCGTGGCGCGTGGAGTAGAAGTTCGGCATCGTGGTCATGGTGATCCGGCCGGTGGGAACGCTCTTGAGCTCCTCGCCCAGGTCGTACAGGTCCTTGACGGTGTTGATGCCCTTGTCGACGGTGAGCGCGTCGATGGCGGCCTCGGCGAGGTTGCGCAGCTTGGCCGGGTCGGTGAGCTTGGTGTTCTTGCGCAGCTCCCGGACCATCGAGTTCATGTACATGTGCTGCGCGCGTGTGCGGGCGAGGTCGGTACCGTCGTCGAAGCCGTAGCGCGTACGCAGCCATTGCAGGGCCTGCTCGCCCTTGACCGGGTGTGTGCCCGCCTCCAGCTTGAGGCCGGAGCCCTGGCCCTTCTTGTTGCGCGAGTAGACGTTCTTCTCGACGCAGACCGGGACGCCGCCGATGGCGTCGGCCATGGAGACCACACCCGCGAAGTCGATCATCATGAAGTGGTCGATGGTGATGCCCGTGAGCTCGTACCAGGTGGCCACCGTGCAGCCGGGGCCGCCACGGCCCAGTGACTCGTTGGTCGGCGCCTCTGTGGTGGCGCGGTACGTCTTGCCGGTGTCGGGGTCCTTGCACTCCGGGATCTTCAGCATGGTGTCGCGCGGCATGCTGATCACTGAAATGTTGCTGCGGTCGGCCGAGACGTGCACCAGCATCTGTACGTCCGCCAGCGGCACGCCGTTGAACGTCTCCTTGGCGCCGCCGAGCTCCTGGTTCTTCTTGGAGTTCCGCGCGTCCGAGCCGATCAGCAGGATGTTCAGCGGCGTCTGACCCGCGGCGTTGGCCTGGTGCTCGCGCATCTTGCCGCCGAGGTTCAGGTCGTCCTTCTTGAGCTTGCTGTTGAGGTGCTCGTAGTACAGATAACCGGCCCCGGCCGTGCCGAGTATCAGCAGCGACACCACGGCCGCGACCCAGCGCAGTATCCGGCGCTTGCCGCCCTTTCCGCGCCGTCTCGGGCCACCGCGCCGGTGGCCGCTCTCAGTGCCACCGCCGCCGTCCTCCGCTGTCGCGGTGTCGTCGCCGGCCGGCCGGTCATGCCGGTCCTGGCGACCGATCGTGCCTGTGCGGCCCTTGGGAGCCTCGCCCCCCTCGCCGTACAGGCTGTCGTCCCATCCCAGCTCACGGGCCTGCCGGACGCGATCCCGCGTCCCCTCCCCCCGCACCCTGTTCTGTCCCACCCCGGGTCCCCCCTGTCGTTCAGGCTCGCCCCATGACCCGGTGTTCCGGCGTCATTTGGCACATACCTGTTTGTCTGCTTCGACCTTCTGCACACCCTCCGGCGCCTTGGCCGGTCCGGTGATGGGCACCCCTGCGCCCTTGTAATCCGCGCCGAGGGTCAGCGTCATCGCCTCACGCCCCACGGCGTCCTTCGTGCCCGGCTTCAGAGCCGCGGCCGGCAGACCCATCAGGTCCGCGAGCTTGCGGGCCTGGGCGGCCTGGTTCGGTGCGTACGTCAGCGTCGTCCTGGCGAGCTTCTGCGGGGCGTTGCCCTCATTGCTCGACTTCAGTACGCCTTCCTCGTTCTGCAGCCAGGTGAGGGTCGCCAGTGCCGCACCCTGCGTCTCGCTGCCGTTGAAGACCGCGACCCGTACCTCGGAGGCGGCCGTCCTTGCCCCCTTGAGCAGGGTCTGCTGCTTGTTCTTGGCGTCCTGCTCCTTCTGCTTCACCTCGGTGAGCGAGGTGTCGTTCTGCATCATCGCGAACAGCGGCTTGGCCTTGGCCTCGTTGAGCAGCACGGTCGCGCCGTCGGTGTTGTCGACCACCGGCACGGTGGCGAACGTGATGTTCTTCGGATTCACCTTCGAGAGCTCCATACCGAGATCCCGGAGCCTCGAGATCTTTCCTATCCCGCTGTCGACCGTGAGTGCCTTGGTGGCGGCCTCGGCCAGGTCCCACATCTTGGTGGGGCTGGAGAGGGTGTCGCTGGACTTCATCTTCCGGATCAGCGAGCTCAGGAACTGCTGCTGGATCTCGATCCGGCTCAGGTCGCCGCCGAAGCCCACCGAGTGACGCGTGCGGACGAAGGCAAGCGCCTGCTCACCTTCGAGGACGTGCTTGCCCGCCGGCAGGTTGAGCTTGGAGTCCTTGTCATGGATGTCCTTGGCGAGACAGACCTCGACGCCACCGACGGCTGTCGTCATCGACTTCACCGCGTTGAAGTCGGCCATCATGAAGTGGTCGACGGTCAGCCCGGTGAGCTCCTTGACCGTACGCATGGTGCAGCCGGGGTCGCGGCCCTCCTGGCCGAGGCTCTCGTTGAACCGGGTCTTGCGCGTACCGCCTATGACCTTGGTGCCGTCCGCGGTCTTGGTCTCGCAGTCCGGGATGTCGGTGATCAGGTCACGCGGGATGGACAGCGCGGTCGCGTTGGTCCGGTCCTTGGAGACATGGAAGAGGATCGAGGTGTCGGCGTGGCCGACGCTGTTCTTGTCGCCGTAGCCGTCATTGCCCTTGCCGGACCGCTTGTCCGTGCCGATCACCAGGATGTTGACGGCCTGGTCCTTCTTGAAGCCGCCGCTGCCCGCGCCCGCGACGTCGACCGTGTTCAGGTTCGAGTCGAAGTGCTGGTAGACGAGGTACGCACCGACGGAGCCGGCGACGACGATGAAGGCCATCACGCCGCCCGTCCACAGCAGCGCCTTCTTCTTGCGCGACTTGGGCTGCTTGCGCTTGCGCCGGCCCGCCGTGGGCGGTGTCGTACCGCCGGAGGCGTTGCCCGCGCGGCGCGAGCGCTGGCCCGGGACCTGACGGCCCGGTGCCTCGCGGCCCGGAACATCCCCGCCCGGCGTCTCGCGGCCCGGAACCTCCCTGCCCGGCGTCTCGCCCGGCGCGACGGGACTGCGGCGCGTCGAACTTCGCGGGGCCGGGGTCCTGGGAGCCGTGGTTCTCGCGGCCGATGACTGCGGTCCGGATTGATCCAGTCGCAGTTCGTAATTGCCGGTCTGCGGGTTGAGTACCCACTGGTCGGCGGGGTCGATCTCGTCCCGCCCACGGCTTTGCGCATCCACGGTTGCTTGAGTCCTCCGTCGGTGCCACGCGAGGCGCCTCCCCCGAAGGGCGCTCGGTCTTTCGATCCAGCAGGTGCACGACCCAGGGTCGGTAGCACCAGGTCGCGTCACACTATCCGCCCAGTTCAGCGTCGAGCGACGCTCGTGACAAATTCCACGCCCCTTACAAGCGGGCATTCCGCCCAATCGTCATGGACTGCCGACTCCGGCTTGGTCATCGCTTTACTCACACATGCCCACAGCGGCATTCCTGCCGGAGAAAGTCGGCGTCGGTGTCGGGCCCCCGGCTGCGCTGTTGTCGGGCTTCTCGTCGGTCCCGGCCGTGGGCCGCTGCGACGCCTTTTCGGATTCCTCGCTCTTGCCGTCGTCCCCGGACTTCCCCTTGCCCCCGGAGACGACCGTGACGGGCGTGTCCTCCCGCAGCCGCTTGAAGAGCTGGGCGGCCTCGGACTCGATGAGCTCGTCGCGGTTCGGGTCGGCGCTGTACGGCTGCCGCGGAACTGTCAGGAACTGCACCTTTTCCGTCGGAATGTTACGAATCGAGCGGGTCAGGTCGTACAGATCCTTGAGCGAGTCAAGACCCGGATCGGTGGTCAGCGACTTGGTCGCCGCGTCCAGTACCGGGTAGAGCCGGATCGGATTCAGCAGTACGCCGTTGCTCTGTACCTTCTTGACCAGCGCACCGAGGAACTGCTGCTGGCGGTCCATGCGTTCGGTGTCGCTGCCGTTGCCGATGGACTTGCGGGCCCGTACGAAACCGAGGGCCTGCTCGCCGTTGAGCAACTGCTTGCCCGCGCGAAGCCTGAGGTGCGCGTCGGCGTCGTTGATCGGATCCTTGAGGCAGACCTCGACCCCGTGCACGGCGTTGACCATGTCCTTGAAGCCGCTGAAGTCGACCACCATGTGGTGGTCGATGCGGATACCGGTGAAGCCCTCGACGGTACGGATCGTGCAGGCCGTACCGCCGAACTCGAAGGCCCAGTTGAACTGCGAGAACTGCTCTTTCGTGCGGGTCCCGTCGGGCTTGTGGCAGCTCGGGATGGTCACCATCAGGTCGCGCGGGACGGACATCGCCGTCGCGCTCTGCCGGTCCGCGGCGATATGCAGCAGGATCGTGGTGTCGGAGCGCTGGCTGCCGCCGTCGTCGCGGCCGTACTTGCTGTTGCCCTCGCCGGAGCGGGTGTCCGAGCCGAGCAGCAGGATGTTCTGCGCGTTGTGCGCGAGGGACGCCGGGCGCTCCTTCTCGTATGACTCGAGCTCGGCGGCGGCGGTGCTGTCCGTGGTGATGTTGGCGTCGAGCTTGCGGTAGAACCACCAGCCGACGCCGGCCGCGGCGAGCACGACGACGGAGGTGCCGAGGGCGGTCCAACGCAGCCAGTGGCGCTTGTGGTTGGCGGTTTCAGCAGGGGCGCCTTCGGTCGTGCCGTCGGTGCCGTCGGTGCCGTCGGTGCCGCCGGATGTCTGTCCGTCGGTGTCGGACGTCTGTCCGTCGGCGGCGGACACCGTGGCGGAGGCCTCGTCCTGCGGCGCGCCGGCCGCACCGGTTTCGCCCTTCGGGACCTCGTCCGCCTCCTGCCCGGGCGTTCCCGCGGCCGGCTCGTCGTCGGCCGGCCTGTCCGGTTCGGCGGGCGTGCCAGCACTCTCCGTCACGTCTGCGTCCATCCTTCACGGCGTCGGCGGCGCGCTGGGTCGCCGATCGCAGGACTAGACGGCCGAACCTCACGCTTGGTTGTCTTTTTAAGCACGGGTATCGCCGATCATGTACCGGAGTTGACGCTGAGGCCCGGGGGCTCGGCCCGTGTGTGCGCCACACGAGTGGACTTCAGAGGCTTGTCATACGGCGGTGTTGGTGACGCGCTCGCTCTCGATCCGCTTCTCGAGGCCCTCTTGGGACAGCTCGCCGAGATGGCGGCACAGCACCACCGACCCGCCGGCCGCGAGCGGCGCGAACAGCCCGGCCGACAGCCCCTCCCAGGAGTCGTACGCGCGTCCCGTCAGCAGTCGCGAGCCGGGCGAAAGTCCCAAGTCGGCCGCGTCCGCGCGGGCCCGCTCGACCAGCTGTACGCCCGTCAGCTCCAAGCCGCCGACGGCGAGCGCGGGCGCGGCCGGGTCCACCGGCGCGTACGGAGCGAAACGGTCGCCCTGCCCCGGCACCTCAACCGCGTAGTCGGCGAAGCCCGCCGGCGGCTGCGGGAAACGGCCCCCCAGCGGCCGCAGCGCGAGAGCGACCCGCTCCCCGGAACAGGCCAGCGCCGCCTCCAGCGTGTCCGGTCCGCTGACGACGAGATCGGCGTCCGCCGGGTCGCCGCCCACCTCGACGGTCACCCCGACCGAGGAGCAGGCGAGCAGCCAGACCGCGCTCTGCCAGTGCGCGGGAAGCAGCAGCGCGAGCCGGTCGCCGGGCGCGGCGGCAAGATCGCCCTGGAGCAGATTCGCCGTTTTGGCCACCCAATTGGCGAAGGTGGCCACGGACAATTCGACGCGCTCACCGGTGGCGTCGTCGTAGAAGGTGACCAAGGGGCGCGCCGGGTCCGCGGCGAGCGCGGATCGCAGCAGGTCGGCGGGGGTACGGTCGCTGGCGTTCACGCGCGCAAGCGTACGCGGCACGGTGACTGGACAGGCCGCCGTACCGGTGATGCGTACACCGGTCGGACCGCTGCGCCGTCAGTTCCTTGGGAAGCGGAGTCGGCAGCCCCGGCTCAGGATCGAACCCATGCGTGGATTCCTAGCTTTTTCGATCGGCATCGCGTGCACCGCCGCGCTCGTACTCCCGCTCTCGCTGCCCGCCGGCGCTGCCGCCGTGGCGACCCGGGCGCCCGATGTGCCCGGCTCCACCCAGTCCCTGCCGCTCGCAGCCATCGGGGCGACGGCATCGGAGCGGTCCCTCGGGCCCGCGGCGGAACAGGGTCTGACCAAACGTGAGGTCAGACCGTTCTCCCTGCTCGGCGTCGTCTGGGACGACGTGAACGCCGAACTGCACGGCACCGTCCAGGTCCGCACCAGGGCCGTCGGCTCCGGCGCGTGGTCCGGCTGGCAGGGCGTGGAGACCCACAACGCCGAGCATCGCGCCGATCCCGGCACCCGGGAGAGCGAATGGGGGAGGGCCCGCGGCGCAACGGCCCCGCTCTGGGTCGGGGCGTCGGACGGCGTCGAGGTACGCGTACGCGCGGAGGCGGCGGATCCATGGCCGCTGCCCGAAGGTTTGAGCCTCGAACTCGTCGACCCCGGCGAGGAGTCGGCAGCCGGCCAGGCGCCGCCGCCGGCGGACGAGGCGGAGCGGGCGGACGAGGCGGAGCGGGCCGACGACGAGCCGACGTCGGCGGAGGACGAGGATGTGCTCCCGGCGCTTTCCGTGGCGGATACGGAAGCGCAGGCCGTGGCGCAGGCCGAAGAGGACGCGACAGCGGCCGGGGCGGTCGGCGCCGTGGAGTTGAGTCCTTTCATCGGACCGCGCCCGCGCATCATTACGCGCAAGGGGTGGGGTGCGAGCGAGTCGCTGCGCGAACCGGGCTTCGTCTACACCGATTCCGTGAAGGTCGCCTTCGTGCACCACACCGCCACCGGTAACAGCTATACCTGCGAGCAGGCGCCCTCCGTCCTGCGCAGTATCTACCGCTACCACGTAGTGAGCAGTGGCTGGCGCGACTTCGGCTACAACTTCGCCGTCGACAAGTGCGGAAACATCTACGAAGGGCGCGCGGGAGGCGTGGCCAAACCGGTCCTCGGCGCGCACACCCTGGGATTCAACACGAACAGCATGGGTATCGCCGTGCTCGGCACATACAGTCTGTCCACCCCGCCCGCGGTCGCGGTGGACGCCATCGCGCAGCTGACCGCCTGGAAGCTCGGACTGTACGGAATCGACCCCCGCGGCAAGTCGGTGCTGACGTCAGGAGGGAGCGGCAAGTACGAGAAGGGCAAGAACGTCAGTTTCAACGCCATCTCCGGGCACCGGGACGGATTCTTCACGGAATGTCCGGGAAGTCATCTCTACGCCAGGCTCGGCACGGCCCGGACTTCCTCGGCCACGCTGCAGGGCCGGACCTGACGGGGAAAGCACCGACGAACTGCATACACTGCCGGTCTCGAACGAGTGAGCATGCCGGCCCCAGCAGGAAGCAGAGACGACAAGGTGACAGAAGCGATCCTCCTGGTCGGCGGCAAGGGCACCCGGCTGCGTCCGCTCACCGTCAACACGCCGAAGCCGATGGTTCCGGCGGCGGGCGTCCCGTTCCTGACGCATCAGCTGGCGCGGGCGCGGGCGGCGGGGGTCGAGCACATCGTGCTGGCCACGTCGTACCTGGCCGAGGTCTTCGAGCCGTACTTCGGCGACGGCTCCTCGCTCGGCCTCCACCTGGAGTACGTCACCGAGGAGGAGCCGCTCGGCACGGGCGGGGCGATCCGCAATGTCGCGTCGCGGCTGCACTCGGGCCCCGAGGACCCGGTCCTGATCTTCAACGGCGACATCCTGACGGGCCTGGACATCGAGGCGCTCGTCGCCACGCACCAGTCGTCCGGCGCGGACGTCTCGCTCCACCTCACAAGGGTCGAGGATCCGCGGGCGTTCGGTCTGGTCCCGACGGACGCTTCCGGTCGCGTCACGGCCTTCCTGGAGAAGCCGCAGACGCCCGAGGAGATCGTCACCGACCAGATCAACGCGGGCGCGTACGTCTTCCGTCGCTCGGTCATCGACACCATCCCGACGGGCCGTCCGGTCTCGGTCGAACGTGAGACCTTCCCGGACCTGCTGTCTTCCGGAGCCCACCTCCAGGGCATGGTCGACTCCACGTACTGGCTGGATCTCGGCACCCCGCAGGCCTTCGTCCGCGGCTCGGCCGACCTGGTCATGGGCCGTGCCCCGTCCCCGGCGGTCCCGGGCCGCTGCGGCGACCGCCTGGTACTGCCGTCGGCGACCGTGGCACCCGACGCGAAGCTGACGGGCGGCACGGTGGTCGGCCGTGGCGCCCGGATCGGCGGCGGCGCCCGTATCGACGGCAGCGCGATCCTGGAGGGCGCGGTGGTGGAGGAGGGCGCGGAGATCTCCGCCTCCTTGATCGGCGCGGGCGCGAGAATCGGACCCCGCACGGTCCTGTCGGGCGTGGTGATCGGCGACGGCGCGTCGGTGGGCGCGGACAACGAGCTCCGCGACGGCGCGAGGGTGTGGTGCGAGGCGGTGCTCCCGCCGTCATCGGTGCGGTTCTCGTCGGACCAGTAGCCGGGCTTCCCCCACCCGGGGCTCCGCCCCGGACCCCGCTCCTCAATCGCCGGACGGGCTTGAAAAATCAAGCC
>NZ_JBHWWF010000085.1:0-8536 GCF_042736455.1 Streptomyces sp. NPDC060064
GGTGTGGGTCTTGCCGTCCACGGTGATCTCACGGGGCTCGGTGCGGTACTCGGTGGTGGTCTTGAACTTCACGATCAGGTCCTTTCGGGGCGTGGTGACGTCATGGGCTCACGGCTCCATGACGTCACCACGGAAGGCGGACAGGTCACCGATTCGGCAGGAGGGCGATCAGGTTCCGCACGGTCACCACCACCCCGACGACTTCTTCGCGCGGCGGGCAGCGGCCTCCTGGTCGATGAGCTGCTGACGCTCGCTCTCCAGGACCCGGAGGTCGGCGGCGAACCGCTCCTCGGCACCGCGCCAGATCCGTGCGGCACCGCGCTCAGCCATGGGCGACGACTTGAGGCGGGTGGCCTTGGCAAACACCACTCCCGTGAGTCCGGCGAGCTTGGCCTGGTCTCCCACGGGGAGGGCACTGGAGTCCTTGGAGCGGACTCGCTCCAACTTGCGCTTCACGGCCGCGATCTCGCGGTCGAGGCGGCGGGTGTTCGCCATGGGTCAGCCCTTCCTCGGATAGGTGTGGCCGGCGGGCGGGTACGTCTCGCCCGCAAGCGGCATCGCGCCCTCGATGACGACGTCCTCGAAGTCGGTGAGCGGGAGATCAGCAGTCGGGGAGCCGGTCCGCGCGGCATACGCCGCTTCCAGGCCCTCCAGGAGGCGGCCGGTACGCGCGAAGTCGTCGGCGGCCTTCTCGCTGCGGCGGAAGAGAGCCACGACGGTCACCGCTTCCCGGACTTGTTGCCGGACGAGTCGCGGTTCGTCTGGGAGAGCGCGGCGGGGCCGGTAGTAGTCGACGGCGGCCCGGAACGCGATGGCGCAGAGCCAGCCGTACGCCTGAGCGTCGGCGGCCTTGAGCTGGGAGAGGGAGACAGCGGCGCGAAGCCATGTCTCCGAGACGATGTCCTCGGCAGCGGCGATGTCGCGGTTGCGGACACGCGTCGAGGCGAAGCCGAGAAGACGGATGTTGTAGAGGCGGAACAGCCGGTCAAGGCGGTCCGCGGCTTCTGCGGAGAGCCGCACTGCCTGCGGCTTCGTACTACGTACGTCGATACGATCCATCACAGGATCGGCCCCTTCTGTCAGCTTCAGTCGGGTTCGGTCTCAGGTCCCGGCTTCCGGCGTTCGCGCGCTGGTCCGGGACCGTTTCGTGCACAGGACAGTACTGCTCCCGTTAATGAAAGCTGTACCGGTACTGATAGTGCTCCCCCACTGGTGGGATGTCAAACAGTACCGGTACTGTTTTCCATGAGAGGATCACTCCAGTACTAACGAAGGGAGGGCACATGCCCCGGTATGAGCAGGTCGCTGATGACCTGCGAGCGCGCATCCACGCAGGTGAGTACGCCATCGGCGGGAAGTTGCCGACGTACGCGCAACTCACCGAGATCTATGGCGTCGGGCGCGGCGTAATCAGCTCCGCGCTCGGTGTCCTGGAGCGCGAGGGGCTGATCAGGGTCGTGAAGAAGGCCGGCATCCGAGTCCTGGACTGGCGCATACAGCGCCGCCGGATCGGACGCGGGCAGACCGTCATGCGCGACCCCGCAAGGGGCTACGTCTTCCCGGCCGCGTCCCACGCGGGGGAACCTTGGATCGTCCACGGCAGAGCGGTCCGGTCATACGAACCCGTCCCAGAGCGCGTCGCGTCGCTCCTAGGCATCGAACCGGGGATCGCTGTCCTACGACGTCGCCGGGTGACATCACCGGCAGATGAACCACGCTTCCAAATCGTTGACACCTGGCTGAGCCCCGAAGCTGTGCGCGACGCGCCACGGGCCGCCGACGCTGACACAGGCCCCGGCGGCTACATCGACCGCCTTGAGGAAGCGGGGCACGGCCCGATCGAGTGGACCGAGCACGCTCGTGCTCGAACACCGAGTGATGAAGAGGCTGGCCTACTGGACATCAGCCCGGAATCGACCGTGCTCGAACTGGTCCTGGTCGGCATGTCCCCCACCCTCGGGCGCCCCGTGGACGTCACCGTGCGCGTGATCCCGGCCGATCGGGTGGAGCTGGTGACAGAGCTACGGCGTGACGAATCCGCCCAGTGGCCCGTAGCACCCGTTACTCCCCAGGAGCAACAGTGACCGGTCTGGACGGCAGACTGGACCGATACCGAAACGAGGACGACATGCCCGAAGACCCGATCGCGCAGGGCGAGATCGCCGCGCTGACCCGCCGCTACGAAAACGCGCTCCAGATCGTGCGCGGCGACATCGCCGCCATGGACAACCGGCTGATGGACGTCGAAGGCAAGCTCGACCGCTTCATCGAGGAGACCGGCGAGAGCTTCACCGAACTTCACCAGAAGATCGACCGGAACCAGGCCCAGATCGTTGAGTTGCTGTCCGGCCTGGTGGGCAGGGCGCCGAACGCCGACTGAACCGAGTGGTGTCCCTACCAGCAGTAGGGGTGTCCGCTACGCCGCGTAAGCTGCACAGACCAAAAGCAAGATCCGTAAACGCGCGAAAACCCGCATCCGGATCCTTTGAGGGGTCGAAGCCTCAAAGGGTCGAAGTCCGGAAAGCGGGTTCGCGTTGACCTAGCAGTCATTGCCGAGTGTAAGGCAGAGGCGGGGAGATTTCTCCTCCCCCACCTGACGATCACTCCGGCGGTGGCCCAGAAGGGCGCACGTGTCACACCAGAAGACGGCAGAGATCCCCCGCCAGGGCGGCTCTGTCAGCAACTTGGAGCGGGACGGGATCCCGGCAGGTTGCCGTCCGATCGCGGGTATGAAGCGCGGTTGGTACTACAACGAGTCGACCCGGATGATCCTGCACCGGCAGGACAAGGACGGCCCCGCGCTCCCGATCGGTCAGGTGCCGAAGATCACGGCGCAGATCGTGCATCTCACCGACGACGGTGAGGACATCCGTACCGAGTACCTGGCAGTCGGCAAGCGTCAGCGGCGGGGCCGCATCCTCACCGAGGACGAGCTGGACCGCGGTACGTGGGCGGCGAAGATGGGGATGCGCCGGCCGACCGGCAATGACGAGCGGCATTCGTTCGCGCGGCTGATCCGCGAGGAAGGCGACAAGGCGCCGGTCACCTCGGCCCGGACGTACTACGACGACAACGGTGACCTGGTCTTCCCGGACGCCGACGCGCAGACCCTCGGCTACCGCGTGCTTCGCGGTGAGGAGAAGGCCGCCCGCGAGGCGTGGGACGAGATCGGCGCGTGGATGAGCATGGACGGCAAGTCCGCTCTGGTCTCGGGCGCGTACTTCGCCGGCCCCGTGCTCGACAGCCTCGACATGCTCGCGCACATGGTGTCCGTGCACGGTCCCGGCCAGCAGGGCAAGTCCACGATCCTGACCATCTGCGCAGGCTGCTACGGGGACATCAAGCCCCGGCGGCAGTCCCTCTGGATGACCTGGAACAGCTCGAAGCAGGGCATCACCCAGAACTTGCGGCTCCGCGGCTACCTGCCGCTCGCCCTGGACGAGCACAGCTCCAGCGGCCGGACCATCAAGGAGTCGTCGCGCGAGATCTCGCAGATGGTCGCGGGCGCGATCCGCGCGATGGGCACCGCCGATGGCAGCCCCCGCGAGTCGGACGGCTTCTGGCACTCCGTGATCCTCTCCAGCTCGAACGAGCCGCTCAAGTTCGAGGGCCAGACGGAAGACCTCGCGAGCCGGCTGCAGGAGTTCAAGGCGCCGTTCTTCCCGAACAAGATGGTCGACTCCGAAGGCGCCCCTGCCGAGGAAGGCCACCCGGGCGCGGAGCACATCAGTAAGCGGCTCAAGCGGCTCGCCCGGGATCACGGCGGGTGGCCCGTCGAATGGGCGGTGAAGCTCGGCATGTACCGGGCCCCGAACCTTGCCCAGCTCCGCAAGCTGCACCTGGAGCTCTGCGCAAAGTACCGCCCGGCACAGGGTGGCATCGCCGCGACGATCGCGGAGCTGCACATGGCGTGGGTCGTCGGCGCGCACATGCTCGGTACGGCCATCGGCATCCCGGGCCTGGGCGCGGTTGCGGAGGTCGAGGCCGCCGCACGGCTGGCCGAAGCCATCGAGGTCAGCGCCGAGGCGAACATCCCTGACTCCGAGCGGCTGTGGAACGCGCTGGACGCACTGCGCATCGAGGCGTCGGCCTTCCCCGACATCGACAAGCTGCCGTCCGCTGCAGAGGAAGGGTTCCGTCGTCTGCGCGGGTTCACCGACTCCGCAAAGGGCCAGTGGTGGGTGATCGACCCCGTGGTGCGGCAGACCGCCACCGAAGCCGGGATCGACAACGTCACGGCGGCGCTGCGGCACCTGGACGAGCTGGGCGTGCACATCCGGGGCACCGGAAAGCACGCGCAGCGGAAGCTCCCGCGCTCGCTCCAGGACCAGGGCCTGGGTATCCGGATGCACTGCTTCAACACCGCGAAGGCCGCCGAGAACTTCGCCCCCGAGAACGAGCCGGAAGACAGCCCGCAGGGTGGTCGCGGTTCGGAGTTCCCGGGTGGGACCACCCCCCGGGACCACCCTGAAACGGGGGGGGTGGTCCCAGATTCTGAGCCTCTGACCTGCACCGGGACCACCGGGACCACCGGGACCACCCCTGAGCTCGTGCTCTTTAAAGAAGAGAGCGGAACCACCCCCGAAAGCGGGGCCGAGATGGTGGTTCCGCCGATGCCGAGTGAGGCCCCTGCGGTCGTGTTCCCGGCGCCGGTCGCGGCGGTGACCGACGAGGCGTTCGCGGTGCTGTCGGGGAAGGCCGGCGGGCGGACCGCGTCCGCGCTGCGGTTCGGCGTACTGGGCAACGGCCGTCTGTTGCTGCCGAACTGCGGCTCGGTACACGTGCCGCTGCCGTCCTCGGTGGACGGCGTCCCGGCTCTGATGCAGGCGTACGGGCTCAAGACGCTGTACGTGCACGAGGAGGCCCTGGCTCCTATGGGGCTGCCGACGTTCCGGGAGCGGCAGCACCTGGCGCGGGAGCAGGAGCGGGAGGCCAAGGGGCTGGACGCCACGGCGTACGTCAGGAAGCCGGGGCCGCAGTCACCGGCCGTTCACCCGTGGTCGACGCCGGGCGCGGGCTCCCCGATCGCGGAGATGTACCCGGCGGCGCTGACGGCCTGGATGACGCTGCGGCTGGCCGACGACAAGGCGCGGGACTCGCGGCTGTCGGTGGCGATCCCCGCCTACGACGACCGGATCAAGAAGGCCAAGCAGGAGCGTTTGGGCGGACTGGCTGGCCCGGAGACGCCGGAGATCCTGCTGGACGCGCTGATGGTGTGGACGCTATCCACCGTCCATGGACGCGACGACTACCCGGAGGTGCACCCGTACTACCTGAGCCCGAACCGTACGGCCGAGGACTTCGCGGGCGGTCGTAAGCGTAAGGACGTCGTGTGCGAGGCCATCCGTGGCCGGGAGGTCGTCCCGGCCACGGTGCAGATCCCGACGATGGTGCCGCAGAAGTGGGAGAAGCCTCTGGAGGAGTTCACCCCCGAAGAGGCCGCCGCGATGTGGATCCAGGAGTACGACAAGACAGCGGCCTGGCTGCCCGCGTTCTCCAACGTCCGCCTCGGGACCGGGGAGCCCACCCACTCCACGGGACCGGACATCGCCTACGACAAGCGGTTCGCCGGGTACTGGCGCATCGCGTCCATCCCGGGCACGGTCGCGCTTCCGGGTCTGCCCCCGCTGGTGTTCGAGGAGGCTGAGGAGGGCGGCTACTGGGTGGCCACCCCGAGCATGGACCTGCTCCTGGAGCTCTGGCCCGGCTGGACGCCCGAGATCCTCGAGGCGTGGGTGTGGGAGACCTCGAAGCGGGCCCTGGAGGGCTTCTACAAGAAGGTGAAGGACAGCCGGGTCTACATCGTCGCGGCGGCTGAGGCAGGGCGCCCCGGCGCGAAGTGGGCCAAGCAGGTCAACGGCGCGATGTACCAGTCGTTCCGCGGTTACCTGGGCCGCACGGCAGGCCCGCAGACCGACCACGCCACCGGCCAGGCGTACGCAGCGGACATCTACTGGCGCCCGGACTGGGCCTTCATGCTGCTGTCCCACGCGACGGCGAACATGTACCGCAACCTGCGCGACTACGCCCGCGACGACAAGGTGACGCCGCTGTACGTGAACGTGGACGCCGCCGGGTTCGCCAGTGACCACCAGGACCCGGAGCAGGCGAAGCCCGCCGGGATGCGGCTGGGCTCGCAGGGCGGGCAGTGGACGGCGGAGAACACCGCGCCGCTCACCGAGCTGCTGCACGCCTTCAAGGACGACACCAAGAACGTGCACGTCGAGGTTGAGCGCTACACCGCCAAGCGGGGGGAGTGACCGATGGCCTGGAACATCAAGAAGCTGTTCGGGCGGGGCAAGCCCAAGGAGGAGGCACCCGCCCCAGCAGCGCCGGCGCCCACGGCCCCGCCGGAGGCAAAGAAGCCCGGACGCTTCCGCCGGCTGGCCGACAAGCTCAAGCGCAAGCCGAAGGGGGAGGCCCCTGCACCGACCCCGCCCGCTCCCCCTGCACCGCCGAAAGCCCCTCCGCCCGCACCCCCGGCGCCCCCGGCCCCTGCTGCACCCTCCGAGGGGGAGTACCCCTCCTCGATCGACGTCGAAGCGGACGGGGACTGGATCATCTCCAGCACCGAGTGGAGCGGCCGGATGCAGGGGACCATCCGCGGCAACAAGGCCAAGGAGTTCATCCAGGAATACGAGAAGGGCAACTGGAGCAGGTGCGCGCAGATGGTCGCGGACCACTGGGACGTCAACGTCGCGGACCAGCTCGTGCCTGAGGAGTCGAACATCGACTACATCAACTGGAGTTGAGTTTTCGCTTGAGAGTCGTCAGCTCCCCCTCACCAGGGTTGACAGCGTCGATAGGCTGAGGCGCGAACCGCAGCTTGCAAGGATCAGGGGACTCAGCCTCTCTCCCCAGTCCACTCCCTCCGAGGCGGTTTTCCGCCCCCACCTCCGCCGGGCCCGCACCGATCGGTGCGGGCCCGTTCCCATGGCTCTTGTGACGTCATGACGCCATGAGCCCACGGGTTCACCACTCGTTCGGGCGAGGCTGCCCCCCACGGCACTGGAGCGGGTGCAGGATGGGCCCACCATCACTCAGTCCCGAAGGGGAAGAACTCTGTGAACGTGTTCGATCAGATGGCCTCGGCTGGAAGCCTGCTCGGCGTCGGAATCCAGATTGCCGACGTCACTCTGGAGCTCCGCGAGACCCTGGAGCAGTACCGCGGCGACGTCGAACAGGCCGCCGGCCACCGGGGGCTGAACCAGCGGTGGGCCGAGGCCGAACCAGAGACCCGTTCCGCACTCCTGCTGAACTTCGCCTGGAACTCACGAGAGGACGACATCGAGTTCGGCGAAGGCCACGCCGCCCGGTACGCATCCGACCTCCACCGCTACGCCGCCGGGTACGAGGAAGGCTCCGAGGCATTCCACGGAGTGCGGTTCCCCGCGATGCCGCTGCCCGGCCATGCCGGGGCGCTCGCATCGTCGCTGGGCTTCGACCGGGTTCACGTCGAGATCTCGCTCAAGACCGTGCTCATCCTGATGGCTCCGGCCTACCGGCTCACGGACGCTGCCTGATCCAGGTTCGCGGCCGGTTACCCGCAGCGTGTGCCGATCTTGCCGACCGGGAACCCTCCCGTAAACGGACGGCTCAGACCGCAAGCCTGCGGAACACCGGCCGGTTGGGAGTAATCGCCATGACACGCCATCGCTGCCACGGACCACGGTGCACCACCCTCCTACCGAAGCCCGGCCCACACGGCGGACGGCCCCAGAAATTCTGCTCAGAACGGTGCCGATCCCGTTCCCGCCGGTTCCGCGAACGCCTCCAACGCGGCCTCGAACACCAAGAGGAACGGCTGGACGCCACGGACGAGGAGCGACACCGGTTGCGGTCTGCCGCGTACTCCGTGGCGGCCGAGGCCCGACGCCTCGCCGGCCTTCTCGACCCAGAAGTCGCCAAGCCTGACTGGGAACAGCCAGCCTGGCGCCCCCAGCACCTGCCCGAACTCGGCCAGCCCGGCACCCCCTACACCCGGGCCGCCCTGGAGCTGCTGGACACCGCCCGCCGGGCAGTCGCCGCAGCCGTGACCGCCGACCGCGCGGCGGGTTACGGCTGGACCGCGATCGGCGACGCCCTCGGCGTCAGCCCGGACACCGCCGCACGCCGCTACCGGACAGCAAGGAATGACGTCACAGCCTCGTGAGCCCATGACGTCACAAGCCAACCGAGCTGTCTGAGACCGGGCTCATTGCGCATCTGCGCAATGAGCCCGGCAGACCGTTTGCGCAGATGCGCAAACCGCCCCTGACCTGCCGTGGTGGGGGCTGTGGAGGGGGCTGTAGGGGTTGCCCGCCTCCCGTGGTGAGTACCCGGTACCGGGCACTCACCACGACCCACCATCCATGGTGAGTGGCGCCGGCGGACCGCTCCGCCGAACCTGGGGCCTGCGCAATGAGGCCCGGCACACCGTTGCGCAGATACGCAGACCGCGGGCCCCTGACCTGCCGTGGTGGGGGCTGTGGAGGGTTCCCTGGCTCCGGAACTCACCGCGGCGTCAGTGAGTGGCAACAACTGTGGCACCAACTGT
>NZ_JBHWWF010000086.1:0-8120 GCF_042736455.1 Streptomyces sp. NPDC060064
ATCGGCCCCTGCTGACCACGCTCCATCGATCGAAGAACCGTCTTGAGCTGCAACAACACGCTCAGATCGCGAACGAACCGGCGATAACGCCCGGAACCGGCAAGACCCACCTGGCTACCGGGCTTGGGATCAGAGCTTGCCAGGCCGGCCACCGGGTCGCGTTCGCCACCGCCGCCCAGTGGGTCACGCGCCTCGCCGAGGCCCACGCAGCCGGCCGGCTCAGTGACGAGCTCACCCGCCTCGGCCGGATCCCGCTGATCGTGGTCGACGAGGTGGGATACATCCCCTTCGAGCCCGAGGCCGCGAACCTGTTCTTCCAGTTCATCTCAGGCAGATACGAACGCGCGTCCGTGATCGTCACGAGCAACAAGCCCTTCGGCCGATGGGGCGAGGTCTTCGGCGACGACACCGTCGCTGCCGCCATGATCGACCGCCTCGTCCACCACGCTGAAGTGATCTCCCTCAAGGGCGACAGCTACCGCATGCGCGGCCGCGACCTCGGACGGGTTCCAGCGGCCAACACGGGGGAATGACCAACATCAACTGACTGACCGGGGGTCACTTTTCAACCGCCGGAACTGGGTCACGATTCAAGCGTCGTCGACAAACCTCTCATCCCAGTGACTACGGCGCCGTTTTGCCCACTTCGGGCAGGGGCGACGGCCTCGCGTTTCGCGGTCGGCGCTGGACCACGCTTTGCGCGCGGCCCCACAACCTTAAGCCTGGGCCGACCCCGCCGCGCGTGGATCGCTTACCAAACCGGTCGGGGACGCTTTGGCCGAGCCTGATACGCGCCGGACTACCTGCCCAGAAGCTCATGCAGAAGGGCGACGACCGCCCCGCCCCAGGTGCTGCACCCAGGGCAGGGCCGGGTTGTGCAGAGCCAAGTGGACCGGCCGGGTACTGCACCCGGGGGAATCACCGGTGATCACGACCTTCCCGACGCTATGTACTGGTTTGAGGTGTTTTCATGTGCCCTGTTGTGCTGGTGCGATGGATCCCTCCAGAAAGGCGACAGGACGGAAACAGTGCTTGATCCCCCGCAATCCGGCGCGGGGAAGGCGGGAAGGGCCGGGAAGGGGGTGCGGCTGTGGCGCCGTGTGGTAACAGTCGCGGCGGCACTTGCCGTGACGGCCGCAGGCGTGGCCGGGCTTGCCGCACCTCCCGCCGCAGCCCTGAGCCCCGGCACGGACGCGGCTGGCACGCACGCTCCCGCCGGTCAGCGACAGGCCCACAAGGCCGGCGAAAAACGACAGCCCGACCTCCTGCTGGTCGCCAAGAGTCACCAAGGGGACTTCATCGCGGGCGGTCAGGGCGTGTACACGATCACCGTCACCAACCCCCAGGGGATCTCGTTTGGCCGGGACTTTACGGTCACGGACCCCCTGCCCGAGGGGCTCACCGCCGCCAGTTTTGAGGGCACGGACACGAGCTTCTGGAGGTTCTGCGATGTGGGCCCTCCCGTGACCTGCTATCTACCCGACTACGAGTTGCAGGCGTATGAGTCCCTTCCGCCGATCACGCTGATCGTGAACGTCGCCTCCAACGCATCCGGACAGGTGACCAACAACGTCAGTGTGAGCACCAGAGATGAATACGGCAGTAGTCGAGAGTCCGCCTCGGGCAGCGACCCCACTACTATCCTGCCCGCATCGTCGTCATTGCTGATCACAAAGAGTCACCCCCAAGGAGACTTCAACGCGGGCAGTCTGGGCAGCCCGTTCACGATCACCGTGAGCAACTCCAGCCCGGGCCCGACGTCCGGGACAGTCACCGTCACTGATGATCTGTCCCCAGAATTCCATCCTTACACCATGGCGGGTAACGGCTGGACCTGTGTCAAGGACAGTCTGACGTGTACTCGTTCGGACCCACTAGCGCCGGGCGCGAGTTATCCGCCGATCACGCTCACCGTGAGTGTGGACCCCGCCGCATCCGCACCGGCGACCAACCGCGCCACGGTGGCTAACGGTGGCAGCGGCGCACAGGCTAGCGACCTCGTCACCATCAACGCTGCGGCGCAACCCGCGCCGTGGTTGTGGATCGACAAGACCCACGGAGGGGACTTCACCCCGGGCCACACGGGTGTGTACACGTTCCTCGTCAGCAATCAGGGCAACGCTGCGACGACGGGGACAGTGACCGTGGCCGACACCGCCCTGCCCGACGGACTCACGGTCCTCAACATGGGAGGCGGGGGCTGGAATTGTCCGGACCTGGCCACCCTGACCTGTACCTTCACCGACTCGGTGGCAGCGGGAGATTCCTTCCCGCCCCTCGTGCTGCTCGTGACGGTCGACCCCGACGCCACCGGGCCGTTTGTCAACACCGTCACGGTGAGCGGCGGCGGCAGCACACCCGACCAGGACATCGACCCCGTCATTCTCGCCCGCCCGTCGTTGCAGATCGACAAGACCCACCAGGGGGAGTTCGTCCGGGGCGGACGCGGCCAGTACACGATCACGGTCACCAACAACGGCCAGGCCCCGACCCGGGGGCAGGTGACCGTGACCGACAGCCTGCCCCAAGGACTCAGAGCCGCCGGCCTGGAGGGCGAGGGCTGGCACTGCGACACGGCCACCCTGGCCTGCACCCGCACGGACGCGCTGCCACCAGGCGGGCACTACCCGCCCATCACGCTGAAGGTGAAGGTGAACCGCAAAGCCCCGTGCACGGTAGTCAACACCGTCACCGTGACCGGAGGCCGCAGCGCGAAAGCCCAGGCCACCGACCCGACACCAGTCAACAGGGACCGGCCCGGCCACGGACACAAAGACCCCCGCCACCCGGCCACCGAACACACAACCACCCCCACCACCTGCCACTGACTGACCCCCACCCACCACCAGGGCCCCCGGGGAACCACGAAGATGCTGTTGGTTAATTCGGGTGGCTCCTACTCGGCCCCGCTGAGCTTCGGCTCGGCGGGGCCGAGTGCTGCGAAGTGGCTGGTGCGGGCTCCCCCGCGAAGAAAATCGTCGCGGACTTCAGCACCCCGTTGACCTCGCGCAGTCGTTTGTTCTGCGCCCGCAGCCGCCTAGGCTTGACTCTGTCGGGGATCTTGGATGGTCGGGCTCAGCTGCCGAGGGTTCGCCAGGACTTTGACCGGGGGATCTCGTTCTGGTCCAGCAAGGTCTGGAAGGCGGTCGGCGGTCTCGGCGAAGAGGGTTCCTCCGTCGCTGACTGGCCGCTGAGTCGTTCGATGTTCACGGCGATGGCCGTGAGTACGTGTTGCAGGTGGGCTTTCGGCTGTCCTCGGTAGCGGCAGCGGCACATTCCGTGCCCGTGGGGCGAACTCGTTGATGGTGCCCTCGACTCCGGAGCGGACCGCGTAGCGGGTCTTCCAGTCGGGTGTCTGCTGCTCGGCGTGGACGCGGAGTTGCAGGTCGCGGAGTTCTCGTGGGGGAAAGCCCACGGTCCGGGCGTTGTCGGCGGTGGTGGTGCAGCGGGTGCGGGCCGGGCAGGGGCGGCACTGGTTCTTGGTGAACCGGGCCACGATCAGCGGGGCGGCGGTGGGCGAGTAGGTCGGGTAAGAAGCCGTTGTCGTACCGATCATGGAACGTGCAGGTCGAACAGGGTTCCTGGTCGGGTGATCTTCCGGCTGTACGCGCATGAGAGCAGGGCCTCTCGGTAGCTCGGGGATGCGAACCCAAACCGAGCAACACCGGGAGGCCCTGTGTCGTTGTTGTACGCGCCCGCGCCCGTCGAGTTCAACTCGTCTGCTGTGTCGTGCGATTGCCTCGCGCACGTGTACGGCAACGCGGCCGATCATCCGGAGAGGGAACGCTGCTACTCGTCGGATATGAGTGACGCGGAGTGGGCGGCGGTACGGCCCTTGTTGCCCACCCCGGCGTGGCTGGAGGGCCGTGGCGGGCAGCCCGAGGGGTACTGCCACCGCCAGATGTTGGATGCGATCCGCTACCTGGTCGCGGGCGGGATCTCCTGGCGGTCGATGCCGGTGGACTTCCCCGCCTGGGACCGCGTCTATGCCTTCTTCCGCCGCTGGCTGCAGACCGGGCTGATCACCGAGTTCCACGACCGGCTGCGCGGCCGGGTCCGCGAGCGCGAAGGGCGCGAGGCGGAACCGACGGCCGCAATCATCGACGCACAGTCAGTGAAGGGGGCCGCTTCGGTGCCCGCCACCTCACGCGGCTACGACGGCGGCAAACAGATCAACGGCCGCAAACGGCACATCATTACGGACTGTCTCGGCCTGCTCCTGGTCGTCGCGGTCACCGCCGCGAACGTGGGCGACCGCGAGGCGGCCGTGCCCCTGCTTCAGCGACTGCGCGGGCTGCACCGGGACATCACCCTGGTCTGGGCCGACGGCGGCTACACCGGCCAACTCGTCGACTGGTGCCGTCAGAAGCTCGCCTTCGCCCTTGAAGTCGTCAAGCGCACCGACGGCATGGAGGGGTTCGTGGTGCTGCCGAGACGCTGGGTGGTAGAGCGCACACTGAGCTGGCTGATGCACTCGCGGCGTCTGTGCCGCGACTACGAAACGCTGACCGTGACCAGCGAGGCGATGATCCTGTTCTCGATGATCACGCGGATGAGCCGCCGGCTGGCGAGGCCACGAGCCGACGGCCGGCGCTGAACGCCCCCGACTCTCCTGGAGCAACCACCCACGCTCGCCCAGGCGCTTGGCCTTCGACCGCACCCCTTCGACCTTTGCCGCGACCGTGTTGTCGATGCCCAGTGCCGCCGCGATGTCCTTGGCCCGCACCGGCTCACGGTCCGGCCCGTCCTGAAGCACGTTCAGGATCCGCTGGTTGTCCAGCGAGAGCACCGACACCGACAGACCCTCCCGCCAGGGCGGCACGATCGCTCCCGGCACCGACGCGGACACCGGCGCAGGAGCAGGCGCTTCTTCTCCTTCGGCCTCCGCCACGACCGTGGTCTCTTCGGCGGATGCGGCCAGGGCGTCGACGAGTTCTTCGCGGGCGATCACCCGCCGGTCCCACTCGATCTCGGCGGCCACCAGCGCCACGGCCATACGGGCCGCCTTCCTCCCGCAGATCCTCCACCCGCTCACGGGCAGCCGTCTCCCGCGCCTCCAACAACCCCAGCATCGACGCCACCGCGCACCCCTCGACGACCAAGCGGACACAGAACGCCGAGACCATCCCTCACTTCGACCGAAACCATGCCTGAGCAGCGGAAACTCAACGATCACGTCCGGTTCAACAACGGCCTCTGAGGGCTGGTCCCAGCGCTCGCGCAGGGCGGGGTGGTCCTTGCCGTACCAAAGTCCGCCGATCTTCACCCCGCGCCGGGCGTGGATCTTCACGTAGTGCGGCGGCAGCAGCCTGTAGTACAACTCCGGCTTGGGGATCTGCAACGCGAAGCCGCCCTGGTGCATCGCGGCGGCGAACAGCGTGTTGGGGCTGTGCTCCTCACCCGGTCCCCAGGCCGGGGCAATTCGCCCAGTCTCCTGTTCTGCCACACCTTCACGGTCCAGGTCGCGATCAGATGCTCCATCGCCTCCAGCGTCAGCACCGCGTTGCCCTCCGGGTCGGCGCCCCGGTCGGCGACGTCGACGCCGGTGTAGCCAGGCAGCACCTCCAACAGCAGGCTCCTGATTCCGCCGAATGCGCGTTCGACGGCTTGTTTATCGGTGGGACGCAAGGTGCGGGCGGGAAGCACGTTGCAGCCCAGCGTGCGCTCGGCCTCCACCAGATGGTGGTTCTTGTAGGGTTCGCCGTGGTCGGTGGTGACCGTCTCGGGGGTGACGAACGGCAGCGCGGCGGCCCGGTGCCCGGCCAACTGGGCGACCACCGCGGCCGGGACGCCGGGGTAGGGCCACTCCATGTCCTCGCCCCAGCCGGCCCGCAACGGCAGCGGCATCATCACCTCCCGCAGCAGCATCGCCACGTCCACCGAGGTGTCGGAGACAAGCGTGAGGCGGAAGGCCACCAGCGAGTGCGAGTAGTCCAACGCAAGTGTCAGATGCGCCGATACCGGCTCACCGAACACCGATTCGCGGACCTTGACCGGCAGCACCGTGGTGTCCAGCGCGACCACCTGCCCGGGCCGGTGCACCACCATCCGCGCTGTGGACGTCTCGTTCCGCGCGGCCGAGCGGACATACCGCTGACGGGCGCCCCCGGGCCCGAACCACTCACGCCAGACCGCCCGCAGCGTGTCGTAGCCCGGTACCTTCACGTCCGGCCCGTATATCTCGTGAAGGTACTGGTGGATCAGCCTTTCGCGGCTTCGCATGCTCATCCGGGAGCGCTGCAGGGTCTCGTCCCGGACGGCGAAGATCGCCTCCCACACTTCCTCGGTGATGCTGGGCCTGCCGCCCGAGGCCCGTAGCCACCGGCCGTCCGCGCAGCCCAGCAGCCCGTCCTTGCGCCAGGCGGCGGCCATCCGCTTCAGCGTGCGCTCGCTGAAGCGGTCCAGCCCCAGCACCGACGCTTCCTCGCGCCCGAGCGCGTTCATCTCCGCGACCTTCGCCCGGCGCCGCTGGCCCAGCGTGGTGCGAGCCGGATCGTAGGCCGGTCGCGGTTCGCCCGGCTCAGCCCGCCGCGGATCACCCGAGCGGTAACCGGTCTCCGCCTCCAGCAGATGCGCGGCCCGCAGCCTCACCTTGTCCTGCTGGCCCTTCGTCAGATCACCCAAGGTCGGCGGCTGCCGGTCGGCAGTCCTCGCTGCAAGGGCCGCGGGAAGAATCCGGCAGTCGGGATGCCGCATCAGCCAGCGGAACGAACGCTGCTCGGTCCGGCCGTCCTCGCTCCGCAGCAGCACCCGCCCGAACTGTGGCTCGATCCCGGAAACGCTCCAGTCCAGGCCGTCGAAGCGCAACCGGGAACCGACCCGGACTTCCAGCAGACCTGCCCGGTCGGTCATGACCCCGCTCCCTCATCAACTGGCCAGACCATGGAGTCGTCGTCCAGCGGGCGGCCCAGATCGGCCCCCAGCCGGCGGTGCCAGAGCAGATGCAAGGCATGGGCGCGGGCCACCGCCGGCAGCGAGGTTCGGCGTACCAACTCGCCGAACGCGACCGGGCCCGCTGCCGTCCCGGCCATCACTTCCGCCTGCAGACCGAGGGGGTCATCAAGGCGGCGGCGCTGGGCCGACAACGCGTCCAGCACCGACAGCACGTGCCGCAACCAGCCGGTCACCACCGCATACCGCCAGCCACAGGAGAACGCCGCCTCCACGGACGCGGCGAACTTCAGCGCGTCCGCCTCCTTGACCAGACAACCGGGACGCACGTCGAACAGCCATCGAGAGCCGTCCGCCATCACCGCGAGGAAGTCCGGCGTGTGCTCGCTGCGGCCCTGGTCATGGGCGAACTCCATCCGAAACGGCTGCGGCAGCACCTCCTGCACCTGCAAGAAGTCAAGAACCAGCAACAGCCGTTGTTCTTCCAGCGACTCGAACCCGTGATGGCGGCCGGTGGAGACCATGAACTGAAGACCCGGCCGGTGCCGCTGGCGGGCCCGCCAGGTGAAGCGGCGTACCGGCTGCGACGACAACATCGGCACCGCCGCCAGGTCCCGCACGGGCCAGACCACCTCACCCCCCTCGAACCGCCAAGAGGTGGTCCACGAGCGGGTCCAGCCCTCACTCAGCGACAGGCGGCCGCGTACGGACTCGGCCACCGCGTACGGCGCGATCAGCTCCTCCAACCCGCACCGGCCCGAACACACCACAGCCCCGGCATCCGCGTACATGACTCCAGCGCAGCAGCCACGCGGGTACGGCGGGGCAAGATCTCGCTACATGATCGGAAAATGACGGCTCAGGCCACAACGGGGCCAACAATCGATCGGAGGGGCCACTTAACGATCGTCGTCACAACGGTGTTCCCAAACGGTCATGTGGCGTAGAGACCTACATGATCTTGGAAACCCGTGCCTGACTCATTCACGCGGGCAGACAGCACGACACAGAACCGAACAAGCCGGTCAAGGTGGCACTTTTGACGAAGCCCTGCCAGCCACCCAGCAACGACAGTTACAACGAAACCCCCTCAAAGCGCCTTCATGCCGAGGCCCTGGGACGTGAACCGATACCGTCGGGTAGCGAGGGCGCATTTCGGCGCCCTCGCCCCCTCAGAACCGTACGTGCACGTTATCCGCGCATACGGCTCAAGCAAGTCCTGAAGGCTC
>NZ_JBHWWF010000087.1:0-8113 GCF_042736455.1 Streptomyces sp. NPDC060064
CCACGCTCCATCGATCGAAGAACCGTCTTGAGCTGCAACAACACGCTCAGATCGCGAACGAACCGGCGATAACGCCCGGAACCGGCAAGACCCACGTCGCCCAGGCTCTCGGCCACCAAGCCGTCCGGCAGGGCGCCAACGTCCGCTTCGCCAAGACCAGCCGCATCCTGGGCGAGCTCGCCGGCGGCCACGCGGACCGCACCTGGGACAAACGCATGCGTGACCTCATCCGGCCCGACGTGCTCATCCTCGACGACTTCGCCATGCGCCAACTGTCAGCGTCCCAGGCCGACGACCTCTACGAACTCGTCTCCGAGCGGCAAGGACGGTCCCTGATCATCACCAGCAACCGGGCACCCAGCGACTGGTATCCACTCTTCCCCAACCCGGTCGTCGCCGAGTCACTCCTGGACCGGCTGATCAACGCCAGCCACCAGATCATCATGAACGGCCCCAGCTACCGACCCAACAAGCGGCCCAAGGGGCCGACCGGCAAGCCCGACTCATCTGCCGGCGGCTAGAGATCGGAGCGCTCTTGTTCAGTGCCCTCAGCGGCCGAGCGAGCCGATGAAGTGGTCCAGCCGAGAGACAACTTGCCGCAGGACCTCAACGGATCCTGCGGCATCGTCTGCGAGTTCCAGACCATGGTCCGCCGAGGGCACTTCCAGGACCTCGTGCCGCAGGGACGCGGCGATTCGTGAATCCCACAGCTTGTCGGCGCTTCCGCCGATGAGAAGGGTCGGCTCCGTCGCTCGCTGAAGAGCCGCGGTGACGTGGTCGCTGGTCAGAACCGGGGTGAGCCAGGCTGCCGGGATGTTCCTGTCAGCTGCGATTCCGCAGGCGAGGGAGCCCAGGGACTTGCCGATCAGCAGCCGACAGGCGCCCGCTTCGGCATCGACAGCCTCGGTGACCTGCCGCTCCACCCATTCGACCCGGTCGTTCACGGTGAACTGCGAGAACCCATCGGGGATCTGCCACCACAACTCCTGGACCGTCCAGCCGTGCTGGAGCAGGACGCTACGAGCGAAGTGCAGCAGCGGCCTGGCAGGCGAGTAGCCAACTCCTGGAACGACGACCGCGACACGATCGCGGGCTCCGTCGAAGCGGGTGGGAACGGCGAACGGGACGGGATCAGGCATGGCCGCAGACTACTAGCCACCTGATCATGCGACTCGCGGTGCCCGACCGCCGCTACAACCACCACCTGGGGAATTACGTGACCACGGCACCTGGGGAATTACGCGACCGTCGACACCACGGGCGTGTATGCCTCCTCGCCGTATGACCAGGCTCCCCGGCGGGGCTTGAGCGCCATCACGAACGGCAGTCCTGCGGCGTCCAGTTCCCTGCGGAAGGCGTCCTGGTCGCCGTAGGCGCAGTCGGCGGCGACTGCCCGCAAGGACACCCCCGCCCGAAGGGCATCACGGGCCAGGGCGGCCCCGATCTGCAGTTTCGTGCGGAAGCCGGCGTCGTTCTTCCCCTTCGGGAAGTGGTGGGCGGGGGTGTAGGGGACGGCGTGCAGCGGGTAGTAGACGCGCTCGTCGGCCCAGCAGGTGGTCACCGTGACGACGCCACGGTCGATCTTCCCGACCGAGCCCAGGTACTGCTTGCCCACGTGGGCGGTGGCATTGCCGTCCTTGCGGTCTCCGGAATCGTCGATCACCAGCACCCCGCCCGCGTGCGGGGCCGTGGCCGGATCCGCCAGCAGCAGTTCCACACGCCGGGCGTTGACCTTCTCCAAATCCCACGTCGACTCGGACAGGAAGAACTGCAGCCGCTGCACAGCCGCATGCTGGGCACCGACCACAGGCTCCGTCCCGGCCAGGCAGGTCAGCGTCTTGTTACGGTCCCGCGGCAGCAGTAACCCGGCGAGATACTCGCGGATGTCGGCGTACGGACTTCTCTCCCCAGCTGCGTACAGACGAACGTCCCCAGCTGTCAGGCCACTTCGTTCTCCCGCTCGATGGCCTTCAGGCGGTTCTTCAGCCGGTAACTGGGACCGTTGATCGCGATCACTTCGCAATGGTGGAGGAGCCGGTCGAGGATGGCGGTGGCGAGGACCTCGTCGCCGAAGACCTGGCCCCACTCGCTGAAGGTCTTGTTCGAGGTCGGTCCTTGACCTTGCGCGGGTCGAGGTCGGGCTGGAACGAAAAATCGTACTCGTCCAGCGTCTTGTGGTGCGGCAGCTTCGACAGCCGCAGGCCCTGGCGGAAGCGGCGGTCGTCGCGGACGGCCAACTCCTCGGACAGCACCAGGTCGAGGAAGTCGAGATAGCCCATTTTCCCCTCGTCGGCCCGCCGGATGTACTCGTTGATCGTTTCGGTCAGGTGGGGCAGGCCGAGCTTGCCGGCCGTGCTGCGGACGCGGGTGCTGACCAGCTCGCTCAAGACGTTTCCCTCGTGCTCGGGTGGGTGGTGAAGGGACGGGTGCCGGTCAGCTCGTCATAGACCGACAGCGGACGGCGGCCGACCTCGACCCGGGTTGCCGCAGCCCGGTTCAGCAGGGCTTGCAGCGGCCCGGCCTCCCTGCCCAGGACCGGCTCGCGCCGGGGCTGAGCCGGGACGTCGCCGGTGGTGGTCCGGCGGCCCTTGCCGGTCGGCAGCCCGTCCCGGTGCGTTTTCTCAACGACGCGGACGCCGCGGCCAACTGCTCGTTCATGAACGGCCAGCAGCGTTTCACCGCAGGTGTCAGGGACGGTGGAGTGTTCTCCTCCGTCGAGGAGATGGACGCTGCCTTCGCCGCCTGGGTGAGGCCCGTCCGGACAGGACGTGATCGCGGACGATGAGGACTTGGCGTTCGACGCGGCCCTTGCCGGTGGGCCGGTAGGCGGCCAGCACGTCGATGTCGAAGTCGTAGTGGCCGGCGAAGGTCTACGACCGCACCAAGACCGTCGTGCGCCGACACGTCGCTCCCGGCGAGGCGGTCCCGCTGCACCCGGAGGCAGTCGGCTGCCGCAGCGACGGGCGATCGTCATCGGCACCCCGCCGAAGTGCGCAAACGCCCGGCGGTGGCAGTCGAAGAAGGTCTGCAGGTCCTGGCTGGTGGTGAAGCAGCAGAACGGATCACGCGAGTACGACAGCGTCATGTGGAAGGAGTAGACCTTCGCGATGCCCATGTGGGCGAGGATCTTGCCCTCGTCGCCCCAGTCCACCTGTGCCTGGGCTCCGGGGATCACCTCGAAGCGGCGGTGCATGCCCGCCAACTCCTTCGGGGTGATGCCGAGTTCCTCAGCGATCCGCGGGCGCGCTTCCTGGACGTAAAGCTTGACGCGTTGGTAGTTGCCGGTGAACCCGTACTCAGCGGCCAGTCGTTCGTGGATCACCGACGCCTTCATCAGGACCTCGGCCCGCAGCATCGAGTCGATCAGCGGCGCGAACTCGTCGATCTTCCTCGCCAGGGACCGACCGTTTGCCGACCGGCGCGGCGGGGTCGCCGGGCCCGGCGCCGAGAGGTACTTGCGGACCGTCTTGCGGTCCAGCCCCGTCTCCCTGGCGATCTCCGACAGGCTCATCGCCCCGGACTCCAACAGCCAACGGAAACGTCGCAGTTCCAACCAGCGATGCGGATCCAAGACCACCGTCAACCCCCTCCGCCGCCCCACACCGACCAAGCAGCAGAGTGCCGATCCACACTCCCCAGCGCATCAGAAACTGGCCGCGTTCATACGTACGCGGGTGGGGACGTTCAGGTGTACGCCGACACCATCGGCAACATAACTGACCAGATGATCTGACTGTTGAGGTTCGTGGTCCGAGCCGCCCGCGAGGGCCACCTCTGACATGTTCGGTAGCCGACGAGCTACTGCCAAGACCGAGAGCCTCGCGGGTCGCTGGGGTCACGAACGGCTAATCGGATGTCGGGCCATGAGCCCTGCCATTAGAGAGACGCGTGCCCTGCACGGCTGTGACCAGCCACGACAGCTTCCACCACAACAGGACGTGAACCAGATTGAGCGTGTTCTGCGGCATCGACTGGGCCAGCGACCACCACGACGACGTCATAGTCGACGACACCGGTTCCTTACTCGCCAGGGCCCGCATCGACGACAGCATCGAAGGCCTCGCCGCACTCCTCCAGATGCTTGCCGCCCACGGCGACAGTGCGGCAGCACCCATCCCGGCGGCCATCGAGACTTCCCGCGGACTGCTGGTCTCCTGCCTCCGGGCCACGGGCCGCCCGGTCTACGCGATCAACCCGATGGCTGCCTCCCGCTATCGCGACATTATGTGGAATCTGTTTTGTCAAGTTCATCTTGTATTGCCCTGGTTCACCTCGACGATCGGTAGGGGGACGTCCTCGTGCTGCCAGCGGACGCAGCCCCGCCGCAGGCGTGCGATCTCGTCACTGCGCAAGCCGCTGAACAGCCAGGTCAGAGTGACGGCCCTGACCAGTTCGACGGGATAGATGAACCCGTGCCGGTTGGTGGGAATGTCGCCTGGCTCCAGATTGAGGCCCGCCCAGAGGATCTTCGCCCAGATGCCGTCGGCGATGACTCGGGGATCGGGAGAGATCAGGGCCTGGATGCTGCGGGGTGTTGACAGGGCCGTCATGGGATCGAAGCGGCGCGGAATCCAGTCCCACTCCTGGCAGTCGCGCAGGAAGCCTCGCAGGACCTTGATGTAGCCGGCTTTGGTGCGAGGTGACAGGGGCTTCCCCCACCGCTCAGGTGAGCCGGTGCGGACCTGGGTGAAGTCGCCGGTGGACATCCGGTCCACTGCCGCGACCCAGGAGGCGCAGGTCGTGCGGGTCCAGTGGGCTGGTTCGCGGACCTCGGGATGCTCGGCTGCCAGCCACCGCCCGGCCTTGGCCAGGATGGTCCTGTTGGTGCCCCGGACCTTGGGCGTCAGGGCTGAAGTATCGGCCCACCGCTCGACCCACGAGGTCCAGGAATCAGCGGCGCCGTCGATTTCGACGGGTCCCTTCGTGCGCTTGGGTTCGGACGGCGGGTCCGCGTAGCCGAGAGCGGCCACGGCCCGGTGGATGACGTGCAGGACGTCGCGGTTCCATCTGCTCAGCGCCGGCTCCTCCCGCAGCCGCAGCAGGGTCTCGCCGGACAGGTCCGAAAGCAGCGGGCTGCGGTTGAGCAACAAGACCTCGCAGAGGACCCGCCGCAGTCCGTGCCGGGATCCCTCGCTCGAGCGATAGCCCCAACCAGCCAGCACCTCGGTGACTTCAGTGACCGCGGCGTTCAAGGCGTGGTCGCCGAAAACTCGCCGGGCCACGGAGGGCCGGCTGTAGGAGCCGATGCAAGGGAAGTCGACGAAACCGCAGACGAGGTAGGCCAGGGCGATCACGTAGGGGCGGGTGAATCGCTCCAGCCAGCTCGGCCACGGTGCTGTGAACGAGCGTGCATCCGTAGCGATCAGTCGCGCCCAAGCCTCCGGTGTCCAGCCCCAGTACGCCTGCCCCTCGGTCAGGCAGGTACGGAGAATCAATGCTGTCGCATCATCCGCGGCGCGACGGTGGTGCACCAGGTCGGGCAGCCAGCCCAGGGAGCCTCGAGCCTCGTCGAGTGGAGCGATAAGACGATGTAGGACTCGCCATTCCGGCGCGTGCGCGTCGTGACCGTGCCGCCGACGGAGCTGGTCCAGCGGCCACGAACGTCGGCCGCGAGCGCGATGCGCCGCACCACCTTCGACCAGGTCCACAGCGTCAGCGGCTGGGCGTGGTTGCGGCGGGACTCCGAGAGAAACAACGGACCGCGAGCCCTGCTGACCGTGCCCCGGTGGACCAGGTACTCCGACATCAGCACCCCGGTCGACGCGGAATACGGGACGACGCGCTCCATCCGGTTCTTCGTGCACTCCGCCCGGACTCGCAGCGTCCGATGCGCCGGATCCAGGTCGTCAGTCCGCAGAGAGCACAGCTCCTCACGGCGCAGAGCCGCGTCGTAGGCCAGCGCCAGCATCAACCGGTTCCGGATCGGTTCGTGCCGTGCGACCGTCAGCACATCCAGCCACTGCTGTTCCGTGGGGATCCACGGCAGCTTGGTCAGCCGGGGCACCAAACCACGCTGTGAACTGCCGAAATGTCGACCCGGTGGTACTTGCCCCGCCCGACGGGGTTGGACTCCCGCACCCCTTCCTCGATGAGGAAGTCGTAGAACCGGCGCACCGGGACCAGCCGCTGCTGCAGCGTCGCATTCGCCAGCCCGGAGCCGGAATCGATCGACACGACATTCGCCCCTCGTCGGCCGGGGCGTGTGCTCAGCTCGCGTACGTACGCGGCGACGTTGGCACGGTTCGCCGTGATGGGATCAACCCCGTCGCGCTCGCATACCTGCAAGTACTCTGCGAGCCCGCGCGCGTACGCGTCGATCGTCCGAGGCGCCCGCCCAAGATCGACCCACACCAACAGCCAGCCCTCAGCCTGTTCGTGGCGGCCCAGGACCGGCCACTTCTTCTCGATGCTCTCGGCGTCCAACGTCCCTCCCCAGTACGCGGCAAAGTCCAGAGGAGCATGACCGCCCCTCCGACTAGATTCCACGTAACTGATAGGCATGCCGTCACCCGCAAGAAGTCCGACCACCTCGACGCGATGGTGCTCGCGAACATTCTGCGTACGGACGCTACCGCTCATCGCGCCCTCCCCGAAGACAGCGAGCTCGCCCAGGCCGTCGCCGTCCTCGCCAGAGCCCAACAGGATGCTGTCTGGGACCGCACCCAGGCAAGCAACAAGCTCACCTCGCACCTGCGTGAGTACTTCCCCGGGTTCCTCAGCGCGGTCGGCGTACGACGTGAAGGCGTGACCCACCCCATCGCCCGCGTCCTGCTGGCTGCCGCACCCACTTCCCGAGCGTGCGTCCCGGCTTACCAAGGCCCAGCTCCGGTCGCTCCTGAGGAAGGCCGGCCGAAAGAACACCATCGACACCGAGGTGGACCGGCTGCAGACAGCTCTGCGCCTTCCCCAGATGCGCCAACTACCGCTGGTCGAAGAGGCAATGGGGCATCAGAACCTGGCGCTGTTGCGGCAACTCGACGCCGCCTGCACCAGCGCGGATGACCTCGCGGAGGCGGCAGCCGAAGCGTTCGGGGCTCATCCAGATGCCGAGATCATCATCAGCTTCCCAGGGCTCGGCCCACTCAGCGGTGCCCGGGTACTCGCCGAGATCGGCGACGACCGGTCACGGTTCTCCGACGCGAGGGGCCTCAAGGCATACGCCGGAGCGGCTCCGGTGACCAGGGCATCCGGCAAGAGCGTTACGGTCCTCGCCCGCCGCGTGAAGAACCAGAGACTGGCCGCGGTCGGATACGTCTGGGCATTCTCCTCCTTGACTCATTCAACCGGCGCCAGGGCTCACTACGACCGTCGCCGTGAAGCCGGCGACCGCCACACCGCCGCTCAGCGGAACCTCTTCAGCCGCATGATCGGCTGCCTCCACCACTGCCTCACGCAACGTGTCAGTTTTGACGAAGCAATCGCCTTCCCGGCTCCAACTGCGGCTCCACTCCAGGCAGCTGCTTGACAGATCTTCCGCATCGGATGTCTTCTTGGCTGCATCCGTTCCCTGGCTGGTCAGGGGCACGTTGCTGGAGGTCTTCACGCTCTGGGTGTCGATCACGGAGGCGGTCGGCTCGGGTTTGCGCCCTTCCTCCACCCGGGCCAGGCCCGCCAGGTCGTAATTGAGCTGGGCGAAGATTCTTTCGTCGCGCCAGGCCGCGTAGTAGGCGTAGACGGTGCCGTGGTTCGGGAAGTCATGCGGGAGGTATTTTCAGGGAATTCCCGTGCGGTTGATGTAGAGGATCGCGTTGAAGACGTCCCGTAAATCGACCTTGGCCGCTGTCCGGTTGGTCTGCGGTCGAGCCGGGCCTTTCTCCAGGCCGTCAACGTCGGCTCGATCAGGGCCCATCGGGCGTCGGACAGGTCGCTGGGGTACGGCTTGCGCTCGCTGACGGCGTAGCGTGATCATGGGCGAGACGGAGGGCTCGGTTCCGCTGTTCCGCTGTTCATCGGGCGATTCCGTGGCAACTTCAAACCAGACGGACTTCCAGGAGCCTTTTCCACTTGTACGTCTGGCCGGTGACGTGATGGCGCATGGTCGACCGGTGGCGTGACGAACGGGGCATCCCGCGGGTTGGCGAGTCGCCAAACGTCAGCCTCACCAGCGGAGATG
>NZ_JBHWWF010000088.1:0-8032 GCF_042736455.1 Streptomyces sp. NPDC060064
CTCCTCCGGTTTGTGGTGCCTGTGTTTTTTTTTCCCCCCCGGGGCGGGGGGCCCCCGCCCCGGAATCCTTTCCGGCGGGGCGCCCCTCGCGTTGTTGCAGCTGTTCCGGCGTGGTCGTCAGTGACCGGCTTCGTTCGACGAGTTCGACGAGTTCGACGCCGAGGCGGAGTCCGACGGCGTACCGGGCTCGCCGGACCGGCCGTTGCCGGGCTCGCCCGCCGCGCCCGTGGCTGCTCCCGAGGGAGCGCCGGACGGCGTCGAGGAGGGGGTACCGGAGGGCTTCTCCGCGGGCTTCTCCGGCGGCTTCGGCAGGGAGCTCGGGCCGAAGCCCGCAAAGTAGCCCTTCGCCGGAACGATGAACGCCTGCACCTTCACCTCGCCGGTCTCGCTGAAGCGGAAGGCGACCTCCTGCACGTTACCGGCCTTGGCGGCCTCGCGGCCGTTCTCGATCACGGCGGAGGCGTTGCCCGCGCCGCCGATGATGACCGAGCTGTAGGCCGGCACCGTGATCGGGCCGGAGCCCTTGGCCGGGGTGAGCTTCACCTGGGCGCTCGTGCCGGGCAGCGTGATCGCGTCGATGGTCTGCTGCGTGGTGCCGTTGTTGAAGACCGTCGCGCTGACGACCGCGGGGCCCTCCGCTTTCGGATCCGGCTGGGTGATCACCGTCACGTTCTGGATCTTGATCGTGTCGACCGTCGTGGCGGCGTTGTCCGGCTTGACGGCGAGGGTCTGCGCGTCGGTGCCCGCACCGCAGGCGGAGAGCGCGGCGATCGAGAACACGATGGCAGTTGCGGCGAGGGCGCCGCGTCGAAGGCTGCGGCTCACGGCGGCGGCATCTCCTAGGACGTACGGACTGGCTATGGACGGGCGGTGAGCCGGCACCGGCAGTTGAGCCGGCGGTTGCGCCGGCTCGAAGATCGGCTAAGGGGGTGTCAGCTCGCGCTTAGGTTACCGAGCCGCCCTGCCCGCCCTGCACCCGACCCGCCCCTTCGCCGGAGAGGCGGTCGAGAGGCGTCCTGAGGCGGCTCGGGGGACGGCTCGGGGGACGGTCCGAGAACGCGGTCCGAGAACGTGGTCCGAGAAGGCAGCCCGATCGTGTCGTTTCGTACTCCGTTCACATAACCGGGGTGATCAATTCTCCGGGCCACCACACATTGCTTACCGAATACCCCGCGTAGATCAATTCCGGATTCGACAGCACATCCGTCCGTACGGGTGACCGGCCACCGAACGGAGTACGGGAAGTTCACCACTTGGAACCCGGCAAAACGGGATGTTTCCCCCTCCGGGGAGGGTGTTCTGTTGTGTGTAACGTGCGCGTTTCTGTCCGCCCGTGCAGCCGCTCCGACCTGCGAATACCCCCCTCCGGAAGGCGTCCGCAGCACGTTCGTGTTGCTGTTGTCAAGCCCCGAGATATGCCCTGACCTGCGAAAACGCCATTCAGTAGAAGCCGTTCTCGTGTTACTCTGGATAGCCACGGAAGGGGTACCTGTCACATGACGTTCAAGGTTGGCGACACCGTGGTCTATCCCCATCACGGGGCCGCGCTGATCGAGGCCATCGAAACTCGCCAGATCAAAGGCGTGGACAAGACCTACTTGGTGCTCAAGGTCGCCCAGGGCGACCTGACGGTTCGCGTGCCAGCGGACAATGCGGAGTTCGTCGGCGTACGCGATGTGGTCGGTCAGGACGGGCTCGACCGGGTCTTCGAGGTGCTGCGCGCGCCGTATGCCGAAGAGCCGACGAACTGGTCCCGTCGCTACAAGGCAAATCTCGAGAAGCTCGCCTCCGGCGATGTCATCAAGGTCGCCGAAGTGGTGCGTGACCTGTGGCGTCGTGAGCGAGAGCGTGGGCTTTCCGCAGGTGAGAAGCGGATGCTCGCCAAGGCGCGCCAGATCCTGGTGAGCGAGCTGGCCCTCGCGGAGAACACCAACGAAGACAAGGCCGAGGCTCTGCTCGACGAGGTCCTCGCGTCCTGACGCGTAACGCGCACAACAATGCCGCGGTGCCCGCTGACATGCTGTGAAAACAGTTCTGTCGCCGGGCGCTGCGGCATGTCCGTCGCGGCACCTACAGCTGCTCCCCGTACAGCTGTGCTCACTGTGTCTGTGTTCAAAGGTGTCTGTGCTCACAGTGCACTTGGCTCACAGTGCACTTGCGCCGAACCCGTGTGCGCCGTACCACTGGCCGTGCCGGGCCCGGGCGGCTGGCGCAGACCAGTTGTCACGGAAGGGTCCGGTCAAGCGTCGCGCCCGGCACGCTGTGGCCATACCCATGTGGGCCAAGGAAACAAACCTGCCGGAGTGCAACCGATGTCAGACGAATCGCGCCCTTACCGCACCGCCGCGGTGATCCCGGCGGCCGGCCGGGGCGTACGGCTCGGCCCCGGCGCCCCCAAGGCGCTCCGCGCGCTGAACGGCACGCCCATGCTGATCCACGCCGTACGCGCCATGGCGGCCTCCCGGGCCGTCTCGCTCGTCGTCGTGGTGGCCCCGCCCGACGGCGCGCCCGAGGTGAAGAACCTCCTCGACGAGCACGCCCTGCCCGAGCGCACCGACTTCCTGGTCGTGGCCGGCGGCGACACCCGGCAGGAGTCCGTACGCCTCGGCCTCGACGCACTTCCGGACAACATCACCGTCGTCCTCGTCCATGACGCGGCCCGCCCGCTGGTACCCGTCGACACCGTCGACGCGGTCATCGAGGCGGTACGGGACGGGGCGCCGGCCGTCGTACCGGCACTGCCTGTCGCCGACACCGTCAAAGAGGTCGAGCCGACGGAGAAGGGCCGGCCCGAACCGGTCGTCGCGACCCTCGAGCGGGCGCGGCTGCGCGCTGTGCAGACCCCGCAGGGCTTCGACCGCGACACGCTGGTCCGCGCGCACGAGACGGTCGCCGTCAACGGCGAGGGCGCGACCGACGACGCCGGCCTGGTCGAGCAGCTCGGCACGCCCGTCGTGGTCGTACCGGGCCATGAAGAGGCGTTCAAGGTGACCCGGCCCCTCGATCTCGTACTGGCCGAGGCGGTACTCGCCCGGAGGAGGGCCAACGATGTCTTCTGAGACGCGGATTCCGCTGGTCGGCATCGGCACGGACGTGCACGCCTTCGAGCCGGGGCGCGAGCTGTGGTGCGCCGGGCTCCTGTGGGAGGGCGAGGACGGCCTCGCCGGGCACTCCGACGGCGACGTTGCCGCCCACGCCGCCTGCGACGCGCTCTTCTCGGCCGCCGGCGTCGGCGACCTCGGTGCCCACTTCGGCACCTCCAGGCCCGAGTGGTCCGGCGCCTCCGGCGTCGCGCTGCTCGCCGAGGCGGCACGGATCGTACGGGCCGCGGGCTTCGAGATCGGAAATGTCTCCGTCCAGGTCATCGGTGTACGCCCGAAGATCGGCAAGCGGCGCGAGGAGGCCCAGAAGGCACTCGGCGCGGCGGTCGGCGCGCCGGTCTCCCTGTCCGGAACCACAACGGACGGGCTGGGACTGACGGGTCGGGCCGAAGGGCTGGCCGCCATCGCCACCGCGCTGGTCGTCAGGAACTGACTGACCGACCGACCGGCCAACCAGCCGGGACCGGGCTCGCGTCCGCATCGCAACCACGTCGTATCTGCATCGCATCCACGTCGTCTCCGGGTCGTCTCCGGGTCGTCTCCGGGTAGGACAACGTCACAAACTCGTCCCGCGACCCGGAAGGGTCGCGGGGCACTGGTAGCGGGCCACTACCCTTGATGCGTGACTATTCGCCTGTACGACACCAGCACCCGGCAGATCCGTGACTTCACCCCGCTCGTGCCGGGTTGCGTCTCGATCTACCTGTGTGGCGCCACGGTGCAGGCTGCCCCGCACATCGGGCACATCAGGTCCGGTCTGAACTTCGACATCATGCGCCGCTGGTTCGAGCACCGCGGCTATGACGTGACCTTCGTGCGCAACGTCACCGACATCGACGACAAGATCATCTGGAAGTCGGCGGAGCAGAACCGCCCCTGGTGGTCCATCGGCTACGAGAACGAGCGCGCCTTCAACGACGGCTATGACGCGCTCGGCTGCCTGCCGGCCACGTACGAACCGCGCGCCACCGGCCACATCACCGAGATGGTCGAGATGATGCGCGGCCTGATCGAACGCGGTCACGCCTACGAGGCCGACGGGAACGTCTACTTCGACGTGCGCTCCTTCCCCGGTTATCTGGAGCTCTCCAACCAGGACCTGGACGATCTGCGCCAGCCGTCCGGCGAGGGTGAGACCGGCAAGCGCGACCCGCGTGACTTCGCCATGTGGAAGGCGGAGAAGCCGGGCGAGCCGAGCTGGGAGACGCCGTGGGGCCGCGGCCGGCCCGGCTGGCACCTGGAGTGCTCCGCGATGGCGCACAAGTATCTCGGCGAGGCCTTCGACATCCACGGCGGCGGACTCGATTTGATCTTCCCGCACCACGAGAACGAGATCGCACAGGCCAAGGCCTTCGGCGACGACTTCGCGAAGTACTGGGTGCACAACGCCTGGGTCACCATGAGCGGCGAGAAGATGTCCAAGTCGCTCGGCAACTCCGTGCTCGTCTCGGAGATGGTCAAGCACTGGCGGCCCATCGTGCTGCGCTACTACCTCGGCACCCCGCACTACCGGTCGATGATCGAGTACAGCGAGGAGGCCCTGCGCGAGGCCGAGTCCGCGTTCGCACGGATCGAGGGCTTCATCCAGCGCGTGGTGGAAAAGGCCGGCGGGCCGGTCGAGCCCGCCGCCGAGGTGCCGCCCGCCTTCGCCGAGGCGATGGACGACGACCTGGGAGTGCCGCAGGCGCTCGCCATCGTCCACACCACGGTCCGGCAGGGAAACTCCGCGCTGGCCGCCGACGACAAGGAAGCGGCCGTCGCCCGGCTGGCCGAGGTGCGGGCCATGCTCGGCGTCCTCGGCCTGGACCCGCTCGACGAGCAGTGGGCGGGCGAGGGCGAGCGCGGCGAAGACCTTCACGGCGTCGTCGACACACTGGTGCGGCTGGTGCTGCAGCAGCGCGAGGCCGCCCGCAGCCGCAAGGACTGGGCGACCGCCGACGCCATCCGCGACCAGCTTCTGCAGTCCGGTCTGGTCATCGAGGACGGGCCTGACGGCCCGCGGTGGACACTCGGCCCCCGCTGAACCCACCGGGCCCGCCCGACAAAGATGTGCCGCCCGGGCGCCCGGGCGGCACACTTCACTTACGTACACACTTTTGAGCGAGCTTTACAGAAACAGGTAGGTCATGGCCGGGAACAGCCAGCGCAGGAACCGCCGCACGTCCAACAAGAAGGGCGCGCAGGTCGGCAGCGGTGGCAAGCGACGCCGCGGGCTCGAGGGCAAGGGCCCGACGCCGCCCGCTTCCGATCGCAAGGGACACAAGAAGAACCGGGTGGCCAACGCCCAGGCCAGGCAGGCCGCGGCCCGCCGCCCGGCCCCGCGCCGCGGCGGCGCCAAGGGCACGTCCGAGATGGTCGTCGGCCGCAACCCCGTCTTCGAGGCGCTGCGCGACGGCGTCCCGGCGACCACGCTGTACGTCCAGCAGTACATCGACAACGACGAGCGGGTGCGCGAGGCACTCCAGCTCGCGGGCGAGCGCGGCAACATCAACCTGATGGAGGCCCCGCGGCCGGAGCTCGACCGGATGACGAACGGGCTCAACCACCAGGGTCTCGTCCTCCAGGTCCCGCCGTACGAGTACGCACACCCCGAGGACCTCACGGCCGCCGCCTACGACAACGGGGAGGACCCGCTGATCGTCGCCCTCGACGGGGTGACCGACCCGCGGAACCTGGGGGCGATCGTCCGTTCCGTCTCCGCCTTCGGCGGCCACGGTGTGGTCGTGCCCGAGCGGCGCGCGGCCGGTATGACGGCAGGCGCCTGGAAGTCCTCGGCAGGCACGGCGGCCCGTACGCCGGTCTCCCGCGTGACCAACCTGACGCGTGCGCTGGAGGGCTACCAGAAGGCCGGCATCACGGTCGTGGGCCTGGCGGCGGACGGCGAAGCCACGGTCGAGGACCTGGAGGCCCTGGGCGGCCCGGTCGTCATCGTCATCGGCAGCGAGGGCAAGGGCCTGGGCCGCCTGGTCGGCGAGACGTGCGACTACCTGGTCAGGATTCCGATGCCGGGTGGCGCGGAGTCGTTGAACGCGGGTGTCGCGGCGGGCGTGGTCCTCTACGAGGCGGCCAAGCGTCGGTCCTGACCGCTCCGGCGGCCCCGATCGGCGTCGAAACGCGTAGTTGAGGATGGTTTGACGGGTCTCGGACATTTAGGCCGGTCGGAGCAGTGTCCTAATCACAAGTCACTCGGTTAGATGAGTGTGGACACCAGAACGCCCCGGCCCGGGTTCGATGATCAGCCTGCGCTGAGCATGGTCAAGGTGGACTGCGATCCCGCGCAGGTCATCGTGAACCACGCCAGCTTCCGGGTGCAGCTCTCCCCGAGCCCGCGCCCTGTACGTGCCATGGCGGGCAACGCAAGGATCCCCGTCGTCGGCGGAGCCGGGACGGGTGTGCGCAGGCGGGCGCCCGTCGTGTGGAGCGGCAAGTCGGCGCCGGGGGACGCCGGCGCTACCGGTCTTCTCCAGGCCGTGCGCAACTCCACCATGGGGCGGGACGCCTTCGACCGGGACGCTTTCGACCGAGACCCCTTCGACCGGGACGCTTTCGACACGGGAGCCACCCAGGTCATCCCGCGGATCGGCCTCGCCGAGCACACCGCACGGATGCCCGCAGCAGGCTCTCTCGGCGCGCCACACGACCCCGACAGGCCGCTGCTGCCGCCGATGCGGCAGGCGGTCGGCGCGTACGACTCGTACCACTCCTACGAGCCGGAGCCCTACGAGCCGGAGCGCTACGGGCAGGAGTCCTACGGGGGCGAGTTCTACGAGCCGGAACGCTACGGGCAGGAGCGCCACGAGCAGGAGGAGTTCGCCGACGCCGACGCCGACGTACGTTCCCAGCGGCACGGCGCCGACGTCGTCCGCCACGCCTACTACCCCGGGCGGCGCATGAACCTCGGAGTGGTACTGCTGCCGCTGCGCGTCTTCCTCGGCTTCATCTCCATCTACGCCGGCATGGGCAAGCTCTGCGACCCCGTCTACTTCGACGGCGGCGAACGCGGCTCCATGGTCAAGTGGCTCAACTCGCTGCACCCCTGGGAACTCGCCGAACCGCTGCGCGACTTCGCGCTCTCCCACCCGGTGGGGGCGGGACTCACCGTCGCCTTCCTCCAGGTGGTCGTCGGCGTGCTCACCGTGCTCGGGCTCTGGCAGCGGGTCGCGGCCGTCATCGGCGCACTGCTGTCGGCCATGCTCATCCTGACCGTGACCTGGAAGACCGTACCGGCGTACGACGCGCCCGACATCATCTACCTGGCCGCCTGGTCCCCGCTGATCATCGCGGGCGCCCCGGTCTACTCGATCGACGGCCGGCTCGCGGGCGAGGCCTGGCGCAAGCTCGGGCCGCGCTCGGAGCTGTGGGAGCTGCGGCGGCGCGTACTGCGGCGCGGCGGCGTCGTCGCCGCCGTGGTCGTCGGCCTCACCCTGCTGTTGGGCTCGATGCTCGGCGGAGCCGTACGTTCCACGGACATGGTGACCGTGCCGGAGCCCAACCAGGACCCGACCAACCACCTTCCCGGGTTCCCGCTCCCGCAGGAGCCCAGCGGCGAACGCAGCTCCTCCGGCGCGCGTGGTGACGACGGCAGGCCGTCGCCGTCCGCGAGCCGCTCCGGCAGCCCCAAGTCCGCGAAGCCCACGCCCTCCGACCACACGGCCCGAGAGACCGGCCGGCTCGGGGGCGGACAGCCCAGCCAGACGCAGGGCACCGGACAGCAGCCGCCCAGCCAGTCGGAACCGGCCCAGCCGCCGTCCAGCAGCGCCGGCCCCTCATCGAGCGGCGGCACCGGCAGCGGTGGCGGCAGTGGCGGCGGAAACGGAGGCTCGGGCAGCTCGGGAGGCGGCAGCGGCGGCTCCGGCGGCGGCAGGGTGATCGGCGGCCTGCTGGGCTGAGATACGCGACGAGAGGGGCGGCCACCGGACTTCGGCTGTCTC
>NZ_JBHWWF010000089.1:0-7132 GCF_042736455.1 Streptomyces sp. NPDC060064
TGATAGCAATGCATCAACGACGCAGAACGCTCACGGTGACGCTCGTTGAAGACAGAGAAGAGAGGGGCTCAGGCCCCGTTGATAACGGGCGGCCCGAGGAAGATCACGTTCTCCTTCCCGACGACGAAGTCGAGCGTCCCGAGGTGAGAGATGACCTCGCGCTTGACCGACCGCTGGTGGTCGAAGTCGAAGTCCTCGAGTGACTTGCGGGAGGGGAAACGGGCCGCCCTGATCCGGCCATCGGCGCCGTGGGAGTCACGGGCGGCGACCTCCCGCTGCAGGCAGGCGGCCAGATACTCCTCGTGGCTCCACTCTTCCGAGCGAGCCCGATCGGCAAGCCGGGCGGCAGCATCTCGCAGAGCCGGGGCCTTCAACGCCTTGGTGAGATAGATGAGTTCGGACGTGACATCGCGGTTGCTGCCTGCCTGCTTCGTGTTGTTCGAGCTCATCACGCTGCCCCTTCACCGGTGGTCAGTCCGCCGTCGATGACGCCGAAGATGCGGTCGTAGGAGTCGAGCGACCGCTCTTCGACCTCGGTGAGGTCCGTGGGGATCTGCTTCGCGGCGGCCGTCTTGCGGCCGGCCGTGGCAGCGGCTGCATGGTCGGGATCGGTGATCGTCTGGTGTCTGGCCCAGCTGCGGGCGTGGCGGGCGACCTCGACTCCGTCGCAGGTCACCAGGACCTGGTCCAGGTCGGCGGCCACCTCGATGCGGCGGCCGATGGCGAGGGGGTGGACGGAGTAGTCGCAGGTGTCCAGGCGGACGTAGTGGTCCCGCGGCAGCCGCAGCGATGCCTTCCACCAGCCCGGCGGGGCGATGGGCGGCAGCGACAGCATCCGCGACCGGTCGGCCTCGAGCCGGTCGGACGGCCGGGCCTGCAGCGTGCGATGGACGCGCCGGTTGGCCTTGGTGAGCCAGTCGGCCAGCTGGACGTTGAAGTCGGCCGCCGAGGTGAACACCCGACCCGGCAAGAACGACGTCTCCAGATAGCCGTTTGCCCGCTCGACCAGGCCCTTCGCCTCCGGATCCCGCGGCTTGCAGAGCACGAACTTGACGCCCAGCAGCCCGGCGAACGCTGCGAATTCGTCGGTTAGCCGTGGTCCGCCGGACCGCCAGGAGCCGACGGCTCCCTCGTTGTCCCAGACCAGCACCCTCGGGACGGCGCCGAGGTCGGTCAGCAGGCGCCAGTGACCTGCGATCAGGTCGGCCGCCGACCTCGACGGCAGCATCCGGGCGGTGATCCACCGCGAATAGCCGGCCACCATCACCAGCACCGGCGGATGCCCGACCTGTCCGAAGCCGAGCGGGATCTCGGCCGGCGGAAACCACAGGTCGCACTGGGCCAGCTCGCCGGGTTCATAGACCGTCCGCGACGCCGGATCGACGGGCCGATAGGCGGGCCGCAGTTCACGGACCCGGTCCTTGAGCACGGTCAGGCCCCGGTCCCAGCCCAGGCGTTCGGCGATCACCGTCGCCGGCATCTCCGGCCACTGCTCGAGCAGTTCGCGGATCTGCGGCTCGACGACGTCGACGATCGAGCCCTTTGAGGCCCGCTGGTACTTCGGCGGGGCATCGTCCGCGATCGCTCTGCGAACGGTGTTCCTCGAGATCCCCAGCTTCCTCGCGATGGCTCTCACCGGCATCTCCTCGGCCCGGTGCAGCCGGCGGATCTCCGCCCAGTCCTCCACGCTGATCACCACTCCTCCCGGTCTGACTCAACGAGCCAGACCCCTGGAGGGGGTCAACTTTCAAGCGTCGCTACTGGTCCACTTTTCAGCCGTCGCCGACAAGGTTGGGCTACTCCTCGCCGGCGGCTTCGAGAGCTCGCTCGATCTGCTGGTTCGAGCGCTGCTGGGTGCGGTGAATGGCCTTGGCGTAGAAGCGGAAGAGGACCGCGATGCTGTGGCCCGCCCGGCGGGCGACTTCCGCAGGGGAGACGCCGGACTCAAGCCAGAGGGACACGCCAGCGTGCCGGAGTGAGTAGGGCACGTCAGCCAAGGGCGACGTGCCTTCGCACTCGGTGAGCACCACGAGTCGAGCGGCCTTCCAGACCGCCCCGTACTCCTTGGACAGGAGCCTTCCGGGCCCGCTTCTTCAGGCCGCGCGTGTCGAAGGACTCTCCGCTGTCCGTCCAGGCCGAGCCCACGCGGGGCGTACTGCTGGAGAGCAGCACTTCTCCCCAGCCGTCTTCGGGGAGGTGAAGTCCTCCTCGCGTAGTTGCCTCACCGGGGCGGTTGGCCGCGTAGTACAGGCAGCCGAAGAACGCCTTGAGGTGCCAGCCACGGTCACCCTGTGCGCTCACGCCGTCGATCAGCTTCTTCGTGAGTTTGGGGCCGGGGACGAACCGGAAGTCGATTCCAAACTCGCCCGCGAAGTGGCAGCCCTGGATGGGCTGAGCAACGGCCGGATCGTGCTCGGCGTGGGCCTGGCCGGCCCCATCGAGGACGAATACGACACGTTCGGGGGGCCCACCGACCCGAAGAAACTGGCGGCCCGATTGGACGAGGTCCTGGCTGCCCTGGACCTGCTCTGGTCCGGAGAACCGGCCACCTACCTCGGCTCCTACGTCACCCTCAAGGACGTGATCTTCCAACCCACCCCCGTCCAGCGCCCGAGGGTGCCCATCTGGGTGGGAGGGCAATGGCCGCACAAAGCGCCCATGCGCCGAGCCGCCCGCTGGGACGGCGCCGAACCCCTCCTACCCAGCGCCGCCCAAGGCTCCCCCGATCCGGGCGGAAGTCCGGGAGCTACGTGCCTCCCTCGACAGGAGCCGTCTCAATCCCCTGCACGGGAAGCCATTCGATCTCGTCCTCGGCGGAACGACCGAGCCGCACACCGCCGCGGACACCATCGGCCCGCTCGTCGAGGCGGGCATGACTTGGTGGCAGGAGCGACTTGCTGGGCGGTTGAGTGGTGGCTGTTCGAGGCAGCGACGGCATGTCCGAGGGATATCGGCGCACCCGGTCCGGGTGATCAGCCGCGTTGCCGTACACGTGCGCGAGGCAATCACACGACACGCCAGGCGAGTTGAAGTCCACGGGCGCGGGCGCGTACAACAACGACAACGGGGCCTCCTTGGGCCGCTCGGTTAGGTTCGCACCCCCGAGCTGCCAAGAGGCCCCGTCTTCATGTCCGCACCACCGCAAGATCACCCGACCAGGAACCCTGTTCGACCCGCACGTTCCATGATCGGTACGACAACAGCTTCTCAGCCCGCGGTGGCCGTCATAAGGGCAAGTGGGTGATGCGCTCCGACCGCCGCGACCGCCGCACCGTGTTCTTCCAGGACCCTGCCGATGCGGAGGTCTGGCACGTGCTGCGGTGGAACGGTCTACCGCCCGCGGACGAGGTGCCCGCTTTCTCCTCCGCGACCGCCGACGCCCTGCTGGCCCAGGCCCGCGGACGGGGCATCTCCCCGCACTCCGACGCCGACCTGCTGCCGGTGCTGCTGGAACTGCTCGGCGGTGCTGCCCCGGTCGAGCAGTGGCCCACGGCGATGAGCAAGGGCAAGCGCGCCCAGCACGCCCGCCGCTCGGCACAGGCAGCGGCAGCCCGTGCCGACCGTCCCGCCGACCGGGCGGAATCGCGGCCGAAGCCATCCCGACCGCCTGGAGAGGACGGTGAAGTGGTGCCACTGCAGTGGCCGCGTCAGGCCCGGCAGGCCGACGAGGCGGTCCGCGCGGACATGCGGCGCCGCCGTGAAGCGGCCGTCTCCTCTCGCCCCAAGCCGCCGCCCCGGCTCAGTCAGGCCCTGCGGAGTCGGAGCCTGTTCGCCCTGCTCGACGACGAGAGCGACGACCAGAGGGCCCCGGCGGGGCCGGGAGGAGGGGACAGCGCGTGAGGGAGGATGACGACCAGAATTCGACCCTCGCACGGTTCGTTCTGGGAGGGCCGCCTCCGATGCGCGAGACGCTCCAGGGATGGGAGCAATGGCGCACGAACCGCGAGGACTTCGCTGCCGCCCCGCGGCTGGACCTGGCCGCCTGGCGGGCGCTCGGCCCGCGTGGCCGGATGCTTCACGATCTGCACCGCGCCGCCACACACTCCAACCTGCCGGTGCTGGAAACTCTCATGACCAGGAAGGTCGCCAAGCGACTCAACGCCAGGTTGAAGACCAACCGGTTGAAGCATAAGCCGACCACGCGAGCCGGATTGATGATCAGCGGCGGCGGCCGCTCAGGGGAAGACGGAGACCGTCTGCGAGGTCGCCGCGAACTTCCAGGACGACTGGGAAAGACTAGGCCGGCTGGTGGCCCCGAACGGACTGCCCGGCACCCGGGACCTTCTCGCACCGGTCGCCTACGTCCAGACTCCGGTGACCGCGAAACCCAAGAGCACCTGCAAGGCCATCCTGAACTTCTACGGCGCCCCTGTCACCAGCCGGATGGATCTTCCAGACCTCGTCCACCAGGTCGCCACGTCCCTCCATGACCATGGCACCCGCACCTTGTTGCTCGATGACATTACGAGGCTTCGCAGGCACCGCGCGGATGATCAGGACACCCTCGATCTGATCCGGGCGTTCATGAGCATGCACGTCACGCTCGTCCTCGTCGGCGTCGACATCCCCGGCTCCGGGCTGCTGCGGGAGGGCCGCTACGACAAGCGCCGCGGACAGGTAGTCTTCCCTCCCTCGAAGAAGGCCACAGTCTTCGGGCTGGAAGCCACTCAGACCGAACGCCGCTTCGATCTGGTCGAACTCGGCCGATTCCATTACGACACCCCCGCCCAGATCTCCGCCTGGGTCGAGCACCTGGCCGGAGTTGAGGACTGCCTGCGGCTGCTGAAGGCTCCCGCGGGAATGCTCACCGAGGGCACCATGCCCGAATACCTCTGCAAACGCACCGGCGGCGTCGTCGGCCTGCTGGAGAGGCTGGTCGAAGACGGCTGTGAGGAGGCGATCGGCTCCGGCGCGGAGTGCCTGACCGAGAGCCTGCTGGAGGACATCACCATCGACGTTGACGACGCTCCAGGCCGCGACCGTGAGGCCGGCGAAATCCCCCACGTTCCCGAGCACAGACCCGCCGGTCAGCGCAAGCGCGCCCGCAACGGCAGCTTCGACGACCACGGCCCCGCCGCCGCGGACACCAGAAGCTGAAGGAACCGGTGCGTCCCCTGCCACGGAGTCTGGACCCGCTGCCCGAAGAAGCCCTGCCCGGCTACCTGCTGCGGCTGGCCCACCGGCTCGACCTGGCCCCCGCCGAACTGGGGCGGTTCACCGGCCTGTTGCCCGCTGGCCACAGTTACCTCGGACGCAGTCTGCTGATCAACCTGCCCGATTCCCACCTCACCGCCTTCACCCAGGCCACCCGGCTTTCCACGAGCGAGGCCACCGGCCTCACGCTGGCCACCTGGGCGGACTTCTACCCGCCCATCCGCCGGTCGCTGCCCGCTCCCGGAGGCCGCGCACCTCGCATGGACGGCTGGCTCCTGCACCCCTTCAGCCGCTTCTGCCCCCAATGCCTGACCGGGGACGATCCCGTCCAGGAAAAGTACGGAGGCAGCTGGAAGAAGGAGTGGCACCTTGGAGTGGCCTTCGCCTGCCCCGAACACGAATGCTTTCTCCAGCACCAGTGTCCGCAATGCCACCAGCCGTCCTCAACCAGCCGCTCACCCGTGCTCATCCCTGCCAGCGGCATCCGCGGCAGCCCACTCGCTGATGGCCAGCAGCGAGGTCGCACCGGTCAGCACGGCCGCAGCGGCGATCGCGAGCACACCGACCAGCGGATGGAGTCGGCCCTGCGCGCCACGCGGATCGGACACCGCGGCGAGACAGGACAGCAGGTCAGGGCACTCCTCAACGGCAAGGGCACGAGCGGAGGCGAGTTGGTCAAGTTCAGCGGGGGTGGGGGATGATGCGGCGATGGGCGCGGTCTTCCAGCGTGATCATGGGACTTCGACACTCACATGATCACTGACGGCCGTGCCCGTTCCATGTCCCCGCAGACCGGACCATGGCTGTAGAACGGGCGAGCCGACTCATGACGGCTTCATGCCGAGGCCCTGCCTGCCACCTGGGCCTGATGCGATCCAAAATTGAGTATCAAGTACGCATGTCCGCGCAGCAAACACCGCCTTGAATGATCGACGAGGTGGCCCGCGGCGGTACGCCTCTAAGCGCGTACAACGAGGAGTAACAGATTTGCCCTGCTCCACAGGTTCAAGTCCTACAGAGGGGCACCACGACGGTCACGGAGGAAGCTGTAACCAGCAATCTCCACGAAAAGTTATCCCGTTGCATATGGCCCTCTCACACCTTGACACATCAGAAGCGAACGGCCTCGAGCGCAAGCCCCTACCAATTCGTTCGCCACAGTGGGCGCTGAAGAAAGTCCGCAACACCCACTCTCTGAGCAGCACCCCTATCCCCGACCTGTTCCACGTCACCCTCGGCCAGGTCGTGCACAGTCACCGTGTGCCATCCCCGTGGCAAGGAGACAGAGCCGAGTTGCTGGCTGAGACATCAGAGCGTCTGTCTTCCCACGCAAAGCGGCTGCCGCGACTGAGTTTCGCAGTCCGGCACCCGCTCCGGACGCTTCGTCGATTCCACAGAAAATCGATCAACTTCACGGGATTCGGACTGGGGCAATGGGCCGCGATTGGAATCTTCGTCGTTGCGGTCGTCGGCTGGCTCGCTTTCCAGTACATCTCGCGCTACCGCTGAAACCGAGTTGAGCGGTGCGGAGGCAATGCCGCGTGGTTAAGCGGTTTCCGCCCTGGTCAAGAGGAAGCGGAAGCTTGCGTACGAGAACGGGACCTCTGATAGAGCAGGGGATCGACCAAGATCTTCCAACTGCCAGAGGTCCCGTTGACGTGTCAGTCTGCCATCACCACTCTCACTCGCACCACCACGGTTGCCAGCGGTGTCTTCGCCCCGGATGCCTCGGTGAGTTGACCCAGCACGTCCCGTTCGAGCTGGTCGATGCCGTGCTTGAGGAGACCGGGACGGTTCAGCGACGGCTGCGGGCCCTGCCCTCCCGGGTCGGGATCTACTTCCAAGGTGTGAGCAAGCTGGTCGCGGGGCTGGCCGGACTGCAGGTAAGTACCCCGACGAACTGCGCGAGCGCGCGACGCGCTTGGCGGTCGAGGCCCGCAAGGACCCGGCCGGCCGGGCCGGTGCGATCAAGCGGATC
>NZ_JBHWWF010000090.1:0-6754 GCF_042736455.1 Streptomyces sp. NPDC060064
GAATTTCCGCCGGTCCGGCGGAAATTCAGCCCCGCCGGCGATTGAGGCGCGGGGTCTGGGGCGGAGCCCCAGGTCGGACGGTGCCAAATCAAGCCCCGCCGGCGATTGAGGCGCGGGGCTTGGGGCGGAGCCCCGACAGGAGCCCCGCCCCAGCAAGGGCTAGCCGCAGGCGCGGGCTCCCGCGTGGAGCGCCACCGCCGTGTTCGGGGGCAGCGTTGCCGTGAACTGGCCCGAGGTGCTGACCGTCACCGGACGGCCCGACTGCACATCGCAGTAGCCACCCGCCGGCAGCGACGTCTGGAACGTGCGGGTGAGCGACGACGACTCGTGGTTGATGGCGAGGTACGCCTTCGAACCCCGCCCGAACGCGATCTGGTCCCCGCCGTTGTCCCACCAGTTGACGACGCCCTGACCGCGCGCCGTATTGCGGAACGCGACCATCGACTTGATCTCCGGCCAGGCGTGCTGGCACTTCCAGCCGTCCTGCCAACAGGCGTTCACCGTTCCGCCGTTGGGCGGTCCCGCGTCCTTGTCCGACCACTCGTATCCGGAGTGGATGTCCGGCGATCCGTACGGCCACGCCAGCATGAAGACATTCGCGAGCGTGTAGTTGGCGCCGTCCTTGTAGTTGAGGGTGTCGCCGCCGCGTTCGGTGTCGTGGTTGTCGACGAAGACCCCGGACCTGCCGGACTCCATGTACCCCCACCCCTCGCCGTAGTTCTTCAGATAGGCGAGGTTCTCGTTGTTGAAGACCCGCTTGAGGTCACGGGCGTACCGGAACTCCTGGACGTCGCCGTTGCCCAGGTACTCGCTGGGCGAGACCGCCTCGCCCGCCCCGTGGATCGCCTCCTGCTTCCAGTACACGCCGGGATTGCTGAGCCTGGACTTGATGTTGGCGAGGTCCGCGGCGGGTATGTGCTTCGCGGCGTCGATACGGAAGCCGTCGACGCCCAGCGAGAGCAGGTCGTTCAGATACGTGGCGATTCGGCCGCGTACGTAATCCTCACCGGTGTCCAGGTCGGCGAGCCCGACAAGCTCACAGTTCTGGACGTTGGCGCGGTCACCGTAGTTGGTGATGTTCGAGCGGCAGTCGTCCATGTCCGCGCCGGAGTAGGTGCCGGGGTAGTTGTACTTCTCGTACGAGGTGCCGCCGGTACCGGTGCCGGCCGCCGACGCCATGTGGTTGATCACGCTGTCGACGACGACCTTCACACCCGCCGTATGGCAGGTGCTCACCATGCTCTGGAACGCGGCGCGGTCGCCGAGACGGCCGGCGATCTTGTAGCTGACGGGCTGGTACGAGGTCCACCACTGCCCGCCCTGAATGTGCTCCTGGGGCGGAGAGACCTGGACATAGCCATAGCCGGCCGGGCCCAGGGTGTCGGTGCACGCCTTCGCGACCGACGTGAACTTCCACTCGAAAAGGACGGCCGTGACGTCCTTGTCCCCCGGCGGGGTCGCCTGCGCGGCGCCCGTCGGTGCAACCACACTCACCGCGGCGCCCGCCACAAGGGCGAGCGCCGCGGCCAGAGGTCTGCCGGCCATTTTTCCTCCTGCATGGGGGGAGGTGCGGGTGACGGAGCAGCCTTGTCCGGCAACGCGCCGTGCCCGTAAGGCCTTTGAGGGTTCTTGCTGCAAGGCAGCAGAAAGTTATTGCGGTCGCGACCGTACGAGCCTCCCCGGCCCGGGGTCAACCCTTCGGACACACTCTCGTAGCACTGCGGAAATCTTGCCGTTTCCCAACTGCAAGACCTTTCGCAAGCCTTGCAGGGGTGCTACTTTCAGCCATGGCTCCGGGCCGGCCGGCCGGGGGGCCGGCAAGTCCGGTCCCCACGCGCTCGGCCGGCCGGTCCGGTTACGCGTCTACCGACGCGCCTGCGCGGTGGTGCCCCGGACCACGAGTTCCGGCTGGAACACATACTCCGTGCTCTGTACCGGACTTCCCTGCAGCTCCTCCAGCAGCGCGCCGACCGCCGCGGCCGCCATCGCCTTCACCGGCTGGCGGATCGTCGTCAGCGGCGGATCCGTGAACGCCACCAGCTGCGAGTCGTCGAACCCGACCACCGAGAGGTCGTACGGCACATCGAGGCCGCGCTCCCGGGCCGCCCGGACTACGCCGAGCGCCATCATGTCGCTGCCGCAGACAATGGCGGTGCACCCCTTGTCCAGCAGCGCACCGGCCGCCGCATGGCCACCCTCGACACTGAACAAGGAGCGCTGGACCAGCTGTTCGGCCGCGGCGCCTGTGTAGCCCAGGATGGAGGCGAGGCCGTCCAGAAAGCCCTCGGTCTTGCGGTGGGCCGGCACATAGCGGCCGGGACCGATCGCCAGACCGATCCTCTCGTGCCCCAGTTCGGCCAGATGGTGCACAGCCATACGCATCGCCGACCGGTCGTCGCAGGAGACGCAGGGCGCGCTGATGCGCTCGCTGTACCCGTTGATGAGGACGAACGGAACTCCCCGGGCGACGAGTTCGGCGTACCGCGTGTGATCGGCCGAGGCGTCGGAGTGCTGTCCGGACAGGAACACGATGCCGTTGACGCCGCTCTCCTGGAGCTGTTCGACCAGCTCGTCCTCGGTCGCGCCGCCCGGCAGCTGGGTGCAGAGCACCGGGGTGTAGCCGTGTCCGGCCAGGACCTGCTCGATGGCCTGGGCGAACGCGGGGAAGATCGGGTTGATGAGCTCGGGGGTCAGCAGGCCGATGAGACCCGCACTGCGCTGCCGCAGCCGTACGGGCCTCTCGTATCCGAGCACGTCGAGCGCCGCGAGCACCCGCTGACGGGTGCCGCTCGCCACGCCCGGTTTGCCGTTCATCACGCGGCTCGCGGTCGCCTCGCTGACCGAAGCCTGAGCCGCGATGTCCGCGAGCCGCGGGGCGGTGCCGGTCTGGACGGCGCCGCCCCGCGACGGGGGAATCGTCACACCGTCCACCACACAGCGGTGTCCGCGGGCAGCTCGGCCTCGCCCTCGGCCGTCCGAACAGCGCTGCCGGCCAGCAGTACGCGGCCGGGTGCCGGTATCCGTACGGCCGTGCCCGTCGTATTGACGGTGCAGACAAAGCCGCCTTCCCGGCGGAAGGCGAGCACGCCCTCGGGCGCCTCCAGCCACTCGACCGCGTCGCCCGCGCCCAGCGCGGGGTGCGCACGGCGCGCCGCGAGGGCGCTGCGGTACAGCTCCAGGGTCGAGTCCGGGTCACCGGTCTGCGCCTCGACACTCAGCCCTGCCCAGCTGTCCGGCTGGGGCAGCCAGCTGCCGCCCGCGCCGAAGCCGTACGACGAGCCCTCCGCGGTCCACGGGATCGGCACCCGGCAGCCGTCGCGGAAGCCGTCCTGGCCCTCCGTGCGCCCGAAGGCCGGGTCCTGCCGGACCTCGTCGGGCAGGTCGGTGACGTCGGGAAGACCGAGCTCCTCGCCCTGGTAGAGATAGGCGGATCCAGGCAGCGCCAACATCAGCAGGGTGGCGGCGCGGGCCCGTCGCAGTCCCAGCTCCCGGTCGCCGGCCGCACGGATCTGGGTGCCCGCCGGCGGGCCCGCGAAGCGGGTGGCGTGGCGGGTCACATCATGGTTGGAGAGCACCCAGGTGGCCGGGGCGCCAACGGGCCGCATGGCGTCCAGCGACTCGTCGATCACCCGGCGCAGCTCGTCCGCGACCCAATGGGTGCCCAGGTACTGGAAGTTGAAGGCCTGGTGCAGCTCGTCGGGGCGCACGTAGTTGGCGGTGCGCTCGACGGTGGGTGTCCACGCCTCGGCCACGGCGATGCGGTCGCCGGGGTACTCGTCGAGGATCTTGCGCCAGGCGCGGTAGATCTCGTGGACGCCGTCCTGGTCGAAGAAGGGCATGACATCGCTGCCCAGCAGTTTCAGCTGGTCGCTGCCGCCGATGTCGGGCAGGCCCGGCGCCTTGACCAGGCCGTGGGCGACGTCGATCCGGAAGCCGTCGACGCCCATGTCGAGCCAGAAGCGCAGGATCGAGCGGAACTCGTCCGCGACGGCCGGGTGTTCCCAGTTGAAGTCGGGCTGCTCGGGGGCGAAGAGGTGCAGATACCAGTCGCCGGGGGTGCCGTCGGGGTTCTCGGTGCGCGTCCAGGCGGAGCCGCCGAAGATGGACTCCCAGTCATTGGGCGGCAGTTCGCCGTTCTCTCCCTTGCCGGGACGGAAGTGGTAGCGGTCGCGCAGCGCGGATCCCGGGCCCTCCTTCAGTGCGCGCTTGAACCATTCGTGGGCGTCGGACGAGTGATTGGGCACCAGGTCGACGATGATGCGCAGCCCGAGTTCGTGGGCGTCCCGGATCAGCGCGTCGGCGTCCAGCAGCGTGCCGAACATCGGGTCGATGGCGCGGTAGTCGGCGACGTCGTAGCCGGCGTCGGCCTGCGGGGAGGCGTAGAAGGGGCTCAGCCACACGGCGTCGACGCCGAGTTCCTTGAGGTACGGCAGTCTGCTGCGGATGCCCGGAAGGTCGCCCATGCCGTCGCCGTTCCCGTCGGCGAAGCTGCGGGGGTACACCTGGTAGATGACGGCGTCTCTCCACCAGTCCGCGGAAGCCGCGGGCAGGTCGGCGTGATGGGCGTCAGCCAGGTACTGGGTCATTCTCGATCCCTCTGAGGCTCGGTACAGCGATTCGGGCGAAACGTCGGGCAGCAGGGCGCACCCGGCCGGTCAGGGAGCCGGGTGCCCCGGTTCGTGGGGGTCAGGATTTGGCGGCGCCGGCGGTGAGGCCGGTGACCAGGTGACGCTGGACGAGGTAGAAGAACAGCGACGCGGGGATGGCGATGAGCACGGAGGTCGCGGCCATCAGGTCCCACTGGGTGTCGTGCTCGCTGATGAAGGTTTTCAGGCCGATGGCGAGGGTGTACTTGTCGTCACTGAGCATGAAGACCGACGCGTAGGCGACCTCGGCCCAGGCGGTGAGGAAGGTGTAGAACGCGGCCACCGCGATACCCGGCCGGGCGAGCGGCAGGATCAGCCGGTAGAAGGTGCCGAACGGAGTGAGTCCGTCGATCCGGCCGGCTTCGTCGATCTCCGCGGGGATGGTGTCGAAGTACCCCTTGAGCAGCCAGGCGCAGTACGGGATCGCCGTGGTGCAGTAGACGAGGATCAGGGCCCAGTAGGTGTCGAGCAGACCCAGGTTCGCCAGGATGTTGTAGAGCGGCACCATCAGGATGGCGACCGGGAACATCTGAGTGATCAGGAAGGTCCACATCAGCTGACGGTGTCCGGGGAAACGCATCCGGGAGACCGCGTAGCCGGAGCTGGCGGCGATGAACACGCCCAGCAGGCACGTACCGAGCGCGACGATCAGCGAGTTGACGAACCACTGGAGGAACGACGTGTCGTTCAGGACCGTCGTGTAGTTCTCGAAACTGATCTTGTCGGCGATGTCGCCGGGGTGGAGGAAGTCGGTCTTGTCCGGGCCGAGCGAGATCCAGGCGATCCAGCCGATCGGGAAGGCCGCGATGAAGCTCGCGATGATCAGCGCGCCGTGGATCAGCAGGGATGCGGAACGGGGGCGCTCTCCGCGCCTCAACTGCCTCTTGCCCGAGGCGCTCTTGCGGGGCGGGCCGGCGGTGGCCGCCTCGGCCGCTCCCGCGACCCGGACATCTGCTGTGGTGCTCATGGGGTTGGCCCTCTCTTTCGTCATGGCTGGTGCTGATTGCCCGGTGGCCTGGGCGGACCGTCAGACGGCCTTCTCGTTGCGGGCCAGCCAGCGCCGGTAGAAGGAGGCGAAGACGATGAGCATCGACAGGATGATGACGCCGTACGCGGCGGAGCCGGCGTAGTCGCGCGGGTCCTGTCCGAAGCCGAGGCGGTATGCCCAGGTGACGAGGATCTGGGCGTCCGTGCCCGAGTTGTTGCCGAACAGCAGGAAGATGACGACGAACTGGTTGAAGGTCCAGATGACGCCGAGCAGGACGACCGTGCTGCTGACCGAGCGCAGGCCGGGCAGCGTCACATACCGGAAGCGCTGCCAGGGGGTGGCGCCGTCCACCTCGGCGGCCTCGTAGAGCTCGGGCGGGATCGACTGCAGTCCGCCGAGAAGAGAGACCATCATGAAGGGGACGCCGACCCAGGTGTTGACCATGATGGCGGCGGTCTTCTGCCAGAACGGATCGCTGAGCCAGGCCGGGGTGGGCAAGTGGGCCCATTCCAGAGCCATGTTGAAGACACCGCCGTCGTCGGCGAGGATCAGCCGCCAGGCGAAGACGGTGACAAAGGTCGGCACCGCCCACGGCAGGATCAGGACCATCCGGTAGAAGGTGCGGCCGCGGATCTTACGGTTGAGCAGCAGGGCGAGGCCCATGCCGATCCCGTAGTGCAGGGCCACACAGATGACGGTCCAGACGATGGTCCATATGAAGTGGGGCCAGAACTGGTGGTCGCCCCCGGAGAGGATCTCCGTGTAGTTGTCGAAACCCACCCACGAGAAGCTGTCGGGGATCTCGTTGACGCCGATCGTCCGGCCGACGTTGTTGCTGTTGGCATCGGTCAGCGACAGATAGATGCCGCGCACCAGGGGGTAGAGCACCAGCACGCCGATGACCGCGACCACCGGGGCGACCATCGCCCAGGCGTACCAATTCCGGTTGTACGAATGCCTGATACGGCTCATCGGCCCGCGACGCGGCCCGGCGCCACGCTGGGTCTTTCGGCTTCCGCCCTCGACGGCGACGGTCATCTTCGACACCTTTACGACAGATTCTCAGCAGGGTGTGCGGCCTGGTGGGTCGGCCCGGGGGGCGGCCCGTACCCCACCGGCC
>NZ_JBHWWF010000091.1:0-6480 GCF_042736455.1 Streptomyces sp. NPDC060064
CAGCCGGACCGGCAGCCCCAAGCCCGTCCGGGGGATTGAGGACACGGCCGAAGGCCGTACGGGTTCGAGGGCTTACGTCAGCGCGGCTTGCGGCCGGTCACCAGGGTGTTGCCGAGCGGCAGTTCGTGTTCGGTGATGCCGGTGAAGCCCGCCTGCGCCATCCACTGGCCGCAGTCGCCCGGGTGATAGCCCGCCCCGGCGGGCGTCATCACGAGCATGTGCAGGCTCGCGACCAGACTGGCCAGATCGGGCTTGTCGCCGGGCATCGGGTCGTAGACGAGCAGCGCACCGCCCGGCCGTACCGCCTTGAACGCCTTGTCGATCAGTTGCTTGCGCTCTTCCAGCGAGAAGTCCGCCAGCACGTGGCCGATCACCACGACGTCGGCCCCGGGCAGCTCGTCGGCGAAGAAGTCTCCGCCGGTGAAGGCCAGCCGGTCCGCGACGCCGAGCGTCTGCGCGTGCTCGGCGCACGGCCCCTGGTTCTGCGGCCGGTCGAAGACCCGGCCCCTCAGATGCGGCTGGGCGCGCAGCAGCAGCCCCGCGAGATTGCCCCGCGCGCCGCCGACATCGGTCAGTGTGCTCCAGCCGCTCCACTCCACGGCCCCCAGCAGATACGGAACCAGGGGAGCGCTCAGCGAGTCCTGCATGGTCAGGAACACCCGCTGTGCAGCCGGATCGCTGAGCATCGCCTCGAAGTCACCCTCGGCCTGCGGGGTGCCGGTGCGCAGCGCCTGCGTGAGGCGCCCCCAAGCCGGATACAGCACGAAGTTGGCACCTTCGAGGAAGCCTCCCGCGTACTCATCCCCGCGTACGAGATACCGCTGCGCGGCCTCGCTGTTGCGGTAGCGGCCGGACGAGCGCTCCAGCAGGCCGAGTGCGACCAGGGCGTCGAAGAAGTCGGTGGCGGCCCGCGGGTGCAACCCGAGCGCCGCCCTCAGTTCCTCCACCTCCGCCTCGCTGTCGGCGGTCTCGGCGAGCGTGCTGAACACCCCGAGCTCCAGGGCGGTCAGCAGCAGTTTCGACGATGCGAACCCCAGCCCCAACTGGCTGATGCCGAAAGGGTCCTTGGGGTCGGTCGCGAGATGTGTGGTGGTCATGCCGGGCTGTCCTCCTTGAGGGGCGTGTCGTCCGTGTCGTCGCCCGGCACGTGCTCTTCGTCGCCGGACAGGCCCCGCTGCACGGCGTGCCGCCGCAGCGCGAGGGCACCGCCCATGGCCAGTGCCATCACCGCGAGCATCAGGTAGTAGGCGGGCTCGGGGATGACGTCGATGAGCCGGACCATGCCGCTGCCCGCGCCGCCGCCCAGCGCGGCGAACAGCCACAGCAGTCCGAGCATGTGGGCGATGAACTTCCGCGGCAGTACGTCGGCGACCGCCGCGATGCCGACCGCGGCGACGATCAGCTCACCGCAGGCATGCATGAAATAGACGACGAGGAGCCACAACGGGGAGACTCTCTCGTCGCCCGACGCGAGGGTCGCTGCCAACGCCATGATCAGGAAGCTGACGCCGGTCAGCGTCAGTCCGACGGAGAACTTCACCGGCACGGCGTTGCGGCCGCCGCCGTACTTCAGCAGCGCCCAGGCGAACACCGGCGCCAGGACCAGGATGAACAGCGGCGTCGCCGACTGCAGCCAGCTCACCGGCACGTCGAAGCCGAACACATGACGGTCCGTCGACTCCTTGGCGAACAGGGTGAGCGAGGAACCGTCCTGAGCGATCATCGACCAGAAGAGCGTCGAGCCGAGGAAGATCCAGAGGAAGGCGCGCAGCCGCCTGCGGTCCCCGGGGCTCAGCTCACGGCTGCGGTAGAGCACCAGGTAGGCGAGGACCGGGGCGAGGATGCTGACCGTGCCGACCAGACCGATGGCGCCGCCGGCGTTCAGGCCGCCGGACACCACTCCGCCCGTCACCAGCACGACCACCACGGCGGCGGTCGTGCCGATCAGCCGGAAGGCGCGCCGGGACTCATCAGGGTTCAGCGGTCGCCCGGGGCGGCTCCCGACGTCCCTGAACTGGTGCTGGCTGAGCCAGAGTTGGATCGTGCCGAGCAGCATGGCCGTACCGGAGACGGCGAAGCCGAGCTGCCAGTCGACGCGCTCGCCGAGGAATCCGGCGATCAGCGGCGAGAGCAGGGCGCTCACCTGGATGCCGACGTACATCAGCGAGATACCGGCCTCGCGCCGGCCGCTGTCCTTGCCGAACATCAGGTTGAGCATGGCCTGGTGGTTCGGCTTGTACAGGCCGAGGCCGAGCGCGAGCAGGACGAGTCCCAGCGGCGTCGTCCACAGCCAGGGTGTGGCCAGCGCGAAATGGCCGACCGTGATGACGCAGGCCCCGATGATGAGCGTCCGCCGCGGGCCGAGCAGCCGGTCGGCCACCCAGCCCCCGGGCAGACAGAGCATGAAGGCGAGCCCGATCCACGCGCCGAACAGGGCCGCGGAATCGGCCTTCGCCAGCCCCAGTCCGCCCTCGGAGCGCGGGGCGACCGCGTACAGAACCAGGATGGCCTGCATACCGAAGAAGCCGAAGCGCTCCCACACATCGCTCATGAACAGCGTGCGGTACCACGGCGGCCAGCTTCTGACCGATCCGGTGCCGGCCCCGCCGACTCCGGGATCCTGATCAGCGCGTGCGGTGGTCATGCGGTGCTCTCTCCCTCCGTACGCGCCAGGTGCAGGCGGGGCCGGAAGGAGAGATACAGACCGCCGACCGCGTTCTGCGGACTCATCGGCGCCTGCTTCTGCTCGTGCACCTTGTTCAGGTTGGCCAGCGGGTTGGGGTCACCGCTCTCCGCGCCGTTGAGGTGGGCGTGCACCCGTGAGTAGACGTCCTGCGCGTCCTCGAGGTCGGCGATGCCGGTCACGATGCGGTCGAAGGCGTCCTGGATGCTGAGGTTCTCGCGCTGCGCGCTGGTGAGCTTCTGGGCGTTGTAGAAGTGGTGCTCCTTGCCGCGGTAGCTCTCGTAGAAGACGGAGACGAGCACCAGCAGCCGCTCGTACGCATGCCGGTAGACGGTGTTGTAGAAGTCCCAGGCCTCCTTCTCCTCCACCTCGCCGCGCAGCACGCTGGAGACGCTGGCGGCCGCGAGCATCGCGCTGTAGGTGGCCAGGTGCACACCGGTGGAGAGCAGCGGGTCCAGGAAGCAGGCGGCGTCGCCGCTGAGCAGATAGCCGGGGCCGCCGAAGCTCTCGGCCGTGTACGAGTAGTCCTGCTCGACCTTCATGCCGGAGACCTGCTCGGCGCCCTCGAGGAGGGGGAGCAGGTGCCGGCACTCCGCGATGGCCTTGTTGTAGACCTGCTGGATGCCGCCGAGGGCGTTCTTCTTCTCGTTGAAGATGTCCCGGCCGGTGACAAGTCCGATGCTGGTGGTGCCGTTGTGCAGCGGAATGTTCCAGAACCAGCCGTCGGCCGAGGACAGGACGGCGATCGCACCATCGGGCCCGCGGTCCAGGGGCTTGACGTTCTTCCAGTACGACCAGGCGGCGACATTGCGGAAGATCTCGTGGTACTCGCGGTTCTTCAGGTGCCGGGCGGCGAAGACCCCGCCGCGGCCGGAGGCGTCGATGACGTAGTCGAAGGCGATACGGCCGTTCTGCGAGGCGTCCTTGGTGCCTGCCCACAGGGCCGCCACCGGGCGCTCGCCGTCGAATTCGAGTTCCTTGACGGTGATGTTCTCGACGACCTCGACGCCGAGTTCCGCCGCGTGCCGCAGCAGCAGCTCGTCGAACTCGGAGCGCACGACCTGCCAGGCGTTGGCGCCGTCGTCGCCGAGGCTGTTGAACTTGACCTCCCACTCCTCCGGGCCCCAGAAGAAGTAGGCGCCGCCCTTGGGCTGGAAGCCGTGCGACTCCACCTTGTCCCAGACGCCCAGCAGTTCCAGGATCGGCCGGCACGAGGGGAGGATCGATTCGCCGATGTGGTAGCGGGGGAACTGGTCACGCTCCAGCAGCGTGACCTGGAAACCTTCCTTGGCCAGGAGACCTGCAGCGGTGGAGCCCGCGGGCCCTCCCCCGATGACGAGGATCTGGGTGGAACCACGCATGTATTTCTCCAATCCTCCGAGCACGCGAAACGGAGTTCTGACCGTCCGCTGCACCGTGCACCGGGGCGCCGGAGGAGTACTGGAGAAGAACTCGATGCCCGCTCCGCTCCGGCTCAGCCGGCGTCGGTGTCGGTGTCGGTGTCGGCGTACCCGGCCACCCGGCACGGCATCGCCTGCGCCACCAGCGCGACCAGGACGAGCCCGCCGATCGTGAACCAGCTGAAGCCCGAGGCCGAAGGCGGGCTCGCCGCGGTGCTCGGGCCGGTCACTCCGTCGTCCTGTTCTGGTCGGCGGTCGTCATGCCGTGCCTCGCTTCTGGTGCAGACATCGGGAGTTGAGGGGAGTGTGACCGGCCGGAGTCGAGCGTCGCTCGAGCGAGACCCTGCCGAGTTCTGGCTCAGTAATGGCCGGATTCCATCGAACAAGGGAGAGCCTGATGGCTGCACGTACGGCCCGGATGTGGGCGGCCGGCACGACGGCGACCGCGCTGCTGGCCGTGAGTTTGGTCGCCGCCGGCACGACGGCGGGCGCCGAGACCGCCAAGCCCCGACCCAGGCCCACGGCCACAGCCACGCCGACGGCGGAGGTCCGGCACGGCCAGACGACCCTCTACACGACCAACGTCGACACGCTGCTGAACTTCTACCGGGACGCCCTCGGATTCGAGGTGCTGTTCCGGCTGCCGGAGACGGGCCCGGCGCTGTTCGGAACAGTCCGGCTGGGGACGGACTACTACATCACCTTCACCACGTACGACACGGTGAAGCAGGCGACCGGGATTCCGGGCATCGGCCGGACCAAGACTCACCAGTCCGAGGTCGCCGTGCTCACACCGAACGTCGATGCCCTCTTCGCCAGGGCGAAGAGGGCAGGGGCGAAGGTCCTGATGGCGCCCAAGAATCAGCCGTGGGGCGAGCGGTCCGCGTATGTGGCCGACCCGGAGGGCAATTTCGTCCAGATCTCCACCCACACCGAAGGCTGACCGGAGAGCCGGCGTCACAGGTGGTGCACGAGGCACGCGCCCCGAGGGGCGCGTGCCTCAGTGCGTTGCTGCCGCCGCGACATGGGACGGAGTGACCGTCTCGTCCCAGTCGACGCGGTAGGAGTAGACCGGCTCGGTCGCCTTGACACCGAGCTTGAGGAAGAACGGCAGCACCAGGTCGCGTACGCCACGCTGGAAGCCGTTCGACGCGGCCTTCTGGTTACCGGTCCTGCGCCCCTCCTTGATGATCTTCTCGACCCGGTCCTTGCGGATCGACTGGAAAGCGGCGAACGCCTGCTGCGGAGTGTCCAGATCCCGCAGGCACTTGGCGAGCACGATCGAGTCCTCCATGGCCATGGAGACACCCTGGCCCACATGGGGCGAGGTGGCGTGGGCCGCGTCCCCGACCAGGCACACCAGGTCCTTGTGCCACTTCGGGATCGAGAGCATGTCGTAGATGGGATATCCGAGGATGCCGCTCTCGGTGGACTCGATGATGGCCGAGACCGGGTGATGGTCCCTGCGGTGCTTGGTCAGCAGTTTCGGCTTCCACTCCTCGTGCGGGGTCCGCTCCAGTTCGCCGCGCGCGGGCTCCTTGGCCTGGTGGAAGTTCTCGAACCAGTAGATCTCGCCCGACGAGGTGGTCTGGTAGCCGAAGAAGCCCTCCAGGCAGAACGACATCCGCATCACACCGTCCGCGGGCGCGGCCTGGTCGCTGCGCGTGTAGCCGGCGGTGCCGACGACCCCGGTGTACTGGGGGTGCGGAGCGTCCGGCAGCACCGTGTACCGGGTCTTGGAGTGAATGCCGTCGCAGCCGATCAGGAAGTCGCCCTCGGCGGTGGAACCGTCCTTGAAGCGGGCGACGATCCCGTCGGCGGTGTGCTCCACGCTCTCGAAGAACTTGTCGAATTCGATCTGCACACCGCGGGAGACGGCCGCGTCGCGCAGCGCCTTGTTGAGCAACCCCCGCTTGATCAGCAGGGTTTCGGCCGGGTTGAGCCCCAGCTGCTTGCCCTTGTGGTTGAGGAAGGCGGTGCTGGTGGTCTGGGTGCCGTACTTCTCCACCTCGTCACGGATGCCCAGCGTGTCCAGTACGGCCATTCCGTTGGGGGCCAGGTTCAAGAACGCCCCGGCCTCGTCCCGGGGCACGCTGCTCCCTTCGTAGATAACGGCGGTGACGCCGATGCGCTGCAGGAACATGGCCAGTACCGGGCCCGCGATGCCGCAGCCGATCAGCACGGCCCTCCGCGTCCCTGCCGCTGCTGTGTTGCCCATGCTCAGTCTCACTTCCTGTGCGTTCGTGTGCTTGTGCCGGTTCGGTCGTGTGGCCCCAGGCCCCCGCGGACGCCCGGGCCAGGGGCCTGGAGGCGGGGGGGGGGGGCCCCCCGCGCGCCCCCCCCCCCCGCCGCGACGCAGCCGGTCCGGGCGGGCGATTGGATGGAGCGCCTGGCCCC
>NZ_JBHWWF010000092.1:0-6475 GCF_042736455.1 Streptomyces sp. NPDC060064
CGAACCATCGGCCCCTGCTGACCACGCTCCATCGATCGAAGAACCGTCTTGAGCTGCAACAACACGCTCAGATCGCGAACGAACCGGCGATAACGGTTGGGGTGGGCAAGACGCACATCGCTGTCGCTCTGGCGGTCGCGGCCTGCCGGGCCGGCTACTCGGTCTACTTCACCAGCCTCGACGACATGGTCCGCAACCTCAAAGCTGCCGAAGCAGCCGGCCGCCTGGCCAACAAGCTCTGCACCTACCTACGGCCGGGCGTTCTCGTCGTCGACGAGGTGGGCTACGAGATCCTCGAACGCGGAGAAGCCAACCTGGTCTTCCAGGTCATCTCAAAGCGGTACGAAAAGGGCTCGATCATCCTGACCTCGAACAAGACCTTCAGCGAATGGGGACAGGTGTTCGGCGATGAAGTCCTCGCCACCGCCATCCTCGACCGCCTCCTCCACCACTGCGACGTGATCTCCATCAACGGCCCCAGCTACCGGCTCAAGAACCGCCTCAAAGCCATCGAGCGGGACACCGACGTGGCCTGAACGAACTGTCCGATCCTGTCATCGCACGACGTGAATCTCGGGAAGTGGCCGGCGCCAATCACCCTGCAGGCTGACCAGCAAGTCGCGCGCGAGGGTCCGAACCTGACGCCACCCTGCGTCGGTGGCCAGCGCTTCCCTTGACCAACGCTCGGCGTTCTCTCTGCCGCTCATCTCCTCAAGCACCGCGTCAATCAGCTGCAGCTTGCCCAAGGCTTCCGTATCCAGGAACTCTTCCTGATGGAGGTCGGCCATCAGGCGAAAGGCGTCATCGAATTCCAGGGCCAGCTCGTCGGTCACGACCTTGTGCTTGTCGATCCAGGCGAGTTGATCGGCCGAGTCCGCACCAAGTACCGCAAGCGCTTCGATCATGCGCTGCCAGCGGAAAGAAGCCCCAGGAGTCCCCACCCGCACATCCTCGCACGACCACGATCCGAGCCATCGAACTGGGGACGTTCATCCGTACTGAGCTGGGGCCTTCCACTCGTACGTCGTCATCTGGTCCCGTTCGGGGGTCTGGGGCCGGCTGCATCAGAAGATTCTCCAGCTCCTGGACGAACGGGACCTGGTCGACCTCTCCCTCGCAGTCCTCGACTCTGCTCATGTCCGCGCTAAAAAAGGGGCGAACTTGCAGGCCCGAGTCCCGTGGACCGGGGTAAGCCCGGTTCCACGATGCATGTATTGTCCGACGCGGCCGGACTGCCCCTACGCGTCGGACTCTCCGCGGCCAACACCCACGACAGCCAGGCGCTGAAGCCGATGCTGTCCCATTTCCACATGGGACACGAATCCCACGCGGCCGATTCCAAGCCCCAACGCCTGCACGCGGACAAGACACCCCATGCAGCTGTCAGGTCAAGCAGCTGCCGTGAGTGGGGCGGGTGCGGGGGTGCTGAAGGCGATCGCTTCGTCGAAGTTCTGGCGGACTGTCAGGCAGTGGTGAAGCTGGCCAAGCATGCGGTTGAACAGATTACGGAGGGCGGCGTGGTAGCGGTCGCCGGTGCCCCGGCGGCGGTTGTAGTGGGCATGTGCGCCGGGTGAGGCGGTCAGTGCCGCGAAGGCCCAATGTCGGCCGGTCGCGGCCAGCCGGCTGTTCTTGATCCGGCGGTGGGTGACGTGGCGGCTCTTGCCGGACTCGCGGGTCACCGGCGCGCTTCCCGCGTAGGCCTTCAGATTGCCGGCGTGGGCGAAACGGGCACGGTCGTCGCCGATCTCGGCGAGTATCCGCGCGCCGGTGAGCACAGCCAGGCCGGGGAAGCTCGTGATGATCTCCGCGTCGGGATGTTGCAGGAACAGCTCTTCGGTGTCGGATGCGAGGTCATCGCATGCCTGGCAGGCTGCGTCGAGCTGGGCAAGGAGGGCGAGTGTCTGCCGTCCCATCGCCCGCTCGACGAGGGCGGGCTGACGGAGCCAGGTCCGACGGAACACTTCAAGCAACCGGTCGGTCTCGGCCTCGATGCGGCGTTGTCGTCCGGCTCTGGTGACGGCGGTCCGCAGCCGGCTTCGGGTCAGCCGAGCGGCCTCGTCCGGAGTGGGCGCAATCGCCAGGATCGTGCGGGCTTCCCGGGACAGCAGCCGTTCGCGCTTTGTTGCGAACGCCTCGAGGATCGCGGGGTAGTACTCACGCAGGTGTGAGCGGAGCCGGTTGTGGGCGCGGGTGCGGTCCCAGACCGCGTCCTGCTGAGCCCGCGCGAGGACGGCAATCGCCCTGACCAGGTCAGAGTCGGTCGGCAGCGGACGGTGGAACTCGGTGTCCGTACGCAGGATGTTGGCCAGGACGACGGCGTCCTGGTGGTCGGACTTCTTTCGGGAGACAGCGTGCCGATCGCGGTATCGGGCGACAGCCATCGGATTGACGGCATAGATCCGGCGTCCGGAGGCCCGCAAGCAGGCAACCAGGAGTCCCCGGGAGGTCTCGATCGCCACCGGGATGGGATCGTCCGGGCTGTCACCGTGCTCGGCGAGCAGACGCAGCAGGTCCTGGAAGCCCGCCGCGTCATCGCTGATCCTGAGTTTGCCGAGCAGCCGGGCGCCGGAGTCGATCACCACGACATCGTGGTGGTCCTCGGCCCAGTCGATTCCGCAAGTTGCGTGCACCACGCGCTCCTTTCAAGGCTTCGCTGTCCGTCGGCATCAAGCCGCGGCAGGACCACCCGGCGACCTAATAGAAGCGCTCGCGGGCGCACCACCCCATCAGCCGTCCGTGGCCCCAGCCCTGCTCAGGGACCCTCACTCTCGTGAAGAACTCGACGGCTCCGGCTGATTGGGAGATGGCCCTGAGAATGGCTCGAGTCACGGCACGGTACGGCGACCGAGCTCGATTGCGGCAGAGGCCGGAACTGTGTCCCTCTTGTCGAAGCACTCCTGGTGCTGCTTACAGCCAGACGTCTCGCCCGACCCCCGCCTGGACTGGCCCAGCGGCCAACCCACGCGCCTATTAGGCTTACGACGTCCCTCACCTGCGAAGATGGCTATGGGGCAAACACATCGGAGTCCGTATCGCCCGCAAGGGCATCGAGTCCAGCGAACGTCTCGGCCGCCGCAGATGGGTCATCGAACGCACCATGTCCTGGCTGACCGGCTACCGCAGACTCAACCACCGCTACGAACGACATCCGGGCAACTACCTGGCCTTTCTCGGGCTCGCCGCCGCCCTCTGCTGCTACAAACGCTTCCGAAACCTCACCATGTAGGACACGGTCTTAATGGTGGTGCTTGATGTTCTTACTAAAGGGCCTGATCTCCCGGAACCCGGATCACCGGAAGTCGGTTTCCCCGGCGCCGGATTTTCAGGCCCCGGTCACCGGCGACTGAAAACCCGGCCCCGGTGGTGCTTCGGGGCCGGGCTGAGGGCTTGACGGGTCAGTGGCCGCGGCGTCGCTTCGCGGCGTTCTTCACGTCGCGGACGTACTTCGGGGTGGTGTCGCCCAGCTCGGCGATACGGTTCATGGACCAGTCGTACGGCTCCTCGGTGAGGGCGAGCGCCGCGTCCTGCAGGAACGGCATCGCGGTCTTCCGGCGCGCAGCGGCGACCGACACCGTGGCGGCCAGGAACGGCAGCCGGTCGGCGGCGTCCTTGATCTGCGGCACGCCTGCCTTCTTCGCGGCCGCGCGGCGCTCGTCGGCGGGCCCGTGCCGACCGGCACCCTGGACGCTACGGCTGCAGACCGAGCATCTGGGGTCGATTCAACAAGTCAGGAGCTTGGTCAGAAGCCCCCTCAATGTCCTGTCTGCGCCACCCGGCCGGCGCCACCTCCGGCTAGGAAGGCACCATCAGCATGGCAGCAGCGAGCCCCGCGGTCAGCACCGGCCAGGACGTGTTCAGAGGGGTCGATTCACACGCCGACACCCTGCATGTCGCGGTGATCAGCAGCAACGGCGGACATCTCGCGGACGGGGTGTTCGCCACCACAGCTCCCGGCTATGCCGCGGCCCTGGCCTTCATAGCCGCACACGGACACGTGGTCGCGATCGGAGTGGAAGGCACCGCCTCCTACGGAGCCGGGTTCACGCGCGCCGCCCGCGCCAAGGGGCTTGCCGTCGTGGAGGTCAACCGGCCCGACCGGGCCGAGCGCCGGCGCATCGGCAAGTCCGATCCCGTCGACGCCTACGCGGCCGCCCGGGCCGCTCTGTCCGGCCGAGCCTCCAGCGCGCCCAAGGACGACAGCGTCGCCGGTATCCGCGCTCTGCACAACGCCGCACGGTCCGCCACCAAGGCCCGCACCGCCGCCCTGAACCAGATCGGGCAGATCCTCATCACCGCGCCCGACGCCATCCGCACCAAATACGCACAGCTCAGCGGCACAGACCGCACCTGCTCAGCGGCTCCGTGCTGGCCGGGTGATCACCCAGGACCACAGCTCGTGCCGGTCGTTGGCCTGCCATTTGATCGTAATGACGGGCCAGGCCAGGCCCTCGTCGACGATGGCAATGACCGCCGTGTCAAGGGTGATGCGTTCCGCGCCGATGGGCGGCCCGACCTTCACCTCGGCCCACTCGACGCTCATCATGTCGACTGGGAAGTACGTGCCCTTGGCGACGGTCGTCGTGATCCGCCAGTGCTCCACACCGTTCTCCATGGCCTTGGTCCACATGCACTTTGCGGTGGCGAGCAGCGTGCCGTTGTCGAGCGCGAACGTGCCCGTCGTGCGGTCGTAGTCCGCGAAGATGTCGTCCGTGCGGCGAGCGCGCGCCACAGCCACCGGCGCGGACTTCTGCGGTAGGGGGAAGGTGGGCCCGCAGGCGGTGACGGTGACCGTACGAGCGTCCCGACCCCGGGGGCCAGCGCGGGCGCACCGAGGGCAGGCTGCGCGTAACAGGGCCGCGCGGTTCTCCACTGACGGCGGCGTGGTCCGACAAGCCCTTCGTCACCGGCTCCATGTGCACCTGGTAGTCGACCAGGGCCGGGGCGAGTGCCGGGCTCGACAGGATGAGGTCGTCTTGGTGGCCACCAAGACGGATCTGGAGGCGCCGATTCACAGCGTAGAGGCGGCGCCTTCCTTAAGACTTAAAAACGTTCTTTAACGTGACAATAGGTGCGATGCGGTAGCGTTCAGCTTCGGAGCTTGTTATGTAACCGCCTAAACAGGGCTGGGGGTGTGTCGTGGCGCAGTGCCAGATCTGCGGCACCGAACTGGTGGCCCGGGGCCGTGGCAGGACCCAGCGCAACTGCTCGGCAGCATGCAGGCAGAAAGCCTACCGACGCAGGCGGGCCGCCGAGTTCCAGGAGCTCAGGGACCGTGTCACCCGCCAGGCTCCCGCTCCGGACACCGCCCTGGCCGCGCCGCGTGCCGGCGACGGCACCGCGCCGGCCCGGATCCGGCGCGCGGGATTGCAGGTGGCCGAACTCGCCGAGTCGGCGGCCCGGCGCGCGGAACAGAGATGGGACACCACCCCGGGGCTCTCCCACCAGCCCCGTCCCGCAACCCCCGAAGCCGCCAGGGACGCGCTGTCCCACTGGGTCCGGCAGCTGGCCGAGGCCATCCGCGCCAGCGCCCCGCCGTCACGTAACGAACCCGCCGGGTCTGGACGGGTCCCCCTTCGATGACGCGAATCCGCTGGTCGTCCAACTTCGGTGACAACCGGTCCACCTCCTCTGTCACCGGACACTGGCGTCGACGAACCTGGCACGCGCGAGGAGTTCCACCGCATCCCGGTCCGACTTCGGTGCTTGGCCAGGGGAGCGCAGGTGCCCGTTGAGCAGGGTGCGGCTGTAGGCGCGTCCAGTCCGCGGTTACGCAGCTCCAGCAATCCGTCCACGCCGGGCACGGCCAGGTTCGCCCAGCCCATAACGTGGTGGTAGCGCGTACGCTCCGCGCTCTCGGCGTCCACCTTGAGCCGATCACTGAGCAGGATCGCAGTGTGAAAGCGGTGGCCGGCTGTGGTCTCGTTGGCCTCCGCGAGAAACCCCTGAGCTATGCGCAGCTCGGCGACCGACCGGCGCAGGCGCCGCCTGCCCAGCTGATCCCAGCAGTTGCACTCCTGCACGGCGAGCACGTCCGGTCGCAGCGACCGCAGGAACTCCATCTGCCCGGCCCACCGATCGGCTGGCCCGAACTCGGAGTCCGCGTGTCCGCCGAAGAGGGTGTTGAAGGTGACTACTCGCATGACGGGGCTCATCTGGTCTCCTGATAGGGCGAGTTCGCACGCAGCGAGCGTGCTTCCGGCTCAGGAAGTCTCACCCGGCTCGTCGCCGCCATGCGGCCGATTCGAGGAACCGACCTTGTCCCGCTGGACAGAGCAGGCAGGATGCCCGGCTTCCGCTCGGGAGGCCGGGCGCCGGGGTCAGACCGCTAGTACTCCAGTTGTGCTTCTCCATTTGTCCTGGTCAGCGTGCCTGTTTCGAGTCTAAGGGTTGTCCCGTAATGATCTTCGACTTGGTGGAGATACGGTCGGTCGTTGCGCGGCCGCTCGGCTATCCGGCGAGGGCAAGGTTGTGCAGG
>NZ_JBHWWF010000093.1:0-6435 GCF_042736455.1 Streptomyces sp. NPDC060064
GAGCTCGGCCACGTCCCACCCGCCGAGTTCGAAGCACTCCACGCAACGACCGCCGCACCACAAGTACCCCTGAAAACCAGCTAACCCACTCTCCACAAAACCCGGGGCTTGACAGTCTGGGGGTCGCGCCCGTGAAGCGGCTGTTCGAGGTGCTGGCCGGGCCCCTGGCCCCGCCGGTCACCCCTGGAACGCGCTACCGCGGCTTTCGCACGGTCGCCTTCGACGGCTGCCTATCGTCCAAGACACCGGATGCCGAGCGCAACCGGTGTGGGCTGGGGAGGATCAAGTACCGGTCCGGGTAGGCCGGTTACCCCGCCATGATGCTGATGACCCTGGTGGAGACCGGCACCCGCGGCCCTGCTCGGCGCCATCTTCGGACCCGACGACAAAGGCGAAAGCGCCTACGCCTGCCGCCTGCTGGACCGGCTCACCGCTGGCATGCTGTCCTGGCAGACCGGGCCTTCGACGGCAACGGCTTCCTGGGCGCCGTCTCCCGCACCGGTGCACAGTTCCTGATCAGGACCAAGTCCAGCCGCCGCCCACCGGTGCTCACCCCGCTCCCGGACGGCCCTTCTCACCCGCATCGCGGACCTGAGACTCCGTGTCATCGACGCCGACATCACGGTCACCACCACCGACGGCCACCATGTCCAGGGGCGCTACCGGCTGCTCACCACCCTGCTGGACCATCGCATCGACCCTGCGGAACAGTTGGTACGGCTCTATCACGAACCCTGGGAGATCGAGTCCGCCTTCCATTCCCTGCGCCACACGCTTCTCACCGGCAGGGTCCTGCGCTCGGGTGACCCGGCCGGCGTGGAACAGGAAATGTGGGCCCTGCTGACCACCTACCAGCTCCTGCGGATCGCCATGGTGGCCGCCATCGAGTCAGCACCGGGTCTTGATCCAGACCGGACAAGCTTCACCATTGCCCTGGAGGCCGCCCGGAACCTCCTGATCGCCGGCCGCGGTGTCGTCCTGACCTCGGACGATATCGATCTGGTCGGCGACATCGGCCGAGCGGTCCTGGCCGATCTGCCCCGCCCCGCCGCCCGCGGACCAGCATCCACAAGGTCAAGTGCCCGATCTCCCGCTACCCCGCCCGCCCCACCGACACCAGGCCGCTGACCAGCCAGGACATCACCAGCATCGCCATCACGCTCTACGCGGCGCACGACACCCTGCCGCAGCTTCGCCTACGCCAGCGCGAAGGGTGTTGGGCTGCGCCTGGACGGCACCGAGGTACGGGTCCGGCGCCCGAAGGCGGGCCGCCCCTGCCGACGTGTGTTCGTCTCCGGCAAGATGCGGAAAACACCAAGAAGGCCACCGTCATCGCCGACCGACGGGGCCGCACCTGTGGACCGGCGCCATCCGGCCGGGCCGTATGCATGATCAGACGGCGGTCAAGTCCGAGGGGATCGCGGCCCTCTTCGAGCCATACCCACAGGTCAAGGCCAAGGTGGATGCCGGATACCGGGGCCTGGCAAAACGGTTTCCCTACCAGGTCCAGGCGCCGCCGAAGAAGCCCGCCAAGGACGCGCCGACTGAGGAGGTCACAGTGTGGGAGCAGGCCCATGATCCGAGACCGCACCCGTGGTTGTCCACAACCATACCGGTGAGGCGGCGATGGCCAACAAGGATCCTCGCCTGCACCAGCAGATCTCAGAGCGGCACCTTGGCCGGCCCGCCGACAACGCGGAGATCGACAGCCCTTAAACTTAATACATCCTATGCGCAAAAAGTGAACACCATGCGGGTTCACTTTCTCCGGTGTAGAATTAAAATACCGCACCCGCATCGCGGCGCGACAAGGAGATTCCATGGGCAATCTCGATCGAGCCTGGCCCTTCGTTGGCCGTAGCAATGAGATGGCCGCGTTCAAACGCGCACTTTTGGATCTTAGGTGCCACGCTTTCATCATTCAGGGCCCAGAAGGGGTGGGGAAGACGCGACTGGCGGAGGAATGTCAGCGACTAGCACGCGATCTCGGTTATCGATCAGGGAGAGCCGCTGCCAGCAGTGATACTGGATTTCCACTCGCCTCCATGGCTCATCTCCTACCAAAGACGGTGGCCGTTTCTACTCCTATGGAATTGTTTCAGGGCGCTACCGATGCGCTTCTGCGGACGGGATCCAGGAAGAAGAGTCGCAAGTACGTAATACTGGTGGACGATATCTCGCTCCTGGATGCAACCTCGGCGACTCTTATTGATCAACTCCTTAATGCCGAGTCGGCCTTTCTTATCGCAACAATTCAGCAGGGAGTAGGCCTCAATAAGCTTGCTTCGAATATTCGAAGCGCTAATGAAACCCATCGCATCGATCTGCATCCGTTCGACCGAGACGAGACTGATGAAATCTTGACGTCAGTCCTGGGTGGCGCGATAGAGCCCCGGACGACAGAGCAACTCTATGCCGCAAGTAAGGGCAATGCATTGTACATTCACGAGCTGATCCTTGGCGCTTTGGCATCAAACGCCCTGACGTTCGACGGTGAAATATGGCATGTCGCGGATAACTATCCACAGACGGGACTGATCGCCGATTTGATCAACGAGCGCTTGCTTGCAGTTGGAGGTAGTTCTCGGAGACTGCTAGAATTGCTTTCCTTGTGTGGGGTCGTGAATGCTCAATGGTTTCCTAAAGAACTTTACGAGCTGGAATCTGCTGGGCTTGTGCAAATTCTACGGCAAGGTCGTCGAGAAAAGGCCGAACTCTCGCATCCGCTATATGGGAAGGTGCTCCAATCTGATCTTACAGTTTCCCGGAAGAAGGAATTGTTCCTGGAGCAGGTTGCCCGAATCCGAGCGGCGGGGACCCGTAGGCGCGAGGATGTAGAGCACGTCGCAATGTGGGAGCTGGCCGCGACAGGTACGGCGGACACGGCACTTCTGATGAGCGGTGCGAGAATCGCCATGGGTGTGCACGACTATCGCGGAGCGAGAACTCTGGCTGCCGCAGCCCGCTATGGGGACGACGGCTTCTGGCCTCGCCTACTTCTCGGTGCGGCTCTGGACGAACTTGGCGAACCCCGCGAAGCGTTGGAGGTCTTGAAAGAGGCTTCGGCTCGAGCCTCTAGCGATGACGAGCTCGTTCATGCGTCAATCACAATGACGCGTATTATGGCTTGGTCGTTTGTTGATATAGACGAAGCGCTCCGTCTCAATTCCGAGGCCGTCGCCAAGGTGCACACGCCAGAGGCCCGCGCAGCCCTGCAGGCTACACGAGGGGTCCTTCTGGCCTCCGTTAGTAGACATCAGGAAGCATTGAATCTTCTGCAGAACATCGATGCCGTGCCAAACGCATATATCAGGACGATCGGAGAAGGTACACTCGCTGGCTGTTTGGCCGCCACGGGGCAGGTGAAGAAGTCACTGGAATTGGCTAGATCCGCTCACGCGGAGCGCCTCAGTATCATTGATCCCACAGGGTTGCCCCATCCCGTGCAATACCTCACACCTTTGACTTTCGCATTGCAGGAGTCAGGAAGGCTTGACGAGGCATACGCCGTTGGAGTTGAGGGATGGGCGAGCGCATCTGCCGATGATGCTCCTGAGGCGCTGGCATGGACTGCAACATCCCTCGCCCGATGTGCGCTGCTTCAAGGTCGTCCGCTTACTGCCAGACGTTGGGCTGCCCAAGGTGCGGCTCTAGGGCGCAGGTACTGCCTGATGCAGACGCTTCACCAGGCACTCGTGCGAATCGCCGAGGCCGCTGCTCTATTGCATGATACTGAGGCCGCCGAACGGGCGCTAAGAGAAGCTGAACCCTTTCCAGATTCAGGGCCGTTCGTCCCCGAACTCTGTCTCGGTAAGATCTGGCTGGCAGTCTCCGTCGGCAACCTCACGAGTGCTCGGTCCGAACTCATCGACGCTGCGCAAGCGGCACGCGCACTGAATCATTTGGCGAGCGAGGCTAGAATCTTGACAGACCTCTGCAGGGTCGGAAGAGCGCAGCTTGCGGTTGAGCGTCTCAGCGAGCTTGCCGACACAACCGACGGCGAGCTGACCAAAGTGCGCGCGCGCTACGCAGCAGCCTTGGCGACCGAAGATCCACAAGAACTCTTCGAATGCTCGAGTTCACTCGCAGAGGTCGGAGCCAACCTCATGGCAGCTGAATCCGCTTCTGCGGCAGCATCCACATGGCAGCGTCAGGGAAGTTCACGTCGGGCTACCACAGCTCGAAACAAAGCGATCTCACTCGCGCGAAAGTGTCAAGGAGCAAGGACTCCAGGCCTGGTTCCTTCCCTCACACCTACACGGCTCACAGAACGCGAAACGCAGATCGCCTTTCTTGTCTCCCATGGCTTTTCCACGGCCGAGGTGGCGAAGCAACTGATTGTTTCGAAACGAACGGTTGATAATCATCTGCAAAGAATCTTCCGCAAGCTTGGTATCACGAGTCGCAAGTCCCTTACCAGTGCACTGTCAGGCGAGATCCTCGACTCATGAGCAGTGAGCCCTTTCCAACCTGGCGGTGAGGGCTCGGGTATGCGCCGGGCAAGACAGGAAATCTTCCAGCGGCTCACCTACTACAACGTCCGAAGACGCCACAGCGCGCTGTCCAACCTCTCACCGCTGGAGTTCGAACAACAACATCATAGGTAAACTCTCACTCGCAGCATGAATCCCCGTGTCCACACTCCGGGGTCACTCACAGGCCGCACCCACCTATATCCGGCTTCGCCCCTTTCCCCCGCGACTTCAATGTCAACACCTCAACCGCGGCGGCCGCCGTCTGCGCTTGCGGATACCGGCGACCTGGCCGTGGAGACACGAACTGGCCACGGCCTTTCATCGCCTTTCCGCACTGCCCCGACCCGCCGGCTGACCGGCAAACCTCCGTCCGCCCACGACCCGAATGACCCTGGAGAATCCGACCACCGCGCCGGGATCTCACCATGCGCAAGCAGCGAAATCACCCCGCCCACCTGACAGCTGACGATCAGCGACGTCTCATCACCCCAACCGAAACGGCGATGTTAGGTAGTGAATGCTCATGCCCCTTGCAGAGTCACCGCGCACCCTAGATGTCGTTAGGGGCACGGACCTCCACCTGACTCGGTCCGTGCCCCGTCCTCAAAAGCTATAAGAACGTGATCAATATGTGGGGCCAACCCGCCATTGAGAAAGGCTGAGGTTCAGGAAATGAGCCTTCATCAGGCCAACGTCCATTCCACGCGTCCCCAAGTCGGTGTATGTGACGTGGGCGTGAGCCCACATACCGCACACGTCACCACCGTTCTAGGTGACCTCCACGGTCTAGCCGGCAGAGCCTGGGCCATGGCCTTGAGCCGGCCCAGCGAGGGCCACGACTGTTCCCTTCTCACGCTGAGACCAGACCTTCCCGTCAAGCCGCTCGGGCTTCTCATCACTAGGGCAACCATTGAAAGTAGGCGTCACGCCGACATGACCTGGGGGGCAGCTCAGGCCGGCGTGGCGGCTGGCATAGCCGACGCCGTCGCCGACGGAACCATAGGGCAGGTCACGATCGACGACATCGTGGCAGTGGTTACGATCTGGGTCGACTGGGCGGCAAGTGATGAGAGAGCGGTTTTTCTCAACCACAGAAAAGCTACGTTGCAAGCAGTTCACCTAGGCGCCGCCGGTTACCCGGAAATAAATGAGGTCATCGAGGCACGGCATCAGCCGTACAATGCACGATTCGATTTCGCTGCGCTGACTCGGCCGCTTTCAGAATGACCCGGTGGGCCAGTAAGACCGTGTCCTACATGGTCAGTTGGCAGTTATGCTGGGCATGGGGAGTGGGCGGTGGGGTTGGATTGTTCCGGAGGACCTTTCGGAGATCGCCTTGCCGCTGGCTCGCGTGCGACCGCAGGCGGTGGGGTCGTGGCTCCGACCGGGTGGGGCAGACAGGACAGTGATGGGCCTCTGGCCAGGCTCCTGACTTGTTGAATCGACTCCAGACGCACCGTCTGCAGCCGTAGCGTCCAGGTGCCGGCCGGCACGGGCCCGCAGTGCTCCTTGCCGCCCCTGGCGGGCTGGCTCGACAGGGGCGTGAAGGTGACGCAGTGACTTCAAGTCAGGGTGCCCGCCGCACTCCCGTCCCTGTTTCATCGAGTGCAAGGCTGGCTGCCCGTGATCCTGATCGGTGTCGATCCCCACTTGTCGTCTCACACCGCCGTCGCTGTCGACGCCGCAGGTCACCGAGTCGCCCAGCGCCGGTTCGTCGTCAACGCCGGGACGTTCCGCCAGCTGATGCGCTGGTGCGAGCAGTGGCCTGAGCGCCGGTTCGCCGTCGAAGGCGCCGGCGGACTCGGCCGCTCTCTCGCTCAGCAGCTGGCTGCCGCAGGTGAGAGCGTGGTCGACGTGCCTTCCACTGAGGTTGATCCCCGGGGGTGGACACCGGGTTTCACGCGACGAGTGACAGCGTACGTGACGTGATCAATTGCTGTTCGTACTCGGCTGGCGCGAG
>NZ_JBHWWF010000094.1:0-6360 GCF_042736455.1 Streptomyces sp. NPDC060064
TTGAGGTGCAGCCCGGCGGGGATCTGTGGGCGGCCGACGAGTCAGGGCCGGCCGAGTGGACGCTGGACTCTCTGGCCGCCCGGGCCCGGCAGCTGCGGATCATCGGCCTCTACACCCAGCCGCCCGCCGGTGCGACGGTCGTCTGCGCCGACGACTACTTCCCCCTCGGGGCGATCCGCTTGATGGCCGAGGCCGCAGAGGCTTCGGCATGCAGGGCAGTGAGCACCGGAAGGTTCGGTGCGAACTACTGGACTTCGGCTTTGGGCAGGTGAGGGAGGGCACTCACCTGGATGCCGTCACGTTCGCCAATAGCTGTGACCAGCGCGGATGTCGGGACGTCGCGACGGGCACACGTGTCAAATCCACTCACCTGCGAAGGCACTGAGATCTCCTTCGAGTTCACACCGGAGCGTGCCTCGACGCCTGTCAGCGACGTGTACGGGGAAGCTGACAACAAACGTCCCGGTCAGAGTGCGTATGAGTATCGGTTGCTCAGGAAGGTCCCTTTTCCTTTTGGGATGATTCACGCATCGACGGGCCGTACGGGCAAGCAGAGCTGCTGTCGTAGCTCTCATGATAAGCGATGAACGATGCGACACTAGTTACCTTGGGGGACGGAGTGACACAGCAATCGGTTGTGGATGTTATGCCTTTCATTGGTCGGGATGAGCAGATAGAGGCATTTCTGAACGCAATCGCCGAGGCGGAATGTCATGCCTTTATTATCAAAGGAGACTCTGGAGTTGGTAAGACTCGCCTCGCCAACGAATGCTTGAACCGCGCCCGAGCGATGGGCTACAGGGGTGGGAGAAGTGCAGTTCCCGCTCCTAACGGATTTCCTCTAGCGACCTTGGCTCATCTTCTGCCTGCCGATCTCGATCGACTGAACCCTGTTGAATATTTCCGGCAGGCATGTGAATCAATCAACCCTCCGTCGATCGAGAAAAGGCCCCGCAAGCGATTCATTCTTCTCGTCGATGAGCTGCAGTTCATCGATACCGCTTCCGCGACCCTGATTTCTCAGCTGCTGGATGCCGGCATTGTCTTCCTTCTCGCCACCTCGCGATGGGGAACTCGGATGAGCGACGTGACGTCTACCCTGGAGCGAGCGGACTCGTCACATTGCGTAGAGATTGAAGAATTCACCCTCGCGGAAACTGAACGAATTCTAGATGCTGCACTCGGAGGTCTTGTGACTCCGCGCACATCGGCAGCCCTTCAACATCTCAGCAGAGGAAACGCGTCGCACCTGCGAGAGCTCACTATCGGGTCCCTGGCGTCACGAAACCTTGTGAACGATGGGGAAGTCTGGCACTTGCAGGGGTCTTTGCGGAGTACTCGGCGACTTCACGACATATTCCATACCAACCTGGAAAGAGTAGGAGAAGGAGCCAGGGAACTCTTGGAATTGATTTCTTTGTGTCAGAGTGTCGGAGCGCGGGATTTTTCAATAGAATCAACATGTCAGCTGGAGTCCTCCGGGTTTGTGGAATCAGTACGTCAAGGCGCTCGCGAGATCCTGACCATTACCGACCCTCTGTATCGCGAAATTCTGCTGTGCGATATTCCGGAATCCAGGAAAAGGAAATTGCTGACTGAGCATATAGCTCGACTCCGCGCTCATGGCGCTCGCCGAAGGCAGGACACGATTAGTATCGCTCTCTGGGAACTGGAGACGAAGGGAAGTGTCGAGCCATCTCTTCTTCTGCGCGGAGCCCTATCGGCGCGACTTGAACGCGAATACTCCGCTACCCGCACCCTGGCAGCTGAAGCCTTTCGCAATATCAGCGAATTTTGGCCGTGCCTCCTCTTGGGAGAGGCGCTCCACGAAGTGGGAGAATTCCGTGAGGCGGAGCGAGTACTCGAAATAGCGGAAGAATTGGCCGGGAGTGATGATCAGCGAGTCCTCCTAACACTCATACGAACATGCAATCTGACGTGGGGGCTGGGAAATAGCGTCGGGGCCCTCGACGCCAACTCTAAGGCGTCCAATCTGATACAGTCCCCTGACGCTGGCTCGGTTTTGGCAAACAATGAAGCGATGATTCTCATCTCTTTGGGCAAGCGGACATCTGAATTGACTTCGCTGGCAAGTCCGACGCCGGCATCGAACGCGGTGAGCGAAATGCTGGAAAAGCTCACTCGTGTGTGGTTGCTGGCTATCGATGGCCGTGCTTCCGACGCATTGAATCTGGGTCAGAATGCCTATCGCCAACGCATGGATATTGGCGAAACAGAGTGCCTGGGTCTACCTGATTCGACTCACTTTCTAATTCCGGTAATTTTTGCCACTGGGGAAGTTGGCAGACTGCAGGAGGCGCATGCTCTGGGATTGCAAGAGTGGGAAAAGATGCATAAAAATGGCCTCCATTGCTCGAATATTCTGCTGTCCCTGATCATCGCTCGCTGCGCCGTCATGCAAGGGCTCCCCAGAACGGCGCGCCGATGGGCAGGGCAGGCTGCTGGGATGGCCCGCCAATCCGATTCACAGGGTCCATTGTATGCAGCCGTACATTTGATCGCCGAAGCCGCCATGATGTCTGGTGACGAGCAAGCCGCCAAGCGTGCGTTGGCCGAGGCCGATTCACTTCCGGCGTGGGGAGTATTCGTTTCTGAACGCGCAATCGGCCAAGCAAGGTATGCGGCAAATCGCGGTGATCGCCCCCTCGCAAGAGAGCTACTGATGGCGGCGGCAGCCGATGCTCGTGCGACTGGTAACCTCGTCAGCGAGGTGAGAATTCTTACGGAAGCGGCGCGGCTCGGTGACATCACTATAGCGGCGGAACGTCTCGCCGAACTTGCCCGCTCATCAGACGGAGAGATTACTTCTGCCTGCGCGAACTATTTTTCAGCGCGGGTGGATGGAACACCGGCGGATCTGTTCTCAAGTTCCCATCGTCTGGAACGTTCAGGTGCTCTGCTGCTTGCAGCAGAAGCCGCGGCCGCTGGGGCATCCGCATGGCGACGGCGGAATTCCACGCGGAGAGCGACAGCAGCGGATAACAGAGCAGCAAGGCTCGCAGGCATGTGTGAGGGGGTCGTGACAGCCGATCTTGTCACGACCCCTGCATCCGTACAATTGACGACACGCGAGAGGGAAATCGCGATCCTCATCGCGCAGAGACTAACGAATACGGAAATTGCTGACCGCGCAAAAATTTCAAGGCGAACCGTGGAGAACCATCTCCAAAACATCTACAGGAAGCTGGGGGTGTCCAGTAGAAGCGAGCTCCGAAATGCGTTCAAGGGGACCGCCTGAGGATGAACTCATGATGTCGTCGGGGTGAGGGATAGCCCGACTTTGGTGTGGTATCTGCCGATGAGGTCGCTGTGGTGAGGATCCTTCGGAGTCAGCCTTTTCCCCTCAGCCTCGATTCGTCAGACGGGTTCAGTCGGTGACAGGCTTGGCGTTTCGCCTGGTTTCCTGTCCTCGTGTCATGTGAGGGGGCCGTTGACGCTGCGGGGGCGCCAGCCTCCGCGGGCCCAGTCGGCAGGGCTGTTGCATAGTCGCGTGATGTTGTAGCTGTGCTGGTCATGGCGGGCCGTTGAGGTCGAGCGGGCGGGAGTGGGACTGGTAGGAGTTGTGGCGGAGGGGCGCGGTGATGTTGTGGTGGCCGGCTGGGCGGAGCGTGTTGATGGCAACGTTCCGCAGGGTGGCCATGTTCTGTGGGGCGAGTCGGGTGCGGATCCGGCTGGTGTCCTCGGCGAACGTGACGTCTCGGACGTAGTGCAGCCTTGGTCTCGATGCCCCAGTGTGAGCGCTGTCAGCTGCTCGACCGCTGCGGCGGTGCCTGTTGCGAGGTCAGGTCGGTGATCGCGTAGGTCGTCTTGCGGGTGAGCTTGCCCGTCGTGTCGTTGGTGTGGAACCGCATGTTCCGGGCGGCCTGGGCGAATTCGGGGAAGTCCATGCCGAGACCGGTGATGGTCAGCGCTTTGACTACCCGAAGCTGGCGCCGGCCGTGCCCGTTGTCGCGCTCAGCGTGACGCGCGGTGACGTTCGTCCGGGGCAGAGAGCGAAGAGCGTTGAACAGTAGCGGTTGGCTGTCCTTGACGACCAGGAGGAAGTGCGCGTTCTTGGCGGTCAGGAACTCACCCATGTCGTCGGCGAAGGCCCGCCGGATGGGGTGTACGTCGAGTTGATCGTCCCAGCGGAACACGTGCTCACCGAGGCCGGGCGTGTAGGGCATGGAGACGTGTGCCGAGTCGGCAGCGGAGCACACGGCAGCTTCGAGGAGTTGGGCGCTGGCCCATGTGGGCGGGGGCGAGGTCGGGCCGTCTGGTCCGTCGAGCCGGATCACCGCATGGAAGTGCACTGCGCCCCGGCGTTGGTACTCCGCGACCTTGGCGAAGCTCAGCCGCAGGTGGTCCCCGATTTTCGATTGGGGTTGGCCGGCTGCGGTCGCCAGGTGACGCCGGTCGGCAGCGCCCGCCATCGGCCATGACACGGTGCACGGGCCCGAACGAGGGGGCGGTGAGGGTGACGAACAGCCGGGGATGAACGGTCACGCTCGGGGGAACGTTCTTGCCGCCCAGGAGGCCGGAGCGCACGAGGTGGAAGGTGTCGCCGGAGTGGAGACGCGAGCACGGCTCGCAGCGGGATTCACGGCGGTTGCGGCACCGTACGGCCAGCCGCCCGCCCGGTTCTGTGGCGGTGTCGTAGTGCCGCAGCACAGCGCCGGTATCGGCGTCCAGAGTGGTGGTGCGGCCGGAGAGATAGACAGGGTGGGCACATCCCCCGGTGGATCGGATCTGTTCCAGCCAGCGGGGGAAGCCCGGTTCGCCTGCGAGCCGGATCAAGTCCCGCTCTGGTTCTATAAATGGCGCAGCCGCCCTGAGCAGCCGACGAAACGCGAGGTCAGTCGGGCTGCGCTGGCCGGGCGGATTACCCACTTCTTCAACGCGTCGGGCCGGACGTACGGCTCGCCCAGGGTCACGCTGGATCTGTGGGCCGAGGGCTGGCAGGTGTCGCAGAACACCGTCGCCGAGATCATGGCCGGGCTCGGCCTGCAGGGTCGCAAGCCCCCGCGCCGACGCAAGAGCCTGACCCGGCAGGGCAAACGGAAGGCGGCGCGTGACCTGGTGCGCCGCCGGTTCGACGCGATCGCTCCGGATGTCTTGTGGTGGGGCGATATGACCGAGATCGCGGCCGGCGAGGGAAGCTCTGCCTCGCGTCCGTCCATGACGCGTTCTCGCGCCGGGTACTGGGCTACGCGATGGGCGACCGGCACGATGCGGCCCTGGTCAGCACGTCACTCAAGATGGCCGCCGCGACGCGCGGCGGCACCGTGGACGGCGTGATTTTCCACTCGGACCGCGGGTCGGAATATACGAGTGAGGCGTACAACAGCCTGTGTGCCCGCCTGGGCGTGGTGCAGTCCATGGGACGCGTGGGCTCGGCCCTCGACAACGCCGCCGCGGAGTCGTTCCACTCGTCGATCAAGGTCGAGTACGTCCACCGGCACCGCTTCGCCACCCGAGCCGAGGCACGGCTGAAGATCGCGACCTGGATCGCGGACTTTTTCAACGCGCGCCGCAGGCACAGCGCGGCCGGCGGACTACCTCCGGTGGAGTTCGAAGGAACCATCACCGAAGCACGGTCACGCTCGCATCAGAAGGACGAGCAGCATAGAGAAGTCCTCCACGTTTCGAGGGGATTGACAGGCAGGCGGTGGGGGTGGTCGTGGACTCGGTGGTTCGCTGGTGGGGGTCTTTGCGTCCGTGATCAGGGCGGCGGGGGGTGAGCCGCGTCTGGTCGGTCGCGTGTTCCTGCATGCTGCCGCCGCCGGTGAGGGTGACGGTGACGGTGTTGGTCACGGTACATGGGGCGTTGCGGCTGACACTGACCTTCAGGGTGATGGGCGGATAGTCATCGCCCGGCGGCAGAGTGTCGGTGCGGGTGCAGGTCAGGGTATCGGTCTGGCAGTCCCAGCCGTCGCCTTCCAGACGGGTGGCGGTGAGCCCCTCGGGCAGGGTGTCGGTGACAGTCACCTGTCCGCGGGTCGCGGCCTGGCCGCGGTTGGCGACGCTAATCGTGTACCGGCCGTGTCCACCCCTGGAGAACTTGCCTTTATGCGTCTTCTCGACCTGCAACGATGGGACGAGGACGACGGTGTCGATGTCCTGGTGGCTGGTGCTGCCACCGCCAGACACCGTCGCAACGTTGGCAAACGGCCCGGTGGCGCTGGAGGCGACGGTGACGGACAGCTCGATCGGCGGATAGGACTGGCCTGCCTGCAGGGCGTCTGTGCGGGTGCAGGTCATGGTGTGAGGTTGATCCCCGGGGGTGGACACCGGGTTTCACGCGACGAGTGACAGCGTACGTGACGTGATCAATTGCTGTTCGTACTCGGCTGGCGCGAG
>NZ_JBHWWF010000095.1:0-5149 GCF_042736455.1 Streptomyces sp. NPDC060064
CCTGCACAACCTTGCCCTCGCCGGATAGCCGAGCGGCCGCGCAACGACCGACCGTATCTCCACCAAGTCGAAGATCATTACGGGACAACCCTTAGCTGTTCGGCTTCAGGGCCTCGGGAAACGCGCGCATCCATTTGCCATATAGGCAGAAGAAAGGGGACACGAAACGGACTAAACGAACTAATGCGAGTATAGCGGCATCGCTTTCATATAGTGATCTCCAAGTCACCGTAGGTGATCTCGGCGCCGGCGTGTGCGGGGCGTCATCATCGTGAACGTGGAGGTCCTCGTGTTCGGACAACGGGCTCATCAGCCAGAAGTGGCTGATCGCCTCGCAGGGTGGCCTGGAAGACGGAACCGACCCCGCTTGCGGTGGGCCCGCAAGCGGGCAGCCGCCTTGGGATTGGTGGCAGCGGCTTCGGTCGTCCTGCCCATGATCACCGCGCCTCCCGCAGCCGCGACTCCCTCGGACTTCCTCTACGTGGCCAACACCGCCGACGACACGGTCTCGGTGATCAACACCACCAATGACACCGTGAGCGGCACGCCCATCACCGTCGGCAACGGTCCCACAGCGGTGGCCATCGTCCCGAACGGCACCAAGGCGTATGTGACCAACTCCCTCGCCGACACCGTCTCGGTGATCGACACCTCCGACAACAGCGTGAGTTCCACCATTACTGTCGGCGACGGACCGCAGGGGATCGCCGTCACCCCCGACGGCACCAAGGCCTACGTCACCAACGCCACCGCCGGCACCGTCTCGGTGATCGACACCGCCACTGACGCCGTCACCGGTACCGCCATCACTGTCGGAACAACCCCTCACGAGGTGGCCGTCACCCCCAACGGAGACTTCGCCTACGTCACCAACAACGGCTCCGACAATGTGTCCGTGATCGACACCGCCACTGACACCGTCTCAGACACCGTCGCCGTGGGTGACGGTCCCGAAGGCGTGGCCATCACCCCCAACGGCGCCAAGGCCTACGTCGCCAACGAAACCGCCGGCACCGTCTCGGTGATCACCACCGCCGACAACACCGTCGGCACCCCCATCACCGTCGGTACAGGTCCAGTGGGGGTGGCCGTCAGGTCCAACGGATCCAAGGCCTACGTCACCAACAACGGCTCCGACAGCGTGTCCGTGATCAACACCACCACCGACGCCGTCAGCTCCACCATCACCACCAACATCGGTGACGGCCCCACCGGAGTGGCCTTCGCCGCAGACGGCGCCAAGGCCTACGTCACAAACGCCACCAGCGGCAACGTATCGGTGATCGACACTACTACCGACACGGCCAGCGCCACCCTCCTCACCGTCGGCGGCGGTGCATCAGGAGCTGCCGCCTCTCCGAGTCAGGGGGACACGGTGGTCACGTTCGAGGTCACCCCCACCGACGGCCTGACCATCACCGTTCCTGATACAGCCGCATTGAGCGCGGCTGCTCCGGGCGGTACCGCCAGCGGCCAGCTCGGCAACGTCACGGTGGACGACCAGCGTTCGCTGGCCGATGCCAGCTGGGTGGCCACCGTCTCGCTGACCACTGACTTCACCACTCCTGGCGGCAGCCCCATCTCCGGCGACGCCGTCACCTACACACCCGGAGCTCCCGTTGCTCAGGTCAACGGGCCGTTCACCGCAGGCACGGCCGGAACCCTCGCCGCCCCCCGGACCGCCTACAGCAAGCCGAGCGGTTCCGGTAACAACACCGTCACATGGAACCCGACCCTGGACGTCGCCGTGCCCGACGACGCAGTCGCCGGCACTTACACCGGGACGGTGACCCATTCTGTGGCTTGACAAGCCATCTCGCCGGGTCGTCACCCTGATCGCCGCTGTGGCCCTCGCCGCAGCGGCGGTCGGCATGAGTGGGCTCGCGCCGGTCGGCGTCCCGTCAGCGGCGGCCGCGGAGGCGGAGGCGGAGCCGGAATTCTTCGGAATCCGGCTCCTCGAAGTCCCCGTGGCCCGGCGCACCGACCCGCGCGCACGTACCTACATCGTTGACCACCTCAATCCGGGCGTCACCATCCAACGGCGGATCGAGATCTCCAACAAGTCGTCAGTCCCACGTCGTATCGAGCTGTATGCGGCCGCGGCCTCGATCGCGAACAACGGATTCACTTTCGCCCCGAAGCGCACGGCCAACGAACTGACTCAGTGGACAAGAGCCAAACCCGGCATGGTGAACCTGCGCCCGCACTCGGTAGCCGAGGCCGAGATCACGATCAATGTGCCAAGGACTGCGCAAGCCGGAGAGCGATACGCCGTCGTGTGGGCCGAAAACAGCGCGGCAGCGGATGCCACCCACAACGTCGCCAGCATCCACCGCGTGGGAGTGCGGATCTACTTGGACGTCGGGCCCGGCGGAGAGCCCGTCTCCGACTTCAAGATCGAGAAGATGAAGGGCGCACGGGACAAGAAGGGCCGCCCCAGCGTCACCGCCGCCGTGCGAAACCTCGGCAGACGAGCAGTGGACCTGAGCGGGACACTCGACCTACGCGATGGCCCTGGCGGAATCAGCGCAGGCCCGTTCCGGGTACCCACCGGCACCACACTTCCCCCTCACGGAACGGGAACCGTCACGGTCCCTCTTCAGACACGACTCCCCGACGGCCCCTGGCAAGCCAAGATGAGGCTGCGCAGCGGCACAGTCGAACGAAACGCCACAGCAACCGTGACACTCTCCAAGAAGGTCAAATCTCGCACACTCCTCTACATCGGAATCGGAGCCGCTGCCCTGGCCGTCACCGGAATCGTCCTGGTGGGCCTGCGACGCCGTCGGCGAACCCGCTAGGGGCGTTGCTAGCGGTGGTTTGTTAGGCCGGGAGGTAGAGGTTAAGAGGTCTGCCGGTGCCGACAGCGTTGATCAGGGCTTGGAGCTCGGTGGGTGGGGGCTTGGCTGTCCAGGCTTGCCAGTAGCGTTGCAGCGTGGCCCAGGGCGGCAGCCAGCCACGGACGGCCCGGAGGGCTTGGGGCCAGCAGGCCTGCTGGGTCTGGTGGGGCGGCACAATGCCCCCTCTCTGGCCGGCTGGGCACCGTCTCCTCCTCATCCATGGCAGGTGGGGGCGGGGCGAACCAGGTGTCCCATCAGGAGCTGAACGCGCAGGTGACGAGGGTCTGGTGGCGGGGGATGGCGGTGTCGGAGCGGACCTGGAAGTCGGCCCAGCCGAGTTCGTCCTTGACCTGTTTGTAGCTCTGCTCGATCCAGTGCCGGATGCCGTAGATCCGCACAATTTCGGCCAGGTCGGCTGCCGGGTACGGACTGTCCGCCTCCCGTGGTCCGCCGGGCCGGGGCAGGTCGGTGGCCAGGTACCAGGTGGACTGCGCGGGCAGGGTGGCAGGGTCGGTGGTGGCCACCACCAGGCGGGTGGTTCCATCGGGTCCCCACCAGCCCAGCTGTGCGTCGGCGGCCCACCACGTGGCGGTGTGCCTGTCACGGAAGGTGCGGGTGACCGCGGTCCAGTCGCCGGGGCGGTCCGGTCCGTGCCAGGCCAGGTCGCGGGCGGCATCCACGGGCGTGTACGCCCCCTCGCCGTATGACCAGGCGCCCCGGCGGGGCTTGAGTGCCATCACGAACGGCAGTCCTGCGGCCGCGAGTTCGCCGCGGAAGGCGTCCTGGTCGCCGTAGGCGCAGTCGGCGGCGACCGCCCGCAAGGGCACCCCCGCCCGAAGGGCATCACGGGCCAGAGCGGCCCCGATCTGCAGTTTCGTGCGGAAGCCGGCGTCGTTCTTCCCTTTCGGGAAGTGGTGAGCGGGGGTGTAGGGGACGGCGTGCAGCGGGTAGTAGACGCGCTCGTCGGCCCAGCAGGTCGTCACCGTGACAACGCCGCGGTCGATCTTCCCGACCGAGCCCAGGTACTGCTTGCCCACGTGGGCGGTGGCAGTGCCGTCCTTGCGGTCTCCGGAATCGTCGATCGATCACCAGCACCCCGCCCGCGTGCGGGGCCGTGGCCGGATCCGCCAGCAGCAGTTCCACACGCCGGGCGTTGACCTTCTCCAGGTCCCACGTCGACTCGGACAGGAAGAACTGCAGCCGCTGCACCGCCGCATGCTGGGCACCGACCACAGGCTCGGTCCCGGCCAGGCAGGTCAGCGTCTTGTTACGGTCCCGCGGCAGGAGTAACCCGGCGAGATACTCGCGGAACCCCCGGCGCTGTGCCAGCGTGGAGAAGAGGTCATCGAAACGCGCGGCATAGGCTTCCAGCGGGCCCGGAGCGGGCGGACACGGCACACGCTTGGTCATCACAGCCCCCGAATAGTGAGCAAAACTCCCACTGTCCGGCCTACTACCGCCCCAACCCGCCGTCAACAAACCACCGCTAGTGCTGGATTCCTCATTGGATGTACACATATCGGCGTCGTAGTTGGCGGGTGGGCGGGGCTGGCCGGCCCCAGATCCAGGGTCTGGCGCGGGCGTTGAGCTGCTGTGTGGCCAGGGCTGTGGCCTGGGTGATGTCGTCAGGGTTGGCGAAGGACCGGCCGGCCAGGGCGGTCTTGCGGAAGATCCGCCACCAGCCTTCCTGCAGGTTCAGCCAGCAGGCTCCGACCGGGATGAACGCGTGGCGGATCCGGGGGTGATCCTCCAGCCATGTCCGGGTGGACAGGCTGTTGTGGGAGGACAGGTTGTCGGTGACGATCCAGATTTCGCCGGTCGGGTTGGCGTCCTCGACCAGTTGCAGGAACTGCTGGTAGAAGACGCTGTTGCGGGAAGAAGCGGCCATGGTGATTTGCTGGCCGTCCCGGACGCGTAGGGCCCCGTAGACCCAGGTCTTCTCCGGTCCGCGGCTGTAGTCGATCTCGGACTTGATGCGGTGTCCGTCCGGTGACCATCCCGGTGCGGGAGCGAAAGTGCGCGGGATCACTGGCCCCAACTCGTCGGCGCAGACGACCGTCGCACCGGCGGGCGGCTGGGTGTAGAGGCCGATGATCCGTGTCCTTTTCCCGCGAAGTCCGGGTCCTTCGAGCGGGTCCAGGAGCGGGTGCGGCGCCAGCGCACACCCTCGGCGATCAGGATCCTGCGGACCTGGGAGCGGCCGACCTCGATGCCCAGCTGCCGGGCCCGGGCGGCCAGAGAGTCCAGCGTCCACTCGGCCGGCCCTGACTCGTCGGCCGCCCACAGATCCCCGCCGGGCTGCACCTCAA
>NZ_JBHWWF010000096.1:0-5133 GCF_042736455.1 Streptomyces sp. NPDC060064
CCGGATACGGAGACTTGCGTCCCACCTGGACATCCCTCCCTGGACCATCAAGATCCATTGTCAGGGTGTCCACTCCAAAGGATCAGCCTCAGGGCGGCTGGAACCCAAACCGTGGGGCACGTCAACCTGTCACCCAACCTTGCAGCAGACGCAAGCGCGGGTGGACAGATCGATCGATGATGGGCAGGCAAGCGCGTCGAGCTCCTGGCGGCACGGGTGACCTTTGTCGTGAACCCGGCTACCAGGAGCTTCGTCGCTCCGCAGAACTGTCCAACTCATGGCTGAGACAGCGAGGTTGAAAAGTGCTCACTGCGCCTGCCCTCGGGAATTCCTCAGACAGGTGCGGTGCTCAGGCGAGGTCAGCGAATGAGGTAGAGGGTGTACGCGCCGATGCCGGTCGCTTCGGTCTGGGTGACGTGTCCGTAGCCACGGACTTTCGCGTACGCGCCCGTGCCGCCGGTGATGGCGATGTCGAAGTCGGTGGGCGGGCCAGGATTAGTCGATGTTTGTGCGTGCTGCCACGTCACCTGCCCGTTCGGAAGAGTGTACGAGCCTGAGCAGAGATGCGTGTTCGGATTCTCGGGAGACGGGGTCGACGACCCTCCTACCAGGGTGCAGATCGTCGCGTCGGTGCCGTAACTTCTTCCATCGGCGAGGAAGAGGTTCGCGGTAATGAGAATCTGATCGCCAGCTCCGGTTCCGGGGTCCCCGTTGTCGACCCGCGTGAAATCCGTTCCCTGCCCGGTCAGGCGGATGACCTCGGTGCGCTGGTCCTTGTCCGATGACTTCAGGTCGTGAGACGCGTAGGCAGGGCCAGCGAGAGCTACCAGAAAGGCAGCCGATGCGGCTACCGCGCCGCACTTTGAAAGGGAGTGCATACTTCCTCACTTGATGTTGATGACTTGCTTCGGTAAATGGCACAATCACTTCGACATGATGGAGTGTCAATTGCAAAACGACAGGAAAGTTGTTTGTTCATCCGTCCGGCCGCATATTCTGAGACCCCGGGTCGGCTGCCACGGCGTCGCCCGCTCCCGGGAAGTCTGCCGGCGCCCGACCGTGTCCCTCTGCGGGGCAGCGTCTACGCCCTGTGCAGGGGCGTGAACTGGAGCGATGTACCTGCCGAGCGGTTTGGCTGCAGCCGGTTACGTGCTGACGGCAGCTCAGGAGGCAGTGAGGTTTTCTCGGCGTTCATGATCGGCAGGTGTTGTCGAGGAGAGGGCGGCTTGGGTGATCGCACCGATCCGGCTGGGGCTGAGGGTGATGCGCTGAGGCGAGATGCGCGAGCTGGGCCCGGAGCCGTCCGCGGATTGCCGCGTGGTGGACGAGCTGGCCCACGGTCTCGGTCATCGGCGTGGGTGTCGATGGAGACGAGGCCGGATGGGTGGTGGCGGGCACGGCGGAGAAGGGTGCCGTGACCCACCGGGCAGCCGGTCACGCGTCCGCCGCAGGGCTGCTGGGGCTTGGTGACCTGGTGCTGGAAGCTCCTATAGATCGTCAAGCGGTCTGGAGGAGCGATTTCGGTGTGGTTGATGGGCTGGTGAGGTGCTTGTAGACCTCGCGGGCGATGAAGCGTTTGAGACAGCGCAGGATGTCCTTCTTGGACATGCCTTCGGCGGTGCGGCGGGCGACGTAATCGCGGGTCCGCTGGTCGTAGCGCATACGGACCAGGGCGATCATGTGGAGGGCGTTGTTGGCCTGGCGGTCGCCGCCGCGGTTGAGGCGGTGCCTGTTCGTGCGACCCGAGCTGGCGGGGATCGGCGCTGCCGCACACAGGTGCGCGAACGCGCCCTCCGACTTGAGCCGGTCGGGGTTGTCGCCTGCGGTGATCAGGAGTTGGGCGGCTGTTTCGGTGCCGAGTCCGGGCAGCTCGACCAGCGTCGGGGCGGCGGTGGCGACCAGGGGCTTCAGCTCGGCGTCGGCCTCGGCGATCTCCTCGGTCAGGTACTGGTAGCGCCGGGAGAGGCGGCGCAGGGCTGTCCTGGCCGCGCAGGCCGGGCTGGCGATGTCGGTGCCGGGCCGGGAACGGGCCAGGTGGCGGATCAGGTCTGCGGTGGCCAGGCCGCGCAGCTTCTCGCGGACCTCGCCGGGCGCGGTGACGATCAGGGTGCGGATCTGATTGATGGTCTGGGTGCGGGACTTGACGGCCGAGCGGCGGAAGCGGGCGAGTTCCGAGCCGTAGGCACCGGTGCCCTCAACACCGACGGCCATGATCTCGCCGTGCGAGCACAGCCAGTCCAGCAGTCGCCGGTAGCCGTCCGGGGTGGTCGGGAACGCCTCGGTGGCCAAGTGGCGGCCGATCGCGTCGATCACAGCGGCCTGGTGGAAGTCGGTGTGGGTGTCGATACCGCCGACCACCGCTATCTGCTCTGCCATGCTGATTACTGCTGTCCTTCCGTACGACGTGCGAGGGACGGCACGCGCCGGTCGGGCAGCAGGACAGGACAGTGACGGGACCTTTGGCCGGGCTCCTGACTTGTTGAATCGACCCCAGACGCTCGGTCTGCAGCCGTAGCGTCCAAGGTGTCGGTCGGCATGGGCCGTTCGCTCGCTCAGCAGCTGGCCGCCGCGGGTGAGAACGTGGTCGACGTGCCCTCCACCCTGTCGGCCCGGGCCCGGCTGCTGGCCACCGGCGGAGACCGCAAGACCGACGCCAAGGACGCCCTCCACGTTGCCCAGGTCGCACTCTTCCGCCATGACCTGCGGCCCGTGGTCCAGGAAGACCAGACCACGATCCTGCGACTGCTGACTGAGCGGCGAGACGACCTGGTCCACGAGCGCACCCGCGTCCTCAACCGACTCCATGCCGTCCTGCGGGATCTCCTGCCCGGCGGAGCACCCGCCGGACTGTCGGCCGACAAGGCTGCCACCTTGATGAAGGGCATCCGGCCGGTCACGGCCACCGACAACTGCCGCCGGGACATAGCCCGTGACCTGCTGGCCGACCTGCGCCGCTTGGACCGGCAGGTCAAGGACAACGAAGCCGAAATGCGCGAGGCCATCGCCACCACCCGCACCACGCTGACCACCCTGCCGGGCTTGGGCACCGTGCTGGCCGCGAAGGTCATCGGCCACATCGGGGACGTCAGCCGGTTCCCCACCGAACACCACTTCGCCAGCTACACCGGCAGCGCACCCCTGGACGCCTCCAGCGGCAACAACGTCCGCCACCGGCTCAACACCGGCGGCAACCGCGCGTTGAACTCGGTTCTGCACACCATCGCCGTCTGCCAGATCCGCGACGGCGGGCGCGGGCAGGAGTATTACCTCCGCAAAATCAGCGAGGGGAAGACGCCATCCGAAGCCCGCAGGGCCCTCAAACGGCGCCTGTCTAACGTGGTCTACCGGATCATGAAACGCGACCAACGGACCCACCTCGCTCACGCCGCTTGACACACAGAGGCGCTATGAGGTCACAAGCTCCCGACCGGCGCAGCGCGTGGCGGCACCGCCCGGACGGTCGGCAATTCCAACCAAGGACAGCCGGAGCGTCAGTCAGGCGGAGGGTCAGACCCCCGAGCGGTGCCATCTACATCCTCACTGTCAGGCGAGCATGGGAGCCGGGCTCCAGGCGCTCGTCCGCGATCTGCTGGACGAACCGGTCCGGTAAGGCAGTTGGTGGCGCACGAGCGTGGCCGCGGTCCCGTTTCCTCGGGGTGCCGCCGCCACGGCGCACGGCGTCAGGTTCCGGGGTTCATCAGCCCAGGATTGTGGATCACAGGGTGAGCGGCGACACTGGCACGGCTCTTACCGGCACCCCCGGAATGGCGGGCATGTCGAAGGCGGGAGAGGCCCGGCGGCGGAGCATTGGCCCGATGGGGCCACCGCCGGGCCGGACTCCAGTGTCCCCTAGGCGTCGGCGTCCGTCCGGTTCGGCGCGCCAGCGAGCCCGTTGTGCGCTTCGGATGGACTACGGTAAGGCGGAAAGTGAGGCTACCCCGCGCACAACAGGGATGCGCCGTCATTCTAGTGCAGCCCCGCGTTAGTTCGTTGAGGGGTGTTCGGCGGTGAGGAGGCCTAGGTAGAGGCCGCAGGCGCAGTCGAGGGCTTCCTCTGGCGATCCGCAGGGCAGTCCGGAGGGCAGGTAGTTGTCCTGGTACTTGTCGCTGCTGGCGAGGTAGAGGGCGAAGCCCCAGGTGTGCAGGACGCCGGTGAAGCGCAGGCGGCACAAGGGGAGCGGTTCCTGGTCGGGCAACTCGCCTGTCACGTAGGCGAATCCGGCGCGGTAGCGCACGGTGACGCCGGCCAGCTGCGGCCAGTGCTGTTTGGCGTGGGTGTTCAGGCGCTGGCGCAAGGAGTGCTGCATCGACTCCGGCGGGTTCTTCGGCACGGGGTCCATCCTGCAGGGTCTGGTGCCGGCACGCCATGATCATCTCCTTGGCCGGAGCAAGGGGTGGGATGTCGGTGGCGGGCGGAGCGGTCGTCGTTGAGCTGGATGAGGTGGTGCGCGCGCGGCTGGAGCGGGTGGCGAACTCGCTGACAGGGCAGGTGCGGGCGGTGCTGCGAGCCCGGATCGTGCTGGCTGCGGCGGACAGGCATTCCAACGGGGCCATCGCCCGAACCCTGGAGGTCAGCGTGAACACGGTTCGCAAATGGCGCGGCCGGTTCGCCGTCATAGGGTGGGAAGGCCTGCGGGACGCCAAGCGGTCCGGCCGCCCGCGCCTGTTCGGGCCGCAGGTGCGCATCGCGGTGGTGGCGACCGCGACCAGCGCACCGCCGTATCCGGAGTCGACCTGGTCGCACCGGGCCATCGCCACCCAACTGGCGGGCGCCGTGTCCACGGCGATCTCCGCCTCCCAGGTCGGCCGGATCCTCGCTGACCTGGACCTGAAGCCGCACCCGGTTCGCGGCTGGCTCACCCGCCGCGAGACCCCGGACTTTTGGCAGCGCGCCGCCGACATCTGCGACCTGTATCGCCACCCGCCCCAGGGTGCGGTGGTGCTCTCGATCGACGAGAAGACCGCGATGGCGGCCCGCTCCCGCCGTCATCCCGGCCGCCCCGCCCAGCCGGGCAGACCAGTCCTGGAGGAGTTCGAGTACTGAGGTTGATCCCCGGGGGTGGACACCGGGTTTCACGCGACGAGTGACAGCGTACGTGACGTGATCAATTGCTGTTCGTACTCGGCTGGCGCG
>NZ_JBHWWF010000097.1:0-5099 GCF_042736455.1 Streptomyces sp. NPDC060064
GTGCGCCAGTAGTTCCGAGGCGACTTGATGGGTGTTCAGCAGCAGCGTCCGCCACGAGTCGGGTTCGGTCGTCAGCCGGCAGGGCAACGGCCGGCTGCCCTCCACGGCGACGTAGCCGGTCGCGACCTCATGCTCGCCCGACAACGCGGCGAGCACCTTGGCATGCGCGGCCAGCAGCACCGAGCTCAGCGGCACCTCCAGATCCTCCGCCAGCCGGCACAACGCTCCCACGACGTCGTCCGGGACCGCCGCCTCGTACTCGACGACGCCCGGCACCGGATCGAGCGTCCACCGCGGGACCTCGGTGAATCCACCGGCGACGAGCACACCGCGCCAGAACTCGCGGTCGGCTTCCACTTGCACTGCCATCGTCTTCGCCCTTCACTCACCGTGGCCATGTAGTTCAGCCAGTTGAGCGCGCTGACCGAGATGGTCCTGCTGCCCCTGCCGCACGAGTGCCTCAGGCTGATAGTGGTCTCGCATCTCCGTGGCTGGGTTTCCCCCCCACCGCGCGTGCTGGGGCATTTCCTCGCCTTTCATGAGAAAGGAGTCGGGGGCGAGCACTGCGGCGTCGCCCATGGTCACGCCGTAGTGGACGTGGGCGCCGACACCGAGGGTGCAGCCGAAACCGATCGTGCTGCGGTCGGACTTGAAGGTGCCGTCCTCCTGCGAATGGCACTGGATTTTGCTCCCCGCGTTGAGCGTGCAGTCGTTCCCGATGGTGGTGAGCGTCCGCTCCGTCAGATAGCAGCCGTCGTCGAATACCCTGCTGCCGATCCGGACACCCAGCATTCGCCAGATCACGTTCTTGAAAGGGGTGCCGTTGAAGACGTTGAGGTATTCATCAGGCACCTTCCAAAGACGCTCGTGCCACCAGAAATACGGCTCGTAGATGGAGCACAACTGCGGCCGCAGCGTGCGGAATGCCGCGATGCCACGCTCCACCAGTACGAAGTAGACAGCGGTGAACCCAAGGGTGAGCGCCAAGGACGCGGCGATAATCACCTGCCCGAAAACACCGTACAGATCGACGGTCGCGAGGCCGAACACCGTGAGAACGAAGAAGTGCAGCCACCGCACGAACAGGAAGAATCCCATCGTGCGGATATTGTAGCGGTTCTTTGCGGCGAGATTGCGGTGTTTCTCGTCCCCGGTCCGGAGATGGTCGAACCGGCTGTCGCGTTCCACCGACCGGGGAATCTCGAAGCACGGCGATCCGAGCAGGCCCACCCCCTCGCGGACCTCACCGTCGAGCGGAATCATCACCTTCGTCGCGAGGAGACAGTTCTCGCCCGTCCTGGCCCCCGAGGGAAAGGCAATGTTGTTCCCAAGGAAGTTGTGTGGTCCGATCGACGCCCGGGACACGAGGAAGGACGTGCTCGAGAAGTCGGCATTCACGATGGAGAGCCCGTCGGCGATCATCGTTCCGCTGCCGACAGAGCTCAAATACGGCGTCTCATGCTGCACTTCCGTGCCGAAGTTCGACCCGGTCTGCTCGACATGGGACAAGTCGTATCCGAGGCCGCGCAAATAGTGGACGATGTAGGAGCTGTCGCCGAAGAGCCATTTGAAGAACTTTATGTTGGTCATGCGCGTGATCGCCCGATGGGCCGAGTAATGGAGGCCATACAGCGGATAGACCTTGTCCGGCTCGATCACCAGGTTCAGCAGGCGCGGAACGGTGAACATCATGGCGAGGCCCACGACGACGAAGCCGAGGAACAGCACGAGGGAAAGGGCCAGCGCGTCGATGTAGAGCCTCGGCGACGTGAACCCCACCGTGCCCGGGCCCAGCAGGTTGCCCACCGCCGGAACCTCGGTCACCAGCATGTACGCGCCCCCGACGGTCAGCGGCACGTACACGAAGAACAGCTGGAGCACACTGAGGAGGCCGAAGCCGGCCCGGCGCAATGTGCTGCAGTCCGCCGGCGCGATTCTCACGTAGTCAAGCTCCGTGCGCTGTGCCGGGGATCCGTGCCACCGCTGGCCGTCCGGGACCACCTGGCCGCTTTGCAGCGCGGACGTGTGGCCGAGCTGCGCCCCGTCGCCCATCGACGTGTCGATGTCGAGCACGGTCTTCTCGCCGATGAACACGTCCCGGCCGAGGGTGACCCGGCCGGTCTGGATACGGCCGGCGTGCGCCCGGTAGCAGAGGAAAAACGAGTCTTTACGGATTACCGTGCCGGCGCCGATCGTGAGGAGGTCGGTACAGACCGGAACGGTGTGGGAGAGGATCGTGACGCCCTTTCCGATCCGCGCGCCGAGGGCACGCAGGTACAGCACGTACAGCGGATTGCCGATGAAGAAAATCATCGGGTTGGCGTGGACCAGCGCCTTGACGGTCCAAAAGCGCAGATAAGTCAGACCCCAGACCGGGAACTCGCGGGGCTTCCATCGACCGATGAGGATCCATTTGGCCACGATCGGCAATGTGCACAGGCCGATGAAGGCCGAGCCGCCGAAGAGGACCGACCGCAGGTAGATGCCGCCCAAACCGGAGCCGGCCGAGACCCACTCGTAGCCTCGGGCGGTGACAAGTCCGGCGAGGAAGCAGTACCCGAGGAAAATCAGGAACTGCAGCGTCCCGCAGAGGACGTACTGCAGCGTGCCGGCAGGTGTCACCACCTCGGTCGACGCCGGGACCGACGACTCGACAGGGGTGGGCGAGGCTTCCGCGAGCGCCGTCGCCAGACCACGGATCGTTGGGTACCGGTAGATATCCTTCATCGAGGCTGACGGCAGGTCCGTCCGCTTCCTGACCCTGGCGCAGAAATGGGCCATGACCAGCGAGTTGGCACCGAGGTCATCGAAGAAGTGGCTGTCGACCGACACCTGCTCGACGCACACGACGTCGGCCAGCACCTCGGCGAGGTCTCTTTCGATGCCGGTCTTCGGGCCGGTGTACCTGCGCTTGGGGATTGCAGATTCATCCGGCCCGGGCGTCAGGACTTCGACGGATTTCTCCTCCATGCGAGCTCCTTGAGGCATTTTCGACCACCATCGGTCATTACGGTCGGCACCCTGTCCTCGCGCTTGCCGATGGCCGGAGCGAGTAATCCGGAAGCCACGAGATCGTGACCTCTTGTCCGGTTACAAAACCGTGCCCTCAGTCTCCGCCGTTCACCGTCGGGTTGCCACTCGAACCCGACCGCATCGGCGCGGCAGCGGCTCTCGACGACGCCACAGGTCCTAGGCGCCGGACGCTTGCAGGAAGCCCCGATCTCGCCGTTGTGGTGGGCCGCGGTCGCCCAGCCGTCGGTGCTCACGGTCTTACTGCATGCGAGTGGCGTGCGCCTGAAGTGAGCCGCGCTGGGGGCGTGCAACAGCCACCAAACGAAGTTCCTCTGACACCGAGAAGGTATTCCGTACCGCTAACCAGCTGAACAAGAAATTGCATATCAAGATGGCTTTAAAGCCCCAGCGGTGCAGCGGTTAATGAATCAGCGGCCGCCCGTCACACCACCCAAACAGAGAAAATGCCGCGTGGACCCGCGCGTTCTCCTGAAAAAACCAGTACGCCCAATGGCTTGCATTGGCCTCCCGGTAATCGCCTCCCGGCCCGAGGCTGCGGTAGAGGCCCAGTTCGTCGAAGGCCGGTGCCGTTGGGTGACCGCGAGCGTTGGCGGACTTCCAGCGCCCGCAGCGCTGCCTGGAACGAGCGCGGAATCCCGTCGGGGACGTCGCAACGGCCGCCCACACCGACCGAACCGGTGGGCGAGCCCAGTTCGCCGACCACCGCCTGGTGCAGCGCTTCTGCCCGCGGCCGCCCTTGAGAAGCAAGGAGGGCCATTCCCGACCGTTGGCCAGCAATGACCGCATCCGCAGACTTGCGGCCGCACGGCCGGATAGTGCGGTCCGTGCAGGTCATGGCCGACATCGGCGGCCCGGGTGTAGGCACTCTCGTCATCGGTGCCGGTGATCAAATCGTCCACCAGCTCACGGCGCAGCCGCAGCTCGACCTCGGCGAGGTTTCGCAGATGGGCCAGTTCCAGGGCAAGCGCGGTGCACGCGTGGGCGAGAACCTCGTGGACGGAGCGCTGGTGCTCCGGCGCAGAGACTGATGTGGTCAGCCGGACGTTCACGGCCGCACAGTTCGTTGAGCTGCCGCAGCTCCCCGGCCTGGTCGCGTTCCCTCCGCCGGGCCGTGGCGCTCGCCAGGGCCGCCGCCCCTGCCGTGCAGCGCGAAGGCCCAGCCCCATTCCCGGCCCGGCACCGGGATCGGCCCTTTCCGTGCGTGCTGGAGCTGGTCGTCGAGGTCGGCGGTGGCATGCGGCCATTCGGCGGGTGCGCGGACCAGGAGCTTGCCGAGGGTGAGGAAGCCTGCCTCGGCCCGGCAGGGACCGAGTGCGTTCACGGAGGTCAGTGCGAGCCGCAGAATGCCACTCTCGTCCACGCCGTCGTTCATGATCATTGAGAGCACGGACCGGGCTGTGGAGGTTGGCCACGTGTCCCCGGCCCAGGTCTCCCGGTGAGAGCGGTCACCCTCGGCTACCTGCTCGGCACGAGGCTCCCTCTGGGCCCGTACGGAGCTCCGCAACTGCCATCGGCATCGTCCTGGCCCTGCTCTTCATCTTCCCGATCCTCACCCGCGTGGTCTCCGACCCGGACTGGCAGCGGCACCTCGAGCAGATCGCGCCGACGACGGCCCGCCTCGCCGTCCAGACGACCATCGGTGTCGGCGAACTGCCCATCGGCCCATGGCAAGGCCTCGGCGTGCCGGCCCTGTGGGCGGTCGTCGCGCTGCTCGGCGGTGGGTTGCTTCTCCGGTCGCGCGACGTGTAACGGAAGAGGACCGCAGCCTGGGCGCTGATCAGGTCGCACAGTACCGGGGTGCGCCGTCGGCGACGTCACGAGCGTGGCGGCCACTTGGTCGCCCCGCTCGGACGGTGCCGCACCGGCATCGACGGCCGTCGTGAGCGCGTGGTCGAGCTGCTCCAGACTTGCGCGACGCGGCGTCAAGGAGTTCGAGCAGTACGGCCTCGGGGGGGGGGTTTACGGGGGGGGGGGGGGAGGAATAACCCCCCGGCCCGCAGGGACACAATTACACAACGCGCTAACGCAGGCGCGCGGTAAAAAAAAAAAAAACCCCCCCACAGACC
>NZ_JBHWWF010000098.1:0-3448 GCF_042736455.1 Streptomyces sp. NPDC060064
ACATTCATGGAGAGTTTGATCCTGGCTCAGGACGAACGCTGGCGGCGTGCTTAACACATGCAAGTCGAACGATGAAGCCCTTCGGGGTGGATTAGTGGCGAACGGGTGAGTAACACGTGGGCAATCTGCCCTTCACTCTGGGACAAGCCCTGGAAACGGGGTCTAATACCGGATAACACTCCTCCCTGCATGGGGAGGGGTTAAAAGCTCCGGCGGTGAAGGATGAGCCCGCGGCCTATCAGCTTGTTGGTGGGGTGATGGCCTACCAAGGCGACGACGGGTAGCCGGCCTGAGAGGGCGACCGGCCACACTGGGACTGAGACACGGCCCAGACTCCTACGGGAGGCAGCAGTGGGGAATATTGCACAATGGGCGAAAGCCTGATGCAGCGACGCCGCGTGAGGGATGACGGCCTTCGGGTTGTAAACCTCTTTCAGCAGGGAAGAAGCGAAAGTGACGGTACCTGCAGAAGAAGCGCCGGCTAACTACGTGCCAGCAGCCGCGGTAATACGTAGGGCGCAAGCGTTGTCCGGAATTATTGGGCGTAAAGAGCTCGTAGGCGGCTTGTCACGTCGGATGTGAAAGCCCGGGGCTTAACCCCGGGTCTGCATTCGATACGGGCTAGCTAGAGTGTGGTAGGGGAGATCGGAATTCCTGGTGTAGCGGTGAAATGCGCAGATATCAGGAGGAACACCGGTGGCGAAGGCGGATCTCTGGGCCATTACTGACGCTGAGGAGCGAAAGCGTGGGGAGCGAACAGGATTAGATACCCTGGTAGTCCACGCCGTAAACGTTGGGAACTAGGTGTTGGCGACATTCCACGTCGTCGGTGCCGCAGCTAACGCATTAAGTTCCCCGCCTGGGGAGTACGGCCGCAAGGCTAAAACTCAAAGGAATTGACGGGGGCCCGCACAAGCAGCGGAGCATGTGGCTTAATTCGACGCAACGCGAAGAACCTTACCAAGGCTTGACATATACCGGAAAGCATCAGAGATGGTGCCCCCCTTGTGGTCGGTATACAGGTGGTGCATGGCTGTCGTCAGCTCGTGTCGTGAGATGTTGGGTTAAGTCCCGCAACGAGCGCAACCCTTGTTCTGTGTTGCCAGCATGCCCTTCGGGGTGATGGGGACTCACAGGAGACTGCCGGGGTCAACTCGGAGGAAGGTGGGGACGACGTCAAGTCATCATGCCCCTTATGTCTTGGGCTGCACACGTGCTACAATGGCCGGTACAATGAGCTGCGATGCCGCGAGGCGGAGCGAATCTCAAAAAGCCGGTCTCAGTTCGGATTGGGGTCTGCAACTCGACCCCATGAAGTCGGAGTTGCTAGTAATCGCAGATCAGCATTGCTGCGGTGAATACGTTCCCGGGCCTTGTACACACCGCCCGTCACGTCACGAAAGTCGGTAACACCCGAAGCCGGTGGCCCAACCCCTTGTGGGAGGGAGCTGTCGAAGGTGGGACTGGCGATTGGGACGAAGTCGTAACAAGGTAGCCGTACCGGAAGGTGCGGCTGGATCACCTCCTTTCTAAGGAGCATCTAGATTCCGTAAGGAATCCAGAGCCACTACGTCGGCAAATGTCCGACGGTGGTCAGCTCATGGGTGGAACGTTGACTATTCGGCACGGTTTGCTGGCTTCACTAGTACTGCTTCGGCGTGGAAAGTGAGAGTCGGTGGGTCGTGCCGGGCGCGCTGTTGGGTATCTGAGGGTGCGAGCGTGAGCTCGCCCTTCGCGATGCCGGCCCCAGTGAACTCGCTGATCTCAGCGGGGTGATGGGTGGCTGGTCGTTGTTTGAGAACTGCACAGTGGACGCGAGCATCTGTGGCCAAGTTTTTAAGGGCGCACGGTGGATGCCTTGGCACCAGGAACCGATGAAGGACGTGGGAGGCCACGATAGTCCCCGGGGAGCCGTCAACCAGGCTTTGATCCGGGGGTTTCCGAATGGGGAAACCCGGCAGTCGTCATGGGCTGTCACCCACTGCTGAACACATAGGCAGTGTGGAGGGAACGAGGGGAAGTGAAACATCTCAGTACCCTCAGGAAGAGAAAACAACCGTGATTCCGGGAGTAGTGGCGAGCGAAACCGGATGAGGCCAAACCGTATGCGTGTGATACCCGGCAGGGGTTGCGCATACGGGGTTGTGGGATCGCACTTCAACAGTCTGCCGGCTGTTGGGCGAGTCAGAAACCGTTGATGTAGGCGAAGGACATGCGAAAGGTCCGGCGTAGAGGGTAAGACCCCCGTAGCTGAAACATCAACGGCTTGCTTGTGCGACACCCAAGTAGCACGGGGCCCGAGAAATCCCGTGTGAATCTGGCGGGACCACCCGCTAAGCCTAAATATTCCCTGGTGACCGATAGCGGATAGTACCGTGAGGGAATGGTGAAAAGTACCGCGGGAGCGGAGTGAAATAGTACCTGAAACCGTGTGCCTACAAGCCGTGGGAGCGTCGCTGTATGTGCTTGCACATGCAGTCGTGACTGCGTGCCTTTTGAAGAATGAGCCTGCGAGTTTGCGGTGTGTTGCGAGGTTAACCCGTGTGGGGAAGCCGTAGCGAAAGCGAGTCCGAACAGGGCGATTCAGTAGCGCGCTCAAGACCCGAAGCGGAGTGATCTAGCCATGGGCAGGTTGAAGCGGAGGTAAGACTTCGTGGAGGACCGAACCCACCAGGGTTGAAAACCTGGGGGATGACCTGTGGTTAGGGGTGAAAGGCCAATCAAACTCCGTGATAGCTGGTTCTCCCCGAAATGCATTTAGGTGCAGCGTCGTGTGTTTCTTGCCGGAGGTAGAGCACTGGATAGGCGATGGGCCCTACCGGGTTACTGACCTTAGCCAAACTCCGAATGCCGGTAAGTGAGAGCACGGCAGTGAGACTGTGGGGGATAAGCTCCATGGTCGAGAGGGAAACAGCCCAGAGCATCGACTAAGGCCCCTAAGCGTACGCTAAGTGGGAAAGGATGTGGAGTCGCAGAGACAACCAGGAGGTTGGCTTAGAAGCAGCCACCCTTGAAAGAGTGCGTAATAGCTCACTGGTCAAGTGATTCCGCGCCGACAATGTAGCGGGGCTCAAGCGTACCGCCGAAGTCGTGTCATTCGTACACATATCCCCAACGGGAGTACGGATGGGTAGGGGAGCGTCGTGTGCCGGGTGAAGCCGCCGCGTAAGCGAGTGGTGGACGGTTCACGAGTGAGAATGCAGGCATGAGTAGCGATACACACGTGAGAAACGTGTGCGCCGATTGACTAAGGGTTCCTGGGTCAAGCTGATCTGCCCAGGGTAAGTCGGGACCTAAGGCGAGGCCGACAGGCGTAGTCGATGGACAACCGGTTGATATTCCGGTACCCGCTTTGAAACGCCCAGTATCGAGCCCATTAATGCTAAGGCCGTGAAGCCGCCCTGATCTCTTCGGAGTTGAGGGGAGTGGTGGAGCCGCCGGCCCAAGA
>NZ_JBHWWF010000098.1:3545-5072 GCF_042736455.1 Streptomyces sp. NPDC060064
GGTGGTAGTAGGTAAGCGATGGGGTGACGCAGGAAGGTAGTCCAGCCCGGGCGGTGGTAGTCCCGGGGTAAGGGTGTAGGCCGTGTGATAGGCAAATCCGTCACACATTGAGGCTGAGACCTGATGCCGAGCCGATTGTGGTGAAGTGGATGATCCTATGCTGTCGAGAAAAGCCTCTAGCGAGTTTCATGGCGGCCCGTACCCTAAACCGACTCAGGTGGTCAGGTAGAGAATACCGAGGCGTTCGGGTGAACTATGGTTAAGGAACTCGGCAAAATGCCCCCGTAACTTCGGGAGAAGGGGGGCCATCACCGGTGACGGCATTTACTGCCAGAGCTGGGGGTGGCCGCAGAGACCAGCGAGAAGCGACTGTTTACTAAAAACACAGGTCCGTGCGAAGCCGTAAGGCGATGTATACGGACTGACGCCTGCCCGGTGCTGGAACGTTAAGGGGACCGGTTAGTCACATTTCGGTGTGGCGAAGCTGAGAACTTAAGCGCCAGTAAACGGCGGTGGTAACTATAACCATCCTAAGGTAGCGAAATTCCTTGTCGGGTAAGTTCCGACCTGCACGAATGGCGTAACGACTTCTCGACTGTCTCAACCATAGGCCCGGTGAAATTGCACTACGAGTAAAGATGCTCGTTTCGCGCAGCAGGACGGAAAGACCCCGGGACCTTTACTACAGTTTGATATTGGTGTTCGGTTCGGCTTGTGTAGGATAGGTGGGAGACTGTGAACTCTGGACGCCAGTTCAGGGGGAGTCGTCGTTGAAATACCACTCTGGTCGTGCTGGATGTCTAACCTGGGTCCGTGATCCGGATCAGGGACAGTGTCTGATGGGTAGTTTAACTGGGGCGGTTGCCTCCCAAAGAGTAACGGAGGCGCCCAAAGGTTCCCTCAGCCTGGTTGGCAATCAGGTGTTGAGTGTAAGTGCACAAGGGAGCTTGACTGTGAGACCGACGGGTCGAGCAGGGACGAAAGTCGGGACTAGTGATCCGGCGGTGGCTTGTGGAAGCGCCGTCGCTCAACGGATAAAAGGTACCCCGGGGATAACAGGCTGATCTTCCCCAAGAGTCCATATCGACGGGATGGTTTGGCACCTCGATGTCGGCTCGTCGCATCCTGGGGCTGGAGTCGGTCCCAAGGGTTGGGCTGTTCGCCCATTAAAGCGGTACGCGAGCTGGGTTTAGAACGTCGTGAGACAGTTCGGTCCCTATCCGCTGCGCGCGCAGGAGTCTTGAGAAGGGCTGTCCCTAGTACGAGAGGACCGGGACGGACGAACCTCTGGTGTGCCAGTTGTCCTGCCAAGGGCATGGCTGGTTGGCTACGTTCGGAAAGGATAACCGCTGAAAGCATCTAAGCGGGAAGCCTGCTTCGAGATGAGGACTCCCACCCCCTTGAGGGGTTAAGGCTCCCAGTAGACGACTGGGTTGATAGGCCAGATGTGGAAGCCGGGCAACCGGTGAAGCTGACTGGTACTAATAGGCCGAGGGCTTGTCCTCAGTTGCTCGCGTCCACTGTGTT
>NZ_JBHWWF010000099.1:0-3253 GCF_042736455.1 Streptomyces sp. NPDC060064
AGCGGGGCCAGTGAATTCGCGGAGCGAATTCCAATTCAAATCTGAATGCCGCAAGCGGCATTCAAGAAAAGCGCTTCGCGCCTTTCCGTCGAGGTTTCTCGCCGTTTATCGGCGCGGCCCTTAATTCGAATCCAAATGCCTCGCGCTTCGCGCATCGTCCCTTTTGCGGAATTCTTAAAATTCAATATCTTGCCCACTTCGACCTCTTTCTAGAATTTTCTAGATACCTTTTTGGAGCTCTTTATGGACGTTTATCTGGGGTGCATCAGGCGTGAATCCCTATGTACTGTTGGCTTTTTTCAGGCACTCCCCCACCGCTCCCCCGCTCGGTGGGCATGGAAAAGCCCCCTCCGTGGAGGGGGGCAGTTTCCGTGTTTCTGCTGGTCAGACGGCGTCGCCCTGCTCTGCCTCTGCCTCGCTTTCTTCGCGCTTTTCGATTCCGCGATGTTCGTAGAACGTGATGAGCTGGCCCAGGGTGAACTTCTCGGTTCCGTCGATCTCGATTCCGTCCGGGAACCCCGTGCTTTCCTTCCGCCGCTTGTGCTGGCGGATCAGGCCCGCCTCGATGTCGTAGCCGCGGGCGTTCATCTCGCGGGCGATCTCAGCGATGGTGAGGAGCGCGGGGGCCTTCAGGGCCTCAGAGCCCTCGGCGCCGGCCTGCCCGGGGATGAGCCGGAGCCTGTCACGCTGGGGTGTCACGCCGGGTGTCACGCTGCCCGGGTGTGTGACACCGCGACCTGCGGTTTTGTCGCTCAGACCCCCCTCAGAACCCCCGTTCGAGCCTTCCGGGCCGGTGTCACGCGACACTCGCCGCAGGATGGCCGGCGCGATCTCGGGGGAGGGCGACGGCGGGGCCGTGTAGAGGCCCTCGGTGCTGTAGCCGTGGGTCGCGCGCAGCTCCTTGTAGTAGGCCGTCAGGAGTTTGTACGCCTTCTGCTGGTTCTCGTCCTTGGTGAGCTCGTCGTCCCACGGAACGTAGGGGGTCTGAATTCGGGTGACCTCTCCGGTGTCCAGGGCCAGGACCATTCGACCGGCCTTTTTCTGGATGGGCGGCATGGGAATGCTGCTGCCCATAATCCGCTTCCACTGGCGCTCGCTGTAACTGCCGAGGATTTTGAACGGGAAGAGAGGGACGAGGGAGACGTTGCCGAATTGCGTGTCTTTGAAGTCCTGGAATACAGCGATGATGTGGACGTTGACCTCACGGCCAAGGCGGAGGGTGGTCGCCACCCCGTCGCGCCAAATAGGGTCACCGGCTGGAGCGCCGCTTTCCTTGATGGCGGTGTATTCCTCTTTCAGAATGTCGGCGAGCTGGTTGCACTCCTCCAGGAACACGTAGAGCGGAAGGAAGTCCGTCCGAATCTTGTGCTTCTTCTCGTAATTCCTTCCGGTGACGACCTCGGCGACCCATTCCAGGGTGGCGCGCATGTCCTGGGGTGCCTGCGGGTTGCCATAAGTGTGGACGCCCTGAATTCCGATGATGGGAATCAGGCTGACCATCTTGGGATCGATTCCGATGATCGTGCCGCGCTTCATCAGCATCTGAATAGCGAGCCACTGAAGGAACGCGGACTTACCGCCACCCGAACCGACCGACAGAGCCCAGTGGGCCTGTTCGTCACTCATCTTCTGAATGACGGGAAGGTCGAAAGCGTCCAGGCCGCAGTAGAACTCGTCCGGGCCGAGGGCGCCCAGGATTTCCTGCACCTTCGGGTCCCAGATATCGACGGCGGCCGGGGGCTCGGGGGCGGGGGCCTGCGGCTTGGGCGGCGGCTTGTGGGTGTAGACGGCGGTGAATGTCTCGCCGGTGAGGGTGACCCGGGCGACCCACTCCCCCGGCAGACGGCTGTTGACCAGGGCGGAGAGGTTCTCCCGGTCTCCCTCGGAACCACGCCAGGTCCAGGGAAGGCGGATGACGATCCGGGCGTCCGGTGTGGCCAGGGACTCGGGCAGGATCATCCAGTTCTCGCGCGGCTCGTCCTCGGGGAGCTTGAGGTCGTTGCGCAGGATGGCCCAGATCCGGGGCCCGTACACGGCGTCGTCGCCGGGCTTCTTGGGCTGGACACGGTGGGCGAGGACGACGACGGCGGCCAGGGCGAGGACCAGGCCGACGATGGTCCAGGTGCGCCAGGCCGGGACGGTGAGGCCGAACAGGGCCACGGTGAGGGCGAGTCGGGCCAGGCCGCGGGCGGCGTAGGGCCAGCAGTGCCACATGCCCAGGACGCGGGCGATGGTGGCCGCGACGGGCGCCACGAAGCGGTAGACGGCTTGCAGGCCGCGCCAGAGCTTCACTGCAGCGCGTGCGCACCACAGCGTCGTACGGACGGTGCGGTCCAGGACGGTGGCGCCACGCCCGGCGTAGGTCTGGATCCAGGAGGCGGCGCCCACGGCCCAGGGTCGGGGCCGGCGACGCTGGGGCTTGACCAGGCTCACCCGGGGCGGGGCGAGGGCGACGGACGCCATGGTCACGGCGGCGGTGTCGCCCGTCCGGGTGGTGCGGGTACCGGCCCGGAAGAACGTCGCGTCGCTGCGGGGCTCGCCCCGGAGCTCCCTGCCGCCATAGAACCGCAAGGTGAACCAGAGGACCTTGAACACGCCGACGACGCCGCCCCACAGCGCCTTGAACACGCCGACGATGACAGCCCCAACGGCCTGGTCCCCCTTCTTCCAGCTGGTCTTGGTGCCGCCCTGGCTCTTGCCGTTGGCCAGCATGGCGAGGACGAACACCAGGCTGAGAACGGTGAGATTGCCGCCCGGCACCGTCTCGGCCGCCCAGTTCCAGGTGGCCTTGAACGCGTCGGCGACCCAGCCGCCCTGCTGGGCAGCCGGGTCCGGTGGCTGAGTCGTGGTGTTGGCCGCGAGTGCTGCGGTCATGCTGTGCATCAAGTTCCCCTCGTACTCATGAGAGGGGGGCCCGCAGCCCGGCAGGTGTGTCTCTGGCAGGAGGTGCCTGCCGGGCGAGCGAATCCCCCGCCGATCGCCCTGGAGCGATCCTTACGGGTAGCACTGACACCGTGCGGGGCTTGTCCTGTGGACGGATTCCGCTGGTGAGGGCCTTCATTTGCTACTGGTGTCGAAATCCGGCGGCGTGTGACACTCCGGCCGGAACTTCTTGGATCAGTCCTACTCAGCGGGGCTTGCCCAAAGGCTTGCCCGGGCCCGGGGGTATCCGAGGCTTGCCCGCCGGTCGGGGCCGGTGGCCGGCTACAGGTAGGCGGCGTCCATCCCGTCGTTGGGCTCGGCGTTCTTCGCC
>NZ_JBHWWF010000099.1:3346-4679 GCF_042736455.1 Streptomyces sp. NPDC060064
GTCCGTGCCCGGGGGTATCCGAGGCTTGCCCGCCGGTCGGGGCCGGTGGCCGGCTACAGGTAGGCGGCGTCCATCCCGTCGTTGGGCTCGGCGTTCTTCGCCTCGCGGACGTAGCGCTTGACGGTCTCGACGTAGGTCGGGTCCGTGGCCTGCCGGTCGAACCGGCGGGCCAGGGAGCGGGCGATGTGCTCGGCGTCGGTCAGCCCCTCGGCCACCAGGGCCTTGACCGTGGCGGCCAGGGAGGCCGGACGCTGGTCGGGCACACGCTCCTTGTCGTGCTCGGGCTCCGGCTCGGAGCGGATATCCGGGCGGACGCTCTGCCCGGCGTCCGGGGTACTGGCCTGGGCGGATACGGCTTCCGCCGGATATCCGCTGGTCTCCGTCCGGATGGTGACGTCGTGGCCTCGTGCCGTCGTGGCGTCATCAAGGATGTTCCGGCGGTGGCGGCGGACCTGAGTAGCGGCGTCGTAGACCTCCCGGACAGACCATCCGTCCGCGTACGCGGCGCTGATCGCGTCCGTGGCCTCTTCGCTGATCTCGACGTCCGAGGCAATGGCGTACTGGTTCGCGTCGGTGAGGATCGCACCCACCGCACGCCGCAGCGTGATCTCGGCGCGCCCGGGGCTGGCCGGAAGATCCAGGACAGGCGACGCCTGGGCGACGGGAGCCGGGGCGATGGCGGCGTACTGCGAGCGGATCCGCTCGGCGGCCAGCAGCTCCATGGAGGCGCGGACGTCGGCGCGGGCTGCCTGCCGGCGGACCTGGGCGATGGCCATCTTGGCGTTGGCCTCGCTCATCTCTGCCTTGACCCACTCGCGGTGGTCCTCGGACAAGTCGCGGTTGATGTGCCGCATGATCCCCATCCACAGGGCCTTGGCCACCATCGAGACGACCGCGCCGACCACGGCCAGGGCGACGTTGTCCCTCCCCATGCCGTGCCAGAAGATCGCGCCCATGGTGATGAAGAGGAGCGCCCAGCCCATCTTCTTGGGGAAAGCGCGCTTGTCCTCGTCGAAGCGGGCCAGCCATTCCAGCAGGAGGCAGATGACCCAGGCCAGGTCGAAGAGGACGGCCGCGGCGAGGCCGACGCCACCGCCCAGGAGGTCACCGATGGAGAAGGTGGACCAGACGACGGCGATCGAGGTGAGGGTGAGCACCAGGGCGACCGCGCCGGAGGTGGCGAGCTGGTCCCAGTCGCTGGGGAGCCTGGGGACCTGGACCGCCACGCGCTTCGGGCGGGTGTGGGTCTTGCCGTCCACGGTGATCTCACGGGGCTCGGTGCGGTACTCGGTGGTGGTCTTGAACTTCACGATCAGGTCCTTTCGGGGCGTGG
>NZ_JBHWWF010000100.1:0-3973 GCF_042736455.1 Streptomyces sp. NPDC060064
CGTTATCGCCGGTTCGTTCGCGATCTGAGCGTGTTGTTGCAGCTCAAGACGGTTCTTCGATCGATGGAGCGTGGTCAGCAGGGGCCGATGGTTCGAGCCTGTGGAACGGGGGCATTTCCGCCGCGGCGGGCGAGTTCGCGTCGGAGGTCGAGATTCTCGCCGTGGGCTTGTTCGAGCGCGTTTCGCAGTGCCTGTACTTCTTCTCGGTGCTGCTTCTTCAGACGAGTGATCTGACTGGTCAGCGCGAGGACGAGGGTGCTCTGCTCGTCGGCCGGAGGCGTCGGTGCGGGAACCGGCCGGGCTTGGGCCCGGAGTCGTTCGATGCGTCCTCGCAGGTCAGGGTGGTTATAGAGGAACGCGTGGGAGACGTTGGCCTCGCGCTGGACGGCCTGGAACGTGATCGACTCACCGCGTTTGACCAGGTTGCGGATCGCCTTCTCGGCCGCGGCGGTCTTGGCGTGGGACTTGGCCTTCGCGGCGGTGGCGAGTGTCTGGGTGCGCTTGGCGCGAGCGTCGTCGGTCATGACCGGGTCCTTCGGTGACGGTCGAGGTCGAGAGTGAGCGGAACGGGGCCGGTGGGGGCGGCGCCGCAGCCGGCGCCCTGGACGGCGCGTCCGGGCTTGGAACGGAGGGTGTCCAGCAGCTTCGTGAGGGCCGCGTGTTCGGCCCGCCGTTGCAGCAGCCAGACGTTGTCCTCGGGCATCGGACGTCCGTGCCGTTCCTGGAACGCGGTGGTGCTGCGGTTGATCAGGGCCTCGGTCTCGGCCAGCTGCCGTTCCAACGCGTTCTGGTGGGATGCGTCGGTGACGAAGACCGAGCAGGTCAGGCAGGCGTTTCCCTTGTCGCAGGTCTGCAGCGGCGGCAGCAGGCACCACCCGTGGGGCAGGAACCGGTCGGCCCGATTGAACAGGTGGAGGCTGTCGTGATCGTCGTGGGAGAAGGTGACGTGGGTGCCGTCCGCCCTCAGTTTCGCGGTGGCCAGGAATGCCTGCTCGGCGTGTTCTTGGCGGGCGGCGACGTAGCGCATCGCCATCGACGGGGTTGCATGCCCGGCATAACGCATCAACACGTGGACAGGCAGGCCGAGTTCGGCGAGCCGGGTCAGCTTGGTGTGACGGACGCGGTGGGTGTGGCTCAGTCCGACGGGCTTGCCCTTGCTGTCAGTGATCTTCACGATCTTGCTGAACTCGCGGAGCATCCAGTTGTAGGTGCCCGACGGGTAGGGCTTGTCGCCCTGCCGGTTGCCGGTCCGCTGCAGGAACAGGTGGCGCGGGACGATGTCTGGGAAGCGGTCGCGGAGCCACTGCCGCTGTTCCTCGATGACCGCGACGACCTCGGCGTCGACGAGGATGTTGTCCGGCGCGATGTCGATCTTGCTCTGTGCGTAGTGGAATCGGGCGATCTGTTCGCCTTCGGCGGCGTCGACGGCTCGGTCGGGGACCGGGGAGAGGCAGTCGAAGCGGCTGGTGCGGATCTCGCTGGCCCGCCTCCCGGTGAGGATCTGCAGCAGGATCATGCGCATGGCCTGCGGGTCGTCGAAGCCGCGGGCGGTGACCTGCTGTCCGTCGCCACAGGTGAGAAGCATCTGCTCGTCGCGGGCGAGCCCGAGCAGGGGCAGGGCGGCGGGGATCTGCGCGAGGGCGTGGTCGTCGACGTAGTGCTCGTCGTTGAGTTCGCGCTGGTGCGGGATGCGGGAGACCTGGCGGAACCAGCCAGCCGCATGCGCGTCCGTGACCCGGGACCACGGGTGTGGTCCGAGGACCTGGCGAGCCTCGGCGGGGTTGGCCGCGACGAATGCGAACAGCTCGGCGACGGCCCGTAGGTCGTCGTTGATCTGGCGCGGGTGGACGGATTTGTGGGCGAACCGCTGGTCGCTTTCGCGCTGAATGCGGTTGGCAGGGTCGGAGACCCAGCGCCGAAAGGCGGCGGCAAGTTGGACTGCGTGAGCGGGATCTCCCAGGACATCCACGGGGTCAGGGAAGGTGTTCAGCCAGCGGTCGAAGCGCAAGATGTCCTGCATCCTGTCCTGACTCACGGTCGTCCAGCGCAGGACGCCCGCTTCCATCTGGGTGCCAAGCCACCATTTGACCGCCTCCCGCAGCCATGAATGCACGATCTTCGAAGGTGAACAGCCGTAGTGAGCTTGGGGCTCGTGCTCCGCCAGCGGGATGCGCGGGTCGCATCGCGGGTGCCACTCGTCCAGAGTCCACCAGGGCCCGTCCGAACAGCGGGCGAGCAGGGCGAGGCGACTGAAGCGGAAGATCACCCGCAGCCGGGCGACGCTGCCGCGGGGAATGAGCCGGCCCCAGCGGGTGGCATAGAACCACCGCTGCAAGGCGGCCGCCGTCTCCCAGTCCATGGCCCGGATCGAGGGCGGGAAGGGATGGTTGTCGCGGATCGCGCGGCGCAGGATGTTCGCGAACTGGTTGGTGCCCAGCACCGACGAGCGGGTCCCGTCCATCGCCTGCCAGTGCGCCATCCAGGCCAGTTCAGCGGCGATCAGGTCGGGCAGACCGGTTAGGTCGATGCGGCGGTCGCCGTTCTCGGTGATCCGGTCCCAGTCGTCGATGCCGTCGCCGATCACCGGCCCCTTCCAGGGCTCGGGCAGCTCCCGCCAGAGCCGCCAGAACGGATCCTCGTCGCCGGCCGCGTGCAGATGACGCTGTTCACCGGCCATCGTCGACCTGCCAGGCGGAGATGTACGACTTCCAGTTCGCCGCGGCCCGCAGGGCCTCGTCCTCGCGGACCCAGCCATAGAGGTCGAGCGTGGTCTGCACGTGTGCGTGCCCGAGTCGGCGTGAGACCACCCACTCCGGCGTCCCGGCCAGCAGCAGCGCGGTCGCGTGGCTGTGGCGGAACCAGTGCGGCGTCCAGGAGGCAGGGCCGATGCGCTTCTTGCGCAGGGTGGACACCTTGTCTCGCACTGTGCCCTCGCGCAGGGCGGCCAGCAGCGGCGGCCGCTCCAGGTTCACCAGCAACGGCGAGCCGGCATCGACCTCGATGCCGAACACGGCGGCCCGGCAGGCGAGGTGGGTGAGGTAGTCGGCGAACAGTCGCTCCAGGTCACAGCCGACATAGACCCGCCGGGGGCGCATCATCTTCACCCTCGCCCCGTTCGTGTTGTCCTCGCGCGGCACGATCTCGACATAGGGAGTGGAGCCGCGGCCCATGACGAAGTCGCAGATCCGCAGGCCGAGAGCCTCGCCCAGGCGCATGCCGGTCTCCGCGAGCAAGGCGAACAGCAGCCGGTCGCGCAGGTTGCCCGCCCACTCGCCGACCGTGGCGTCCGGCATCGCGCAGCCGTCCAGGATCGCCTGGATCTCGCTCGGCAGCAGCAGCGGCGGGCGCCCACGATGCCGCTGGCGCCGGACCCTGACCAGCGAGGACGGGGCGGGAGCGGTGCGGGCGTCCAGGTGCGCGAGCAGGCCCCGGGCCGGGCCCCGGCGCGGTGTCCCGCGCATGAGCCGTCCTGCGACCGGCACCGAGAAGACCGCCTCCTGCCAGCGGTAGAAGGAGATCAGCGCGGCCAGTCTCGCCTCCAATGTCCCGGCCTCGGGGGCCTGTTCGGGCTCGACCAGGGTGTGCTCGACGGTGCGGCCGTTGCGCAGCCAGGACAGGAACCCCGCGACCGCCGGGACCCCGAGATCGCCCCACCTTCCGGTCTCGTCACGCTGTTCGAGGAACGTCCACCACTGGGCCAGCGAGGTCGCATAGCCGCGGACCGTGTTCGGCGACCAAAGATGCCGATGGGCCTCCAGCCATTCCTCGACCGGCGCGACGGTCCGGTACTTCTCGTCGATCACGGTCCATGTCCGCCGCCCGTTCGCGGGTCGGACCGCCAAGCTGTGTGCCACTGATGTCGTTCCGTCTCGTTGAAGAACTCCCGTTGATAGCAATGCATCAACGACGCAGAACGCTCACGGTGACGCTCGTTGAAGACAGAGAAGAGAGGGGCTCAGGCCCCGTTGATAAC
>NZ_JBHWWF010000101.1:0-2963 GCF_042736455.1 Streptomyces sp. NPDC060064
ACTCCACCCTTTTTTTGCGCCTCTTTTATTCCGTGGGCGGGCCTGGGGCGGGCGGGCCCCTCCCCCGGGGGGCCCCCCCCCCCGCCTTCTCGTCCCTAGTGGAGGTGTGCCGGATGACCAGTACGGTCCCCGCGTCCTTGACCCGTTCAGCCGAAGGCTCTGCCCTTCAGGCTGTCTTTCTCGACATGGACGGCACCCTCGTGGACACCGAAGGCTTCTGGTGGGACGCGGAGGTGGAGGTCTTCGCCGATCTCGGCCATCGACTCGACGAGGCGTGGAAGGACGTGGTGGTCGGTGGCCCCATGACGCGCAGCGCCGGGTATCTCATCGAGGCCACCGGCGCGGACATCACGCTCGCCGAGCTGACCGTGCTGCTCAACGATCGCTTCGAGGCTCGCATCGGTCGCGGTGTGCCGCTGATGCCCGGTGCCGCCCGGCTGCTCGCCGAGCTTGCCAGGCACAATGTGCCCACCGCGCTGGTCTCCGCCTCCCACCGCCGCATCATCGACCGGATCCTTGCCTCGCTCGGCCCCCAGCACTTCGCGCTCTCCGTCGCGGGTGACGAGGTGGCGCGCACGAAGCCGCACCCCGATCCCTATCTGCTCGCCGCCCAGGGGCTGGGCGCCGAGCCGGCGAGATGCGCCGTCATCGAGGACACGGCGACGGGTGTGGCGGCCGCCGAGGCTGCGGGCTGCCGAGTGGTGGCCGTGCCGTCCGTGGCGCCGATCGCGCCCGCCGACGGCCGGGTGGTCGTACGCTCGCTCGAAGAAGTCGACCTTGTTTTTCTGCGGACTCTCATCACCACAATGAACTGATGCGTGCACTGTCCGTGTTTCTTGAATACACGGGAAACTCTCGGCACCGGATCGCTCATTTTCCGTGACATGAGCAACTGCTTTCCGGCGTCCCGTAAGGGGTTTCGCCGCGTGACGTTCGTCACGCTCGGTGGCATTGATGGGATAGGTCCAGACCGTTTCGTGCCCGTCCAGGGCGGGTCGGTCCCGCCGTTCTGTCCGTATTGATGGAGTGGTGTACGAATCATTCCGTGGCGCGATCATCCACTCACAGGCACAACTGATCACTGAGCGAATACGCTCCAACTCAGGCGCGGTCAAGCTTTCCTGGCGTTGCCGACTAATCTCGTCGCGAGTACTTCGCCGCATCATCGATGTGCCCCGGCGGCCATCAAGCCGACGCGAACACAGAACTGATCGTTCTGTTCCCCGGCCCGATCGCACCGCCCCGAACGGGCGGTCGCGGCGGAGTGTCCCGTAAGCATCGCTGTATCCCAGTGCCGGATGAGGGAGTACGTCCAGGATGAACCGTAAGACTTTGGTGCTGCCGGCCGTGGTCGGCCTGCTCGCGCCCGTGCTCGTCGCCTGCGGCGGGACGGACGGCGGGTCCGGCAGCGGTGGTGCCATTGTCGTGGGCACCACGGACCAGTTCACCGCCACCGCGGACGCGCCCGCGCCCCTCGACCCGGCCTACGCGTACGACACCGGCGCCTGGAACGTGCTCCGGCAGACCATCCAGACGCTGATGCACGCGCCGCGCGGCGGTGGCGAGCCGGTGCCCGACGCCGCCCAGTCCTGCTCCTTCACGGACAACGCGAGCGAGAGCTACCGCTGCAAGCTGCGCAGCGGGCTGCAGTTCGCCGACGGCACCCCCATCACCGCCGACGATGTGAAGTTCTCCATCGAGCGTGTGCGGGACATCGACGCCGACAACGGTACGGCCGCCCTCCTCGCGAACATCGACACCATCGAGGCCAACGGCGACGAGGTGGCCTTCCACCTCTCCACGCCGGACGCGACCTTCCCGTACAAGCTCTCGACGCCGGCCGCCGGCATCGTCAGCAAGAAGAACTACGAGGGCAAGAAGCTCCGCGACGGCTTCCAGGTGGACGGCTCCGGCCCGTACACCATGAAGACGGAGACCAAGGGCGAGAACATCTCCAGGGTCGTCTTCACCAAGAACCCCAAGTACCAGGGCGACATCAAGCTCCTCAACGACAAGGTCGAGCTGCGGTCGTTCCCGGACGCCGCCTCCATGGGCAAGGCTCTGGAGGACGGGGACATCGACGTCATGACCCGCGCGATGTCGCCCGAGCAGATCAAGGATCTGTCCGAGAACCCAAAGAAGGACATCGAGCTCACCGAGATGCCGGGTCTGGAGATCCGCTATCTCGGCTTCAACACCAACGATCCGTCGGTGAAGAACAAGGCGGTCCGGCAGGCCATGGCGGCGGTCGTCGACCGCGGTCACATCGCCGGCCAGGTGTACGGCTCCACCGCCGAGCCGCTCTACTCGCTCATCCCGACGAGCATCGCCGCGCACACCAACTCCTTCTACAACAAGTACGGCGAGCCGAGCCGCAGCAAGGCCGCGGAGATCCTCAGCGCCGCCAACATCACCACGCCGGTGAAGCTGAAGCTCCACTACACGACCGACCACTACGGTGCCGGTACGGCCAAGGAGTTCGAGGCGCTCAAGAACCAGTTGAACGCCACCAAGCTCTTCGACGTCACCGTCGAGGGCGCCGAGTGGTCGAAGTTCCGGCCCGCCCAGAAGCACGGTGACTACGCGGTTTACGGACTGGGCTGGTTCCCCGACTTCCCGGACCCCGACAACTACATCGCCCCGTTCCTGGACAAGGGCAACTTCCTCAACACCCCGTACGTCAGCACCGTGGTCCGCGACCTCATCCCGCAGTCGCGGCGCTCCGCGGACCGCACCGCCGCGTCCAAGGCCTTCACTCAGATGCAGGACATCGTCGCGAACGACGTCCCGGTGCTGCCGCTGTGGCAGGGCAAGCAGTACGTCGCCGCCCACGTCGGTGTCACCGGCGTCGAGCGGGTACTCAACTCCAGCTCCGACCTGCAGCTCTGGGAGCTGGGTCGCGGCACCGCATGACCCCCGCGGTATCCGGATAGACAAGCGGCGGCGGGCATCAGCCCGCCGCC
>NZ_JBHWWF010000102.1:0-2665 GCF_042736455.1 Streptomyces sp. NPDC060064
GTGCCCGTAACACCACCGTCCAGCACCCGCCCCCGAGCACCCGAACTACCCCGCCACCAGCACATATACCCACGGAAAGCGGAATCCAGCACTAGGTCGCTGCGGCAGCGATGGAAACGAACACCGAAGTGCTCGGTCTCGATGTATCCGGCTTCCTTGGTCTCGGCCGGCATGAAGTAGACGATCCGCAGTTTGGCGGAGATCTCTCGCAGGATGCCCGCGAAGCGCGAGTAGTGGTCAGCAGGGGCCGGGTCGAGGTCGAACAGTGAGACGACGCGGTGGTCCTGGGCGAAGCGGACGAGAGCGCGGAGTTCACTCACGTGCCAGTCGTAGCGGGATAGCTGTTGCGTGTGGGCGAACAGCCCCCCTGCAACTCGGCCCGGGGCAGGGGAAGAAGCCCCCGTAGGTCAAGCGTATCGCCTCGGGTTTGGGCCGGACGCTGGCCGGTGCGGCCCCGTTGAGAAAGTCGCGGCGAGTGACGCCGTCACCGCGAGCGCGCAGCCACTGATTGTCGTGGGGACTGCAAAGGTCCCTGCGCCGCGGCGAATGGGCGTTCCCGCAGGTTGCCACTTTGCAGATCCAGCCGTAGACCGTGTGATCCGCAGGAATCCTGATCACGGAATCGCGATAGAGCGAGCCGACCGACGGGCCGCCGAGCAGAGCGGCCAGTACGTCAAGCCTGTCGCGAGCGCGACGAGCACGGACCGGGTCGGCCAGCACGCGCAGTGGTGACGTCGAGTCCATCCTCACTCACCCCATGCCCGCAGCAGCGCGGCCTTGAAGACGGGATCGTTGACGTCCACGTGGGCGTAGATCTCGTCGACCACCTGTGTGGAAGCCCAGCCACCGGCGTCCCGGGTCACCACGAGGTTGCCGTCCGAGGCGTCGAGGACCGAATTCGCGAAGGAATGGCGGAAGGCGTGGGGGCGGACTTTGCCCAGGCCGGCCAGGGCCGCAGCCCGGCCGATCATCTGCGGGCGCCTTCCGGGGTCCAGGGCAGCCCCCGGTCCGGTCCGTGCTGCTGGACCAGCAGCATCCCGTGGGAGGCGTCGCGGGGGTACTCGCCCGTGAGGTAGTCGAAGTAGGCGTGGACCATCGCCGGGCTGACCCGCTTGATGATCCCGCCCCGGATGGTGCCGTCCTCCAGTACCCAGGGCCGCTTCGTCTTCGCCCGGGCACCGTTGGGCAGGCCCCCGCGGTGACAGACGTGGACGTGCGGAGTGCGGCACTCGCCGCAGGCGGCTCCTTCGCGCAAGTGGAGGTCGCACAGATGCAGACCACACAGCTCGCCGTTGCGAAAGCCGCCGTCGCTCAGCCAGTCGACAACCAGCCGGTCGCGGGCCGACTCCACCACTGCCAGCAGTAGCCCCCGGGCGCCGTCCGGCAGCATCTTCGGATGCCGGCGGCGGATCCGTCGCGGCGCCAGTGGGTTCGCCGCCATGTCCTTCGTGACGTGCTCCAGCAGGGCGCGGTCCCGGTCCTGCTTAGTCGGCATCCTCCGCTTGTCGAGCGCCTCGGCCAGGGCGGTGTTGATGCCCAGCTCGGCCTGGCGGAGGTAGAAGCCCTTCAGGCACGAGGCCGTCGAGGACAGCGCGCTGTTGCCGTAGGGGCGCTTGCCCACCCGCCACGGCGACCTCAGCGGCGCGGCGACCTTCGCCCCGACCGCGCCCATGTACCGCACAAGGTCCCGGAAGCCGACGCTCTCCGGGACCAGGCCCTCGTGCTCAAGCCACCGCAGATGGTCGACGAGGAGATACGCGTACGGCCGGTCCGACCCTGTGCCCGCGTACTGGGACAGGAACCCGCTCGGCCCCCGCATGTACGCCACCGGCCGACTGCACGATCGTGTATGACCGCCGTCCGTCCCGGTGGATGACCTCCTGCACCCTGAGCTGACCGATTGACAGCCTGCGTGCCACCTCCCCGCCGGGGGCACCACTGCCGGACGTGCCGCACCACCGGCCGGTCCGTGAGCTGCGAAGACTCGTGTCCCACTGCTCGACCTGATCCCCGAACCGGCCGACCTCGACCGCAACGGGCCCCTCGACACGAGGGAGTGGGACCTGGAGCGGATCCACGCCGCCCGGGACAACCACCAGAACGCCAAGTGGATGCGGGGCGAGGCGCTGGAGGCCGCGTTCCGGCGCCGCCTGTACCGGGGCGAGGACGGGCAGCGCACCCGGCATCAATACCTGGACGACGAGTGGGACGGCATCAGCGAATCCGCCGCCTACCGCGAGATCGACGAGTGGCCGCTGGCCAAGGCAATCTCCGACGTCTGCGAGCGGCCCGCCTCCGACTCGCACGTCCGCGCCCTTGTCGACGCGCCGAGACATTGGCGCGCACGGCCACAGAAGGAAGAAAGGGAAGAATAGAACATGGCCGCGCGGGCTTGCGAGGGCTCCACACCTCAAGAACCCGCGCGGCCACCCTCATGTCACGGCCCGCCCACGATCAATCGCGGGGCAGCCCGTTATCGCAACCATGCTCTTGACCTCGTCAAACGCTTGGCCACGGAGATCGTTCACAAGCTTCGTCATGAGATTCGGGATTCAGCACCGAGCGGGAGACTAAGGGTTGTCCCGTAACTGCTGGTCACGGGTGAGATGATCTTGGTGTGGCTGGTGTGATCACGGCGTCGGAGCCGTCCTGGATAGGTCCGTTC
>NZ_JBHWWF010000103.1:0-2337 GCF_042736455.1 Streptomyces sp. NPDC060064
AGGTGCGACACGAGGTCGCGTGTGTTGAGTGGATGCTCTTGGAGAGGGGGTCGGCGATGTCGCCGACGACAGGGTAATCCCGGGTCCGTGTCCGATGATCCGTTCCCACCTGGACGTGCGTCGCTGGTAACGGCGGGGTGCGAAGCTCCGGGAGAAGCCCAAGCGCCGCCGTTCCACCCGGTGGCAACAGGCAAGGGGAAGACCGGGCGGGCGAACACCCGTGAACCCTCGATGACGTCTCGTGAAGGAAAGCCCTGCCGGTGGGACGCGACAGCAGGGTGCAGGGCGGGCCGCTGAAACGCGGCAGGCGCCGAGCGGATCTTCATGCCGCCCGGGAGGACACCATCGCCCCGGGATATAGAGGGCGCCCAATCCGGTCGCATCTCGCACACGCGGAACGTGGAAACCCCGACGGAGGCCGCCGCTCTGGCATGGGCGGCGGTGGGCCGACCGTGAGGAAAGCTGATGTCTCCGGCGGGACAGGACGGCTCAAGAAGCGAAGGCCGGCAGACCGAAAGGTCAGAGGAAACCGGGACAGCACGAGCGGCGGCCTCTCCGCCACAGTCCCGGCCAACTCGCCGGATACCGGACAGGTTTCCGGGTCCGAAAGGACGCTGACGTGAGCCGGGTGAGTCTGTGAGGAGGGACGATGACGACAGGGACAGCACCGAAGGACAAGTTAGACGCCGCGGCTACGGCTGGGGTGAACGGACCGGAGGGCGACTTCTTCGCGGACTGGGACAGTATCGACTGGGACCAAGCGGAGAAGAACGTACGCCGCCTGCGCCAGCGCATCTTCACGGCATCGAAGGACGGTGACCTGGCGAGAGTCAGGAACCTGCAGAAACTGATGCTCCGGAGCCTCAGCAACACGCTGGTCAGCGTGCGCCGGGTGACGGAGGTCAACACCGGACGGAAGACAGCGGGGATTGACGGCCAGATCGTGCTGACCGCCCCGGGCAAGGCAGAACTGGCGCGCTTCATCCAGCAGTGCGGAAGTATCTGGCAGGCCCGTCCCGTCCGGCGAGTGTTCATCCCGAAGGCAGGGGGACACAAACGGCGCCCACTAGGAATTCCCGTGATCATCGATAGGGCTCATCAGGCCCGCGCGTCGGCGGCGCTGGAACCTGAGTGGGAGGCACGGTTCGAGGCGAGGTCATACGGCTTCCGCCCGGGCCGAGGCTGCCACGACGCGATCGGGGTCATCTACAACACGCTCAACGGCAAGAACCCGCAACGCGTGTGGATCCTGGACGCCGACCTGGCGGCGGCATTCGACCGCATTGACCACGACCGGCTTCTGGCCCAGCTCGGTACCTTCCCCGCACGGGGACTGGTCCGGCAATGGCTGAAGGCCGGAGTGGTGGAACGCGGCCGAATCACTGCGACGGAGGAGGGAACTCCTCAAGGCGGAGTGATCAGCCCAGTGCTGTTGAACGTCGCCCTGCATGGGATGGAGGCGGCTGCGGGTGTGCGGTACTACCCTCCAGGCCGACGGCCCGGAGAGATCATGCCGGACGCCCCGGTGCTGGTCAGATACGCCGACGACCTGGTGGCGATGTGCCACAGCCGCGATGCGGCTGAGCAGGTCAAGGCCCAACTTGCCGAGTGGCTCGCGCCCCGGGGGCTGGTCTTCAACGAGGACAAGACACGTATCGTCCACGCGGAGACCGGCTTTGACTTCCTGGGGTTCAACGTGCGCCGCTATCGATGTGGCAAGCTGCTGATCAAGCCCAGCAAGGCGGCTGTCAGGCGGATCCGGGCCAGGCTGCGTGAGGAGATCCGTGGCCTGCGGGGCGCGGAGACCCTCGCCGTCCTGCGGGCGGTCAACCCGATCGTTCGCGGGTGGTCGGCCTATTACCGGACGGTGGTGTCCAAGGAGGTCTTCGCCTCGTTGGACACCTATCTGTGGCAACTCACCTACCGGTGGGCTCTGCACAGGCATCCGAAGAAGTCGAAGCACTGGATCACCAGCCGGTACTTCGGCCGATTCAACACCGCCCGGGAAGACAAATGGGTATTCGGCCACCGCGACAACGGTGCCTACCTCGTCAAGTTCGCCTGGACGAAAATCGTCCGGCACCAGTTGGTCAAGGGCACCTCGTCCCCAGACGATCCGGCCCTGGCCGACTACTGGGCCAACCGGCGACGCAGAAGCGCACCGCTGCCGCTGGACCGGGCCACCATGCGTCTGCTCCAGACGCAAAAGGGCCGCTGCCAGCTCTGCGGGCAACTGCTCCTGCACGCCAACCGGCCCCCACAGTCCCCAACCGGGTGGGAGCAATGGCTCCGCACCACCCGGAAAGCGATAAAGGCACGACACATCGCCTACCAGGG
>NZ_JBHWWF010000104.1:0-1816 GCF_042736455.1 Streptomyces sp. NPDC060064
GCGCGCAGCGCGTCCCGTTGCTCGGCCGCCCAGCTCGTCGCGTCGACGGTGGTCTCGACCCGCAGCATCGGAGGTTTGCCGGGTTTCGTCTCCACATCGAGCAGTGATGTCGGGGATGACGACGACATCTCGTATTCCTTTCAGTCGCGGCTCAGTAAGAAGTCGGCCACTCGGCGGCGCTCAGCACGGCCTTGGCCACCTCGGTCGGACGGGTGCGCAGGAAGTAGTGGCCGCCGTCGGCGAGCTCGTGCAGGTCGACGTGCTCGGCGAGGAGCTGCCAGTCGAGGTACCGGCGTGGGAACTCCGCCGTGCTCGGGTCGTCGGCGGCGACGACGACGGTGACCGGCGCGGACAGCTTCACCGCCGGCGGGGCGTCCAGGGCATCGGCGAAATAGCGGTGCGCGGACACACAGTCGTGCCGGTACGCCGCACCGACATGCTCGGCGCGCTGCGCATCCAGCTCACCGAGCCCGGTGTAGCCGCTGTCCGCGCTCAGCGCCGCGGCGATCTCGGCGTTGCTCCGCCCGGTCAGCTCGGTGACGATCTCTGCGTTGCTCCGCCCGGTCAGCTCGGTGATGGCGGCGCGCCGGTCGGTGGCGTCACCGAGCAGCTGCGCGCCGAGGAACACCCGCTGGACGTCCACCCCGCGCTCCTGCAGCTGCCTGGCCGTCTCCACGGCCAACGCCGTGCCCGAGGAGTGGCCCCACAGCAGGATCCTGGTCAGGCCACGCCGGGTGATCTCGGCGACGACCTGTTCAACCACCTCTGCGATCGGCGCGAACGGCTCGCTGTCGGCGGCCACGTCGTGACCGGGCAGCTCGACGGCGTAGACCGCCAGGCCGCCGGCCGGCAGTGCCCTGGCCAGCGGCTGGAAGTTCACCGCGTTGCCGCCGGCGTGGGGGAAGCACAGCAGGGCACCGGCCTGCGCGCGGTCCGATTCCGACAGTGACTGCAGCAGCCCGGAGCTCCGCTCGGACCGGCCGTCGACCAGTCCGGCGAGATCGGCGAGGACCGGGCGACGGGTGACGTCCTTCAGGGTCACCGCACGGTCGAGGGCGATTGCCAGCTTCACTGCCGACAGCGACGTGCCGCCCCGGTCGAAGAAGTGGTCCCGCCGGCCGATCCGGTCCTGCGGAATGCCGAGTACGTTTGCCCATGCGGCCGCCAGCCACTGTTCTGTGGGCGTACTCGGCGCGCTGTAGTCGTCCTCGACGACGTCGAGCTCCTCGGCGAGCGCCGTCAGCGTCTTCCTGTCGATCTTGCCATTGGCCGTCAGCGGCAGACTGTCCCGCCAGTGAAAGGCCGACGGGACCATGTACTCGGGCAGCGACGCACTCAGCCGCTCCAGCAGGACGTCGGCCTCGAGTGGCTGCCGGGCGGAGTAGAAGGCCACCAGGTACTTGCTCTGGTCGGCCCGCTCGGCGACCACCACCGCGCCGTCGCGGACACCAGGGAGGCGCAGCAAGGTGTTCTCGATCTCGCCGATCTCGATCCGGAAGCCGCGGATCTTGACCTGGGCATCCCTGCGGCCGAGGAACTCCAGCTTGCTTTCCGGCTGCCAGCGGCCGAAGTCACCGCTCCGGTAGAGCCGCCGGCCCTTTCGGTGCGGATCCGCCAGGAAGGCCAGCCGGGTCCGCTCAGGGTCGTTGACATACCCGCGGCCGACGCAGACCCCGGAGAAGACAATCTCGCCGGGGGCGCCGAGCGGCACGGGTGTGAGGTGTTCGTCGACGACGTAGATGTGCACGTTGTTGACCGCGCGGCCGAGCAGGATCCGGTCCGGCACCCGGTCCATTACCTCGTGGTTGGTGTCGTC
>NZ_JBHWWF010000105.1:0-1600 GCF_042736455.1 Streptomyces sp. NPDC060064
CCCGCGGGGATGGTGCTCCGTGCGCCGAGTTCCCGCAGGTCGGGCTCGAAGAGAAAGCTCTGTGCTCCGCGCCGCCGGAACTCCTCGGTGAAGTGGCCGCTTCCGCCGCCCACATCCACCACCAGCCGGTCGCGCAGGGGCGTCTGCCGCTCGAGCTGGTCGGCCGCGTCATGGGCGAGCAGGGTGTAGCACCGGTCCGGGTCGGACTGCTCGCCCATGAACGCCCGGAAGAGAGTGAGGGACCTGCGGATGGAGGGGTCCTTCACGGCCGGTCCATCCGCCGTGGCGCGGCCTCCGCGGCCGCCGCCCGGAACTGCCGGACCGTGGCGCCCCAGCGGAAGTGCGCCGCCCGCTGCCCGGCCGCCCGGCCGAGCGCCTCGCGCCGCTCGGGGCTGAGCGCCAGCGTGCACCAGGCCGCGGCGAACGAGCTCTCGCCGCGGGCCAGCACGCCGGTGACGCCGTCGTCGATCGAGTCTCTGAGTCCGGGCACGTCGAAGCCGACGGCGGGCGTGGACCGGGCCGCCGCCTCGGTCACCACCAGCCCCCAGCCCTCGACGAGCGAGGGGTGCAGCAACACCCAGGCCGCGCACAGCAGCCGGTGCTTCTCGGCCTCCGGGACCCGCCCGGTGAAGGTCACGCCGGGCCCGGCGAGAGCTTCGAGCCGGGCGCGTTCCGGCCCGTCACCGACGATGACGAGCCGGCCTCCGGTGACCGGTCTGACCCTCTCCCACAGACGCAGCAACAGCTCGATCCGCTTGTACTCGACGAGGCGTCCCACGGCGAGGAACAGCGGCTCCGCCGATCTGGGGGCGAGCGGGCCCGGATCCTCGACACCGTTGTGGACGAGCCGGATCCGCTCGCGCGGGACACCGAGGCCGTGGAGCGCGTCGGCCGTGGAAGGTGAGACGGCGACCAGCAGGTTGCCGCTGTGGGCGCGGGTCAGTGCCCAGCGCTCGAGCCGTCTGCCGAGCCGGGCGGCGGGGCCGGGGAAACGCTCGGTCCAGATGTCGGTGTGCACATGGTTGACCAGGCAGAGCGTAGGTCCGCGGTGCCACAGCGGGGCGAGGTACGGCATGCCGTTGCACACCTCGACGAACAGGTCGCAGTCACCGACCTGCCGTTCGAAGGCGCGGCGGGCGCGCAGGAAGTGTCCGGCGTCCCCGCCGGCCGAGACCACGCGGTAGTCGCGGAAGGCGGCGGGACCGCCGCACAGGAGCGTGACCTGGTGGCCGTGGGCGGTGAGCCCGTCGGCGATACGGTCGATGAGCAGTTCGGAGCCGCCGGCGGCCGGGTTGCCGAGGTCGCGGCGGGCGAGGAAGACGATCCGGCGCGGATGCGGAGGAGGGCCGGAAGAAGGGTCGTGCTCCGGAGACTTCGGCCGGTGGTGGGGGAGTGGCGCGCGCAACATGGGGGGTACGTGCTGGGGCATTCGAGCTCCAACTCGCCTTGAGGTGCGGGACGGTGGGGGGCGTTGGGGGCACGAGCGGCCTGGGGCGGGGTGGGGTGGGGTTGGTAGTGTCCGCCCGGCTGTTCGATGCCGCTACTCACGGCGGTGACAAATTTGGCCTGCTGGGGAGCTGACACGGCGTCACATTGTGCG
>NZ_JBHWWF010000106.1:0-1593 GCF_042736455.1 Streptomyces sp. NPDC060064
TCCTCCGGATACGGAGACTTGCGTCCCACCTGGACATCCCTCCCTGGACCATCAAGATCCATTGTCAGGGTGTCCACTCCAAAGGATCAGCCTCAAGGTGGGCCTGCACCTCACCAGTCGTCAAGCCCTTCGCGGCGAGCGAGATGACTATCTCGTCGACGCCGCCCAGGCGTTTCTGCCTCTTACGCACGATCTTCGGCTCGAAGGCGCCGTCGCAGTCGCGGGGTACGGATATCTCCACAGGCCCGACCTCGGTCAACACCGTCTTGGAACGGGTGCCGTTGCGGGAGTTGCCGCCGTTCTTCCCGGCCGGATCATGCTGGCCGTAGCCGAGGTGATCGGTGCTCTCGGAGAACCCTCAACACCGCTGTCCGAGAAGAGCAGGGCCCCTCAAACAGAACAGATCCGTGCAGTGAAGCTCAATGACAGTCTTACAGACTGCCGCTTGCACACGATCTTCGACTCGAAGGTGCCATCGCGGTCGCGGGGGACGGTTATCCCGAGGAAGGCTTCTGAATCACTGTGCGTCTTCTGTGATCGAGAAGTTGCACCGAAGATTCTACAACTCCCAGGGCAGGGCCAGTTGGTGAACGAATGGTTGGGATGTGATGGCGTCCCGCCCCTGCCATAAAGGAGCGACGGGACCCATCGTGGGAGCTGGCCGATGTGCCGGTATCGATGGCTATGAGAGGCCGAGTTGTTGACCGAAGGTCCGATCATCCCAGAACAGGAATTCCTCGTCCATTACACCGTGCCTGTTCCAGATGCCGACGGTGATCATGTTGATGGCGAACTTCTTGCCGGTCGGCTGAGTGAAGCCACCCTTGCCGTCGGGCATGGGGCGGGTGAAGGTGCCGCGCATGACTGCGGTGACGGCGGTCAGCTCGCCCTTGGCGATCCGGATTGGATGCTCGCTGATGTGGGTGTCCGGTGCCCACACGAACTGGCTCTTGAGATCGGCTATATGCTCGTCAAGGCCGTCGACGTAGCGGCCGTCCGGGAAGTGGACACGAACATTCGGGGCATGGCTCTCTTCGATCCGGGACCATTCCTGCCCAGAGTAGACGACATAGTCGAGCTCATCGAACCGCTCGAGGTGCTCGCGCTCGCAACGGGTCAGATGTCGAGGGTAGGGCTGATCCGGGACCGGGGTCTGGGCAGGATCGCCGAAGAGATGCGGGTTCTGAGCAGCTGCCGCAGCCAGGTCGGTTCCGCTGGCAACAGCGGAGAGAGCAATTGCGCCGATAGCGGCACTTCCGCTCCGGATCACGGAACGACGGTTGAGCATGTGCACGTCCTAAGTAGTCGTCGTGGGTGGTGCCTGTTGAGAGAAACGTTCGCGTCACTGCCCTTACGCGGGCGCGAAACAGTAGCCACAGTGGGAACGTCGCAGCTGGCGATCTCTCACCTCAGAATCTGATCACATGCACCAGCTCAGATGCATGAGTGACCACTACTCAGGATCATTTGCATTATGTTCAGTTCCAACCGTTGCGAGGGCGCTGTCACGTTGGCTGGCCTTTGGGGGATGATCTTCGGGTTGATCGCGTTGGGGGGAGCCGTCCGTGGTGGGTACACCGCCGTCGTACAAGG
>NZ_JBHWWF010000107.1:0-1493 GCF_042736455.1 Streptomyces sp. NPDC060064
CATCTCCGCTGGTGAGGCTGACGTTTGGCGACTCGCCAACCCGCGGGATGCCCCGTTCGTCACGCCACCGGTCGACCATGCGCCATCACGTCACCCGCCAGACGTACAAGTGGAAAAGGCTCCAGATGGTGTATTTCGTTCACGCAAGAGTGCCGACTTACCAGGGACCCATGCTTGGAGGTCCACCATGCGGGCGATGGGTGATGGTGTTCACCGGTCGGCTCCGATCGAGATGCAAAGAGGTAACGACGATGAAAGTAAGCAGGTGGGGGATCCCCGCCAGTGCAGCCCTCGCCGGGGTGCTCCTGTCAGCCACGTCAGCGCAGGCCGACGCTGCACGTACTGTTGACGTGGCCTTCATCAATCACACTTCCTGCACGTTGGTGGCCGATCACTGGGATACATCGAGCGGTGAGGACGGTCTCGCTTCCTATCCGCAAGTGAATAACAGCACGTGGACGAATGAGCCGAGGCCTCGCATCGAACCCGGAAAATCTGCAAGCTTCGGCACGCAGAGTGCTTGGAATACTGTGGGTGAAGTGACCTATAAGACGGCTGACTGTAAGGAGGCTGGACTCGACTCGAGTGTCATTAAGTTCGAGTGGGAGAACCCATGGTGGGGGAAGAATTCCTACAGGTTTACTGCCCCTCCCACGTTTAGGGGGTCATACGATCCCGTGCAGGGGAAAAGACCCGCCCTACGGGTTGAAGTCGTCGAAGCGTCCTGACGAATGTAACGGCTGATCCAGCGACCTCCGGAAGGTAAACCTGGATGGAGGGCGCATCGCATCTACCCTCAACGCGTATGAATTGGGTCGCTACGTCCGCCTCTGCGGTGACATCAGGGGGGATCCGGCGGACATCGCCGGAGCTGCTGCGAGTTGCTGTGGGGTACGGCGCGGCCAGGGGCCCTGTCCGGTGGGATCTGCAGGGTCGTGCGTGTCGCAAACAGCAGCGTGAGGGTCACCGGCAGGGCTGCCGGGGGAACGCCTCAACGCAGGTGGGCCGGGCCGGTGGCTGGGGATCGGATGCCGTACCCGATGGGCAGTGGTAGGCGGTATCAGTGCGCCAGGGGTCCGGTGCGGGTGCTTGATCGCGGTCGCTGGCAAGCTCTCCGTGGGGCCAGCGAGCTGGCAACGTCGGCTCGCATCGAACGTTTCGGGCTGGCCTCGCGGAAATCGAGCAGATCAGGTGATAAGCGGCGGATGGTCGACTGACGCGGCGTACCGCCATGAAGCAACCCGACTAGGGTCTGTTGCGAAAGTGGATCTTGATCGGTGATGATCATGCGTTGTGGCGCGTGGAGATCTGACAGATGCACAGTGGTCGCGGCTGGAGCCGCTGCTGCCGATGGGCAAGAAGGCCGGGAGGCCGCCGGTTTGGACCAGGCGGCAGCTCATAGACGGCATACGGTGGCGGACGCGGGCTGGAACGCCGTGGCGGGATGTGCCCGAGCGGTACGGGCCGTGGGACCGGGTCTACGACCTGTTCCG
>NZ_JBHWWF010000108.1:0-1451 GCF_042736455.1 Streptomyces sp. NPDC060064
AGAGCATCCACTCAACACACGCGACCTCGTGTCGCACCTGCACGCAGAAAGTGCCTTCCGCCTGGACCGACAGAACCCCTCAGCAAGGTTCATCGTCCCAGGTCAGGAAGGCACTTTCGTATTTCCGCCTCAACAGCCGCCGTACCCAAGCGAAACGGCGAGGTTAAGCGGTGCGCGTTGTTTCCGGTGCTGACTAGCCGTCACGGTACGTGATGATTGGGGTGGTTGTCGGCCCTGTAGGCATGAGGCCCGTGGTCCTGGGTGATCATTTCTGTTCTTGAGGCAGAACGATCATCTGGGAGCCACGGGCATGGTCAACGATACGACGTTGTTACTGGACCTTGACGGGGTGTCCGTCATACGGGTCGAGCGGATTCAGGACGGTACACGGCGGGTCCATCTGGCCACGGCGGACGAGACGGCCCGGGCCTGCCCGGAGTGCGGCGTCTTCGCCTCCCGTGTGAAGGGACCGGCGACCACCCGGCCGCGGGACCTGCCCTACGGCGAGCGGGGATTGGTGTTCTTCTGGCACAAGCGCCGCCGGTGGTGCGGGGAGCCGGCGTGTCTGCGTAAGTCGTTCACCGAGCAGATCCCCCAGATACCGGCGGGGCGCGGCTGACTGCCCGCTTACGGGCTGCGGCCGGATGCCGGGTACGGGATGCCGGCTCCACGATCGTGCAGGCTGCCCGTGACCTGGGCCTGTCCTGGCCGGTGCTGATGGACGCCGAGGGTGTTTACTCGAGCGTGTAGGAGTTGATCTTGCTGCGTGTTGGTCGGGCCCCGGTTCGACCGAAAGGCATCACGCACTGTGAGTACAGACAGCATCAAGCAGACGGCCGGTCAGGAATCCCTGGCGGAGGGCCGGGAGGCGGACGCGCGGCGGCTGGCGGGCGCGTTGTCGCCCAAGGCGATCGACTCGCTGATAGCGGACGCGGCCGACGCGGGGATCGGCCTGGACGGTGCCGGCGGGCTGCTGCAGCAGATGATGAAGGCAGTCCTGGAACGGGCCCCTGCAGGTGGAGATGGCCGATCATCTCGGCTACGAGGCCGGCGATCCGGCCGACCGGGGCAGCGGCAATAACCGCAACGGCTCCTACCCGAAGACGATTACGACGACGGCGGGGCCGGTCACCGTGGACGTGCCGCGGGACCGTGAGGGCGCGTTCGAGCCGGGCATCGTGCCCAAACGGCGGCGGCGCCTGGCGCAGGTCGACGACATGATCCTCTCGCTCTACGCGCGGGGCATGACGACGCGGGACATCACCGCGCATCTGAAGGAGGTCTACGGCTCGGAGGTCTCCCCGGCGCTGGTCTCCAAGGTCACCGACGTGGTCGCGGACGAGATCGCGTCGTGGCGGCGCTGTCACGTTGGCTGGCCTTTGGGGGATGATCTTCGGGTTGATCGCGTTGGGGGGAGCCGTCCGTGGTGGGTACACCGCCGTCGTACAAGG
>NZ_JBHWWF010000109.1:0-1312 GCF_042736455.1 Streptomyces sp. NPDC060064
TGAGGTTGATCCCCGGGGGTGGACACCGGGTTTCACGCGACGAGTGACAGCGTACGTGACGTGATCAATTGCTGTTCGTACTCGGCTGGCGCGAGGTAGCCGAGGGCGGAGTGGCGGCGGCGCCGGTTGTAGTACGACAGCCACCTGAACAGCTCCAGCCGTGTCTGCGCCTTCGAGGTCCAGCGCCGTCCGTGCAGCAACTCGCGCTTGAGGCCCTGGAAGAACGATTCGGCGAGGGCGTTGTCGTAACTTGAGCCGACGCGGCCCATGCTGCGGCGGATGCCGTGCCGACGGCAGACCTCGGCGAAGGCGGCCGATCCATATTGCGCGCCCCTGTCCGTGTGAAAGACGACGCCGTGGACCTGGCCGCCGCGGGCGGCCACGGCCATCTCGATCGCGTCGGTGACCAGCGAGGTGCGCATGTGGTCCGCGATCGACCAGCCGATCACGCGCCGCGAGCGGATGTCGATGACCGTGGCGAGATACAGCCAAGTCGAGCCGACGGCGACGTACGTTATGTCGCCGCACCACTTGGTGTTGAGCATGTCCGCCGTGAAGTCACGCATCATCAGGTCCGGCACAGGCGGGGCCGTCGTGTCCTGAATGGTCGTGCGCTTCTTGCGCCGCAGATGCCGGCCGACGATGCGGTTGATCCTCATCAGTCTGCTCACGCGCTTGCGGTTGATCTTTCTCCCGCGGGAGCGGAGTTCGGCATGGACGCGCGGGGCGCCATAGGCGCCCTGGTGGTCGGCATGGATCTGTCGGATCTCCGACACCGTTCGCTCTTCCTCGACGGCTCGTTCGGCGCGGGCGCCTGCAGTGGCCCGGTGCTGGTAATAGCCGGAGCGGGAGACGCCCAGGACCCGGCAGATCCGCTTCACGCCGAAGGCGGCGCGATTCTCGGAGATGAAGTCCCAGCGGCGGGGGCTCACGTCACCTCCCGAGCGAAATAGGCGGCTGCCCGGCGCAGGATCTCGCGCTCCAGCTGCCATTCCTTCTCCGCCTTCAGTAGCCGGGCGTTCTCCGCCCGCAACCGGGCCAGTTCCTCAGCCGGACTCCCGCCGGCCTCGCGGCGCTCGGGCAGTGCCTCGGACTCGATTTCCATGCGGACCCATGTCCGCAGCGACTCGGCGGTGATGCCGAGGTCCGCCGCCACCGCCGCGTATGTGCGCTTGCCGCCCGCGGCGCGGTAGAGCGCGACCGCGTCCTTCCTGAACTCCTCCGGATACGGAGACTTGCGTCCCACCTGGACATCCCTCCCTGGACCATCAAGATCCATTGTCAGGGTGTCCACTCCAAAGGATCAGCCTCA
>NZ_JBHWWF010000110.1:0-1265 GCF_042736455.1 Streptomyces sp. NPDC060064
CCGGCTGCGGGACCAGCTGCGGCAGCTGGTCGACCGCCTGAGCTGAGCCCGGACAGAAGCACGGCCGACCAGAAGCACGGCCCAGCCGGGCCTATTCCGGCGCGGAGCGCCGGATGCGGGTCCGGATTGAATTCGCGGAGCGAATTCAGGCGCTTGCAAATTGCAGCGGAGCGGAAATTTGCAAGCGGTCGCAGACCGAATTAGAAAGTGCGCAGCACTTTGACTCACTTCTTTTGATCCGAGCCGCTGGATACGAATTCGAGAAATTCAAATTCGGGCGGAGCTGGTAATTCCGGAGGAATTATACGTCTTATTTGGGCGAATGCAATTCCTTATTTTCTTTGTTTGTGGCGGTTGGATTTGAGCGCTTCGGGGGAGGGTGTCCGGTTTTGTGCGGGCGCGGCGGCTCGATAGGCCGCCGCGCCCGGGGGGTTGTTGGGGTGGCGGGGCGGGCTCAGGTCAGGAGGTAGCGGAGGCCGGAGTCGTACTGTCGGCGGACGGTGGACTGCATGTCGGGGTCGTCGTGGATGGCGGTGGCGATCCGTCGCCAGGAGAGGCCGTAGTGGTCGCGCAGGTGCACGACCTGTACGGCTGCGCGGGTTTCCAGGGCTCGTGCGAGGCGGGTCGTGTGCATCGCGGCGCTGAGTGCGCGGGCTTCGGGGATGTCGGGGTCGTATCCGGCTCCGGCCTCGTCGCCGAGGGCTTGGAGTGCGTAGGCGAGCTGTTCGGATTCGATGCTGTAGACGATGTTTCCGTGGGTGTCGTCGGCGCTGGGTTCCCAGGTGATCTCGGCCGAGGAGCTGGTGGTCTTGTTGATGGTCACAGACATGGGGTCCCTCCCGTATTGATGGTGTGCGCTTTGCGCACAGGGGAACCCTGGCATGGGGTGTGCGCATTGCGCAAGGATTCCGGCGGGTGAGTTCGTGGGCTCATGGACTCGTGACGTCACTAGGCCCCCTGTTGAAACGCGGTGACACGACTGTCTGAAACGGCGCGTTCTTCGCAGGTCAGGACTGCAACGCGAGGTGCGTTGCAGTCCTGACCTGCGCGTCGACCGGGTCACGTGACCCCGGTCCAGGCGGCCATCGGTCACCGGCCATCGGTCACCGGCCATCGGTCACCGGCCATCGGTCACCGGCCATCGGTCACCGGCCATCGGTCACCGGCCATCGGTCACCGGCCATCGGTCACCGGCCATCGGTCGGCGCGTGTGTGCGGTTCGTCAGCGAAGGCGTCGCAGCAGCGCCCGCCGCGTCGGCTCGTGC
>NZ_JBHWWF010000111.1:0-1232 GCF_042736455.1 Streptomyces sp. NPDC060064
GTAAGTACCCCGACGAACTGCGCGAGCGCGCGACGCGCTTGGCGGTCGAGGCCCGCAAGGACCCGGCCGGCCGGGCCGGTGCGATCAAGCGGATCGCCGACCAGCTCGATGTGCATCCCGAGGCCCTGCGCGGCTGGGTCAAGCGTGCCGAGACCGACGACGGCATACGCCCCGGCACCATCAGCACCGACGCCGCCCGGATCGCCGAGCTGGAGCGGGAGGTGAAGGAACTGCGGCGGGCGAACGCGATATTGAAGTCCGCCTCGGCTTTCTTCGCCGCGGAGCTGGACCGTCCACTGCGATAAAGGTCGCCTACATCGACCATACAAGGAGACGTTCGGCGTCCAGCCGATCTGCGACGTCCTCGCCGAGACGGACGCACCGATCGCGCCGAGCACCTACTACGCCGCTCACAACCGCCCGCCCTCGGCCCGCAGCCTGCGCGACGAGCACCTCACCAAGGAGATACACCGCATTCACCAGGACAACTACGGGGTCTACGGGGGCCGCAAGGTCCACGCCGCGCTGGCACACGAGGGACACGAGGTGGCCCGCTGCACGGTCGAGCGCCTCATGCGCGCGGCCGGACTGCGCGGGGTGATCGGGGCCAAGACCCCACGCACCACCCGGCCGGCCCCGGAGACCGGCCGACCCGCCGACCTGGTCGAGCGGCAGTTCACCGCGACCGCCCCGAACCAGCTCTGGGTAGCGGACATCACCTACATCAGAACCTTCTCCGGCTGGGTCTACACTGCCTTCGTCATCGACGTCTTCTCCCGCATGGTCGTCGGCTGGCAGGTCGCTACCAGTCTCTACACAGACCTCGCCCTCGACGCCCTGGAGATGGCGATCTGGCGCCGCCGGCACACAGGCGCCGACCTCACCGGCCTCACGCATCACTCGGACCGTGGAGTCCAATACCGAGCTCTCCACTACACCGAACGTCTCGAACAGGAATCCGCCGTAGCCTCGGTCGGCTCAAAGGGCGACTCGTACGACAACGCCCTGGCCGAAGCGTTCAACAGCCTCTTCAAGGCCGAGCTGATCCGCAACAAGGGCCCCTGGACCGGCGTCAACGACGTCGAGATCGCCGTCGCCGAGTACATCGACTGGTTCAATCAGCGCCGCCTCCACGGCGAGCTCGGCCACGTCCCACCCGCCGAGTTCGAAGCACTCCACGCAACGACCGCCGCACCACAAGTACCCCTGAAAACCAGCTAACCCACTCTCCA
>NZ_JBHWWF010000112.1:0-1108 GCF_042736455.1 Streptomyces sp. NPDC060064
TTGACTCGCGGGGCCCCGGGGCGGGGGGGGCCGGCGGGGGGGTCTCAACAAACCCCGCCCCACCGGGGGGCCCCGCCCGGCGCCCCCCCCCCACCCTCCTGTGTGCGGCGCCCGGTCCCTCAGCCGAACGTCGCCCCTGCCAGCAACTCCAGCTGCCCCGCCTCGGCGGTGCAGGGGAAGACCAGCAGCTCGTCGCAGCCCGCCGCCTCGTACGCCGCGGCCGTCTCCCGCAGCCGTGCCGCATCGGTGATGACCGCCTTCGCCGCCATCTCCGCCTTCGGGCCGATGAACGAGTAGTACGCGCGCAGATACGACTCGGCGACCTCCTGGGCGCCCGGCCCCAGGCAGGCGTACACCAGCGCCACCAGCCGCGGTGCGTCCGTACGGCCCCGGGCCTGCCACGCCTCACGGGCCTGGCGGGCCAGTTCGGCATAGGCGGTCGCCGAGCTGCCGCCTGCGATCCAGCCGTCGGCGAACCGGGCCGCGCGAGCCATCGCCGCGGGAGTGTGGCCGCCCACGATGATCTCCGGCCCTTCGCCCTTCGGGAAGGGGCCGATGCCGGGGACCGGGCCCTTGCCGCCCCAGACCTCCGCCAGTTCGGTGAGGATGGAGTCAAGACGCTTCCCGCGGTCGCCGTACGGGGCGCCGGTGGCCCGGAAGTCGTCGTCGCGGCCGCCGGCCGCCACCCCGACCGTCAGCCGGCCGCCCGAGATCTCATGGATCGTGGCGAGCTGCTTGGCCAGCAACGGGGTGCCGGGACGGTAGGCGGCGAGCAGGATGGATGTGGTCAGCCGGATCCGCTCGGTCACGGCGGCCGCCGCGGCGAGCGAGGTCAGCGGCTCATAACTGTCGTACACCAGACGGTCGAGCGTGCCGAGGCTGGAGAACCCGTGGTTCTCCGCCAGCCGCGCCCAGTCGACGAGCCGGCGCCCGTCGATGTCCGGCACTGTGGTGGGCAGGCCCACTCCGATCTCCACGGGGTCTCCTTGATCGTCGGTTTGTTCGGGGGCTCCGCCCCCCGACTCCGCACCTCAATCGCCGGCGGGGGTTGGGGTTGCGCGCCCCCCCCCCCCAAACCCAGCCGGGGGGGTTGGGGACCCCCGCCCGG
>NZ_JBHWWF010000113.1:0-1039 GCF_042736455.1 Streptomyces sp. NPDC060064
ACGCGTGTCGGGCGCCGCCGGTCGCGGCTGAGCCAGTCGGCCGCTGACGCCGCTGACGCGGCCGTCCTGGTGGCGCTGATGATCGAGCTTTCCAGACAGGCGAACGGGTAGCCGGTGTCATGGTCGTTGAGAATCAGCACGGCCGAGGCGCGAGGGATGCCTGCCGTCACGTTCTGCGGGAAGCTGGAGATCCACTTCAGGCCGTCCACCCGCACCGCCCCGCCGATCGAGGCGGGCAGCGCGATGATCCGGGAGGACGGGCGGTCGGGGAAACGCAGGAAGTAGGACGGCGGGTTCACCGAATCACCGGCGCCGTGCAGCCGGTAGGTGGCCTCGACCAACTCCACGATCTCCTTCTCGCGCCCCTGCAGCACGCGCTGAACCTGGGCACCGGGGATCACCGCAAACGGGGCCACGGTGGCCTGCTCGACTACTTCGAACTTCGTCGCGGTAGAGCGGACGGTGGTCATGGGCCAGTCACCTCGATGGTTGGCGAGCAGTCGGTGAGGTGAGTTGGATCGGCCATCGCGACGAGCACTTCCCGCGGTCCTTCGAAGGGTTCCCTGCTGTGTGCGGTGCGGATGTTGTCGACGAGCAGCAGGTCGCCGGCCTGCCACGGCTCGCGTGCGGTGTTCTCCTCGTAGATCTTGTTGAGCAGTTGTACGACGTCGTCGCCGATCGGGTCGCCTTCGCCGAAGCGGGTGTTGAACGGCAGTCCGTCGGCGCCGTACTCGTCGATCAGGTACTCGCGCACCTCGGGGGCGAGCGTCCATTCGTTGAGGAAGGCGATCTGGTTGAACCAGCAGCGCCGGCCGGTGACCGGGTGTCGCACCACGGCGCTGCGGCGTTGTCTGGTGCGCAGTCCACCGTCGGGCTGCCACGCGAACTCGATCGCGTTGGCACGGCAGTAGTTCTCGACGGCGCCCCGCTCGTCGGTTCCGAATGCCTCGGCCAGGGACGCCCCGATTTCGTCGTTGTAGCTGCGGGTGAGCAGCCAGCCCTCCCGCTCGAACCGCTCGGTCAATTCGGTGGGCAGCGC
>NZ_JBHWWF010000114.1:0-1017 GCF_042736455.1 Streptomyces sp. NPDC060064
GCCCCTGACCTGCCGTGGTGGGGGCTGTGGAGGGTTCCCTGGCTCCGGAACTCACCGCGGCGTCAGTGAGTGGCAACAACTGTGGCACCAACTGTGGCACCAACTGTGGCAACAAGAGTTGCGACAACTGTGGCAACAACTGTGACACCAGCCAGCGGCGACCCCCCGCATTTCTGCTGGTCAACCCGCCTTTTTCCCGTGGTGAGTACTCTGACATCCCCTCTCAGCCGCCCTTCCTCGCCCCTGGGTTATGTGGGTGGGGGGTGCGGGCGGGCGGCTGCTCGGGGAAACCCGGGGCGTCGCTGCGCTGGCTCGGGGAAGGGCGCCGGCCTAAGAGGCCGCCGCCGCCCCCCTGGGGTGGAAGGAACCGGGGGCTGTCGCACGCGCTGTCGCGCCAGGTTGTCGCGCGGATGGCTGTCGTCTCATGTGGCCTGGGCCGACACCCCTGGGGCCCCACCTCTGGCCCGGACGCGACAGAGACCGCGACAGTCCCGTTCGTGGACTCGCGGCCCCATGAGTCCGTGACGTCACCAAGGGCTGGCACCAAAGCCCTACTCTTCACCCCGACGACCACAGAAGGAGGACCGATGGCACGACGTGTCGCGATCGGCAACAACAAGGGCGGAGCGAAGAAGACGACGACCGTCGTCCGCCTGGCCGAAGCCCTCGCGAAGAACGGCAAGCGCGTCGGGGTCGTGGACCTGGACCCGCAGGGCAACGCCTCCCGGCGACTGGGATGGACGTACGACCCCGCGAACCCGCCGCTCACGACATCCGAGGCCATCGCGGCGAACGCCGAAGGCGTGGCAGCACAGGTCTGGCAGCCCATCGGCTGGAACTCGGAATACGCCGACCGCATCACCCTGATGCCCGCCCGGTACACCCTCGAAGACCGCGCCACAGAAGCCGGCCAGCGCGGCGCGTACCGGCGACTGGCCAAAGCACTCAAGGGCGCCGACGACCACCTCGACTACACCCTGATCGACTGCCCGCCCTCGCTCGGGCACCTGACACAAA